>JAAZEW010000005.1 GCA_012512055.1 Bacillota bacterium | reverse complement strand
CAAACAGACCCACATGGCCTAGGGCAATCACAGTATGAATCCCACGGAGTAGTGGATGTTTCTTACACTCTGAGCTTCGTTCCAACTGAACCCGTGATCCCGGTAGTGCCACTTGTGCCTCCTGAGGAATCCAAACCGGACGACAGTGAACCTAAGTGGCCGGTTGTGCCGCTGGTCCCGCCGGAGGGGTCAGGATCAGACTCGGATGAACCGGAGTGGCCCGTGGTTCCTCTAGTGCCGCCTGAAGGATCCGAATCAGGTTCAGACGAACCCCAGATCCCGGTGGTTCCCTTAGTTCCGTCGGACTAACCATAGCAATGCAACCCGCACAGTACGTAGACTTTCTAGAGCTAGCGATTACTTATGGCGATCTACTCAGAATGATTTTTCTACTTCATCAACAAGCCGGCCTACATAGTCCACTGCCTTCCTGATGGTGGCAGGATCCTCAAGGTCAATACCTGCCCGGTGCATCAACTCAAGGGGTTTCACGGAGCCTCCGGCTTTCAATACTTCAAGCCACCTGTCTACTGCAGGTTGCCCTTCTTCATCAATGGCTTGTGCCATCAGTGTCGAGCAAGTCAATCCTGCAGAGTATGTGTAGGGATAGAGTCCCATGTAGTAGTGGGGCTGACGCATCCATGTCAGAGACGCGCCTTCGTCTATCTCAACCAGTCCGTTCCAGAACTTGCCAAGGATGTCTCCCTGAGTCGCTGAGAGCACTGAAGCCGTTATCGGCGTTCCCGCCTCAGCAAGGGCGTATATGCGTTTCAATAGCTCGGCTTCGAGCATGTGTCTGACGTAATCGTGGTAGTAAGTGCTGAGGACCTGCATGATGACCCAGCGACGCATGGGAAGGTCATTACTCTCAGACAGCACATGCCTGGCCAGGAGCATTTCGTTAAAGGTTGACGGGCCTTCCACTATGAACCTGGACATACGGGTGTTGCTGAAGCGTTGATTCCTCGCGGTGAATACCCCCGCCACTGCGTGGCCCAGTTCGTGTGCGAGAGTGAACATGGAGCGGGCGGCATTGCCCCATGTGGTGAGGATATAGGGGTGCGCATCATAGGCGCTTGCGCAGAAAGCGCCTGTAGCCTTGCCGATGTTGTCGACGCGATCGATCCATCTATCTGACAACGCGGTGCTGACAATATCGGTGTACTCTTGACCCATGACCCGGGCAGCTTCCGTGATCCGCTTCCCGGCTTCTTCAAAGGATAACTCAGGGTCGAATTCCGGATCGAGCGGGGCTTCAATATCGCAGTACATGATCTTATCCAGTCCCAGCACTCTCTTGCGGAGTTCAACGTATCTACGCATGTGAGGCGCGATCTCTTTTTGGATCATGTCCAACAGATTAGTATAAGCTTTCATTGAGCTTTCCTGATAGTGCAAGAACATGTGGGTTGTTGATTCAAATCCCCGGGTTTTTGCAAGCACGACATTCTTCTTAATCTCAGTTCCAAATGTCCCGCCGAGAACGTTCTGATATGCAGAGATGCCGCGGGTGAATGATAGAAACGCATTTCTGCGTAAGGTCACATCAGGTGATTTCTCCAACATCACTTCGTATGTAGCAAACGAAACAGGCACTTCTCGTCCGGTTGAATCAGTGACCGGTTCAAAGCGCATGTCCGAGCTTTTGGTTCGATTATAGAGCATGTGAGGAGCTTTCATGATCTCGCCTAAAGAAGCCAGGATTTTCTCAGCTTCCCGGGACAGAACATAAGGCTTGTTGCCGAGAATCGTCTCCAAGTTGCGCCTAAACGACTGAAGGCCCGGTTCTGCTGCGAGGTATCGCTCTATGGTTCCGTCGGGGAGTTCCAGGATTTCAGGTTCAATGAAGGATAGGCCGGCTTGAACACGGGCCATTGCAGCAGCAGCCCGCCCTGCAATTGCCTGATTGGCAGGATTGGTTCCATCTCCCGACAGAAGCAGCATAGCGTACGTGTTCGCATGGTAGAATTTTCGCAGGAGATTTTCCGCTGCTTCCAGACACTCCAGCAGCGTGCCGGGCCCTTCACCGAGCCTGCCGCTGTAGCGGGTGACCCCGGCAGTTTCAGAATCAGCTTCTCTGAGAGCAGCTTCCCAGTCTTCTATGGTCGGGAAAAGGTCCTCCAGCCGCCATGTCTCTTCGACAGGCACTTCCTCGCGAGTCAGTCTTTTCGCCATCCATATCGCCTCACTATTTTTGCTTATGCTTCTTATGCAGCTTACTGCTTTCCTTTATCCAGCTTACCAATTAGTATGTACATGCGCAACGCTTACCTTTCCTGACGTAATTACCATCAACCGCCTACTTATGTCACATGTTCGAGAAGATAAGGTGGAAGCTATTTCATGTTTACGCTGAGAGGATTAGGGAAGCCTCATAAGAGAAAAGCGTATTTTCTCTTGCCGTGAAGGATTCGTCGGATTTCCACAATGCAGTCCTTGACGACATAAAAAACTAGATAGTCATCAATTATGAGCATTCGGTAGTTTAGACTCCTTAAGCGCAAATCTTTTGGAATTGCCCCCATATGCGGGAAGTCTTCAAGTTTTGAAATAGTCTCGTCTATTTCATTGATAAGCTTGACGGCTGCACTTGGGTTGTCTCTTCTGATGTATTCAAGAATATCAACCATATCTTGTTCGGCCGCCGGAAGGTAGCGGATTTCATGTTTCATGCTCATTCAATCTACCTTCAGTTTCTTCATCAAGTCTTTGTGTGATATTGTAGGTACTCCGGCAAGACTTTGAGCTTCAGCTTCACTCAACTTTTGATATAATTCCAGTTGAGCTTGTTGTTGTTCATATAGAGCCAGACTCATAACTACCATGTCGCCTTCACCATTCTTAGTGATAAAGACAGGTTCTCTTTCCTTATGACAAATTTCTGAGATCTGATTAAAGTTATTTCGCAGGTCGGAAATTGGTTTGATTATAGGCAAAAAACCCACCACCTATCATTAACGATGCATTTATTCTATCATAATAATGATAATGGATTCAAGATTTCTTTTGTCCTTAAGCTATTTGCGCTGTAGCCCTTTTTTCATGCATGGCAGCCCCTGAATCTGGAAAAAAGCGCCTTCCCCACGATAGTGAAGTGGCCCCACCTAGTTAGATAGCTGCCAAAAGGGTGTTTTGAATCACCTATGGACGAAAACAGGCGCCCTTAATAAACCCCGGCAATATCTCATAGGTTATTTCCTCTACAATATTCGACACATCGGGCCGGTTGCCTTCATTTTTATGCCCTAAAACAGGCCTTCTCCATTGGGGAAACTAATTTTCAGGTGGCTTCTAAACCCGCGTTATTATGGGCTTCTGTTACAGCGAAAATGGCTCATAGCGTCTTATGCCGTCAAGGACGCCGAAGCCGAAGATGGGATGAGGGACCTACTTTTCCAGGTTCCTCGGCGGTACCAAAGGTACGTGGAGACAGCCCCAATGACCCAGCTTATGAGAAGCGCGAAGAACAGCGCGTCAGGCGATCCTTGAGGGTGCGTTGGGCTCCTCGTGAGCCATGCCCAGAGATACGCAAGGGGTACACGTATTACGACAGTGGAGAACATAGAAATCCACATGGAGGGCATGGTGTCTCCGGCGCCGCGCATGATGCCGCCGTAAACCTGGGTGATCGCCATGGCTACGTACCCGGCCGCTAATATGCGGATCTGTCTTACGCCGAGGTTGATGATGTCTTCTGTGGTAGTGAACATGCTTATCAGGTACTTGCCGAATATCGACAGTGAGGCCACTAGCACGAATGACGTAGCCAAACTTACTTTTAGCATGTCCCTTGACCCCTGGCTGACGCGGTCCATTCTCTCCGCCCCAATGTTCTGGCCGACAAAGGTGGCAATAGCCATGCCGAAAGTGAAGTTGGGCATCATTGCGAAGCCGTCAATCCGCATGACCGCTGTGGTGCACGTCACCACCTGATAACCCATGCTATTGGCCAGTGCTTGCACGAATACCATGGACATTGAGAAGATAGCTTGCGTAATGCCTGCAGGCAACCCTAACCGCAATAATTGGCCGGTCAGTTTCTTAGAAGGGATCAGATTCTCGGCATCTATCCGCACTACATCGCTCATTCTGTACAGTCTGACGATGCATACCACTGCAGAGACGGCTACTGAAACGATTGTTGCCCAGGCCGCGCCTGTAACCCCCATGTCAAGGCCGGCCACAAACCAGATGTCCAAGATCACGTTAAGACATGAGGTGAGCAGTAAGGTTAGTAATGGGAACACAGAGTTGCCCAGTCCACGCAGGATTCCTGATACTATGTTATAGAATCCGAGACCCAAAGCTCCCCAAAGGATAATAGTAAGGTAAGAGCGGGCCATATCAAATGTTTCCACAGGCGTTTTCGTGAGCCTCAATAGCGAACCTGCCAGGGGTATGCCGATCGCCATAACCAAAAGTGAAGATATGAAGACCAAAGTCAGCGCATTGCCGATTGAACGCGAGAGCGATTCCTTATCCTTGGCCCCATAGTACTGTGCCACCATAATTCCTGCGCCTGTAGAGATCGCCATGAGGAGCACAAGGAGTAGGTTAATAATTGGAAGAGTTGTCCCGATCGCTGAGAGAGCCTTGTCGCCTACGTAACGACCTACGATGACAGAATCCACCGTACTGTACATCTGCTGTGCAAAGTTGCCGATGAGCAAAGGGATGGAGAACCTCAGCAAGGCAGACATCGGCTTCCCCTCTGTCATGTCTTGCGCGCCGAAAAGAGCATTGATCCTCTTGATCATGCAGTAGCCACCTTTTCTTCGATAACAATAACAATGTCTATGATATCCTTCTTACTATCATTACGTCAAACAAGTCGTATCTACTGCATTTCGAAAGATACACCCGACAGGTAATAGTCCGGCGTGAGCAGGAGATCTGCCGGATGAGGCGAAAGGGTGAAGAACATCATTCCTTCCCTGGATTGCTGGAGGTTTGCGTGTGAAAAAGACAGTGTCTGCGCTTGTTGCCTTCTTCATGTTCATAGTTGTGTTATGGCCAATCAGAGCTGTCGCAGACGTAAGAACCGGTCCAAGTCGCGATTCGGGCGCGGGACCTGCTTCTGCTTCTTATCAAGATTTGGACAAGTTTCTCGACGAATTCCTGCCGCCTGCAATGACTCGACTGCATGTTCCCGGCGTTGTCTTCGTTGCAGTGAAAGATGGCGAAGTCCTGACCATGCGTGGATTCGGATATTCTGACATAGAATCCGGCAAGGAGGTTGATCCTTTCACGACAGTGTTTCGCGCAGGCTCCGTCTCTAAAGTCTTCACAGGAATGGCTGTGATGCAACTTGTGGAAGGCGGTATTCTTGACCTGGATGAAGATGTTAACACGTACATTGAAGGGTTCAAGATCCCGGACACTTATCCTCAACCGATTACCTTGCGTCATCTTCTGACTCACACTGCAGGTTTTGATGAAAGGAATCTTGGCACGTCGGAATTTGGACAAGACGTGTATCCGGAACTAGGCCAATATCTGGCTGATGAGCTTCCACCTCGGGTGCGGCCGTCCGGGCAGCTACTTCAATACAGCAACCACGGAATGGCGCTTGCAGGGTATATAGTGGAATGCGCAGGCGGGATACCGTTTGCCCGGTACATCCAGGAGAATATCCTGGCTCATCTGGGTATGAATGACAGCAGCTTCGAGCTGACGCCTCACATGGAAGAGATGCTGTCATCGAGTTATCAGTGGCAAAGCGGCGAGTATAAAAAGGTGCCTTATGTGCACATAAATGTAATGCCATCAGGGATGTTGATGACCACTGGTGCAGACATGGCCAAGTTCATCTTGGCCAACTTGCCGGACAGCCGGCTTGATACTGGCCGTGTGCTCGGTGCAGAGTACAGTGAGGCCATGCAAACTCAGCAGTTTACTAATAACCCTCTGGTACCGGGCATCGGATATTCGTGGTTTATGGGCAGGCGTAACGGACACCGCATAGTCCACCACGGAGGCGACATATGGCAGTTCTCTTCCCAGCTCCTGCTTGCGCCTGACGAGGGCTTTGGGTTGTTTGTGTCAGGCAATGGGATCGGAGCCGCACGCCTCAATGACGAACTCATTAAGAAGCTTTTCGACATATTCTTTCCCGCTCGTGAGGCAAGTGGGCCCTACGCTCGTGAGGCCGACGAACTCCCCCATCAGCAGGCAGTGGATCCCAGGGATTTTCAAGGTGCATACCGCATGACCCGGAACCCTCTGGCCACCGCTGACAAGGCCATATCCTTACTGAGTCAGTTTCGTATAACCACCAACGGGGACGGTAGACTGACTTTAGCATTTCCTGCAGGAAGTGGACTGCCCGAGACGACATGGGCTCCTGAGCAGAAGGGATATGCGCTTTACCGTGACCTGACAAGCGATGACCTTATGGTGTTTGATGAGTGGCAGACTTTCCTCGGAAGGAATCGGCCCTCGCGCATGTATATCGGTTCATGGTCCTTCGATAGGCTTAGATTCTATGAGACGACTTCATTCGCAATGGTCCTTCTTGCATCGGTAATCTCCGTGTTCATGTGGGCTGTATTTGCATGGCTTATCGGGCGCAAAGTGACTGGCCTTGCAGCTATTCTAGGCCTGGTGAATTTAGCTGCTGTTTTTGGTATCGCCGGTTCGCTACTTATGGTTGCTGACTGGGAGTTGACTACTTCCATACCGCGGATTACAAAAGCAGCCCTGGCTTTACCTCTCGTAGGGATTGTCCTTGCAGTGGCTTTGGCGTATCAGACGATTAGGACGACAACGAATTCCAAAAGGTTGCGTCCGCGACTCGCAAACCGCAGACGACATCAGGTATTTGCTGCCCGTATTCTCCCCTGGCTTTGCATTATTGCAGAAATCGCACTAGCCTGGTTTCTAAACACATGGAACTTATTGGGCTGGAAGCTCTGATTGTGTGTAAGCCAAATCCATTGTGGGCATATTATGGAAAGGCCGAAGTTCCGTCTTCTGAAGAAGGAAGAAAGGATCTATGTGCAGAATAAACAACAGGTATTGCCATAAACCCACAATATTCGTGAGAACCGGTGGCCCGGCGGCGTTCTCTTAAGGGAGATGACATGCGCCCCTCCTGAAGAAGGGGCTTATTCCTTTGAAGGGCGGCCGCAGGCCCAATTGCTCTAACAAGACGGCCTAATGCTTTCGAGAGGTGGTTATTGTATGTACCCCGGCAAGGTAAACAGGATTCAACGAGTTCTTCGTTCCCGAGTTTCATGTTCCCGAGTCTTACGTTCCCGACTATGGCCCGGAATATGT
>JAAZEW010000396.1 GCA_012512055.1 Bacillota bacterium | reverse complement strand
TTGTAGCAGAAGGTGCAGGTCGGCGGCATCCACGTCACAATCGGCCAAGACCTTGTTTGGGGCCAGCACCGCCAGGGAACCCATAATTGTGGTCTTCCCCGTACCGCCCTTGCCACTTATTACCAAAAGTTCCTTCATTTCCCCACCCTCCCCTCAATATCCTCCATTAGATCCCGGAAGGCCCCCCGCCAGTGGGGGTATTCTTGGACCAGGGAGGAGCCCCGGGCATAGAGGGCGGCATAGCGCCTATCGAAGGGGATCTTTAGGTGTAGGGGCAGGCCCTTTTCCCGGCAATATTCTTCTATCATTTCATCCCCCTCACCGGCCCGGTTGAGGATAACCCCCGCCGGTAGCCCCAACTTTGCCAACATCTGTACGGCCAGGTCCAGGTCGTGGAGGCCAAAGGGGGTGGGTTCTGTCACCAGGAGGCAGTAGTCCACGTCTTTAACCGCCGCCACAACGGGGCAAGAGGTTCCCGGGGAGGCATCTATGATGACAAGCCCATCCCGCCGGGCCTGCTCCCGCACGGCCTCCACTATGGGTGGAGCCAGGGCGGAACCTATCTTCAGCTTCCCGTGGACAAAGGCTATATTGCCCCTGTTGCCCCTTTGAATTATACCAATCTCCTTTGCTTCCTCCTCCAGGGCCTTTTCCGGGCAGAGCCGGACACAGCCTCCACAGCCGTGGCAGAGTTCGGAAAAGGTGAGGACATGGCCCGCCAGGACCGCAATGGCATTAAAGGCACAGACCTCGGCACAGCGGCCACAGGCTGTACACTTGCCTTCATCCACCACCGGCACAGGCATATTCACCGCTTCTTCTTCCCCTAGGGTGGGGTGCAAAAAAAGGTGGGCGTTGGGTTCTTCCACATCGCAATCTAGAAACTGGAGGGGCCCTTCCGGAGCCAAGGAGAGGGCCAGGTTGGTGGCGATGGTGGTTTTACCCGTCCCGCCCTTACCGCTGGCCACTGCTATTTGCATAGAAATTCACCGCCATTTCCCTTATTTAACATTCGTGCCTGCCATCCACGTGGTGGCACATATCCTCTCCCAGCCGCAGGGTCCCCTTTAGGTAACTGGTAACCACATCCCGGACAGGGCCGGCCACACCGGTAACCGTCTCTATCTTCCTTTGGGCAAATAGGTCCCGGGCCCGGGGGCCCATCCCCCCGGCTATTATACAGGTAACTCCCCTTTGGGATAGGTAACGGGGGAGAAAGCCCGGCTCATGCCCCGGATTATCGATGAGCTCTTCACAGGTTATTTCCCCATCTTCCACGGTAAAAAGTGTGTATTGGGGGCAGCGTCCAAAGTGTTCAGCAACCATGCCTTCTGCTGTGGATACGGCAACTTTCATCTTCAAACCTCCCCATGAATATCAATTTTTTCTTCCGACAGGGCCAGATGGATACAGGTTGGGTAGAACCCCTCGGCACCAAAGGAGACCGGGAAAGAGCCGGCCCCTTAGCCCTGGCTGCCAAAGCGGCCAGCGACGGTGGGGTTACCCATCTTTTCCAGTTCCCCGGCCTTTAGGGCCGCCAGGTTTTCCTGTACTGTACCACCCCGGGAGCGGTAAACGCTAATGCCCGCTGCAGTTAGGCCCTGGCCAGCCTTGGGAC
>JAAZEW010000343.1 GCA_012512055.1 Bacillota bacterium | reverse complement strand
TCCAGCCGGTTAGCTTGGCAGCTAAGCGTGCGTTCTGGCCTTCCTTGCCAATTGCCAGGGACAACTGATTATCAGGAACAATAGCTCTTGCTATGTGACTATCCTCGTCTACCCTGGTAAGGATAACCCTTGCCTGACTCAGGGCGTTGGAAACGTATATCCCCGGGTCGTTATGCCATTGAATAACATCGACCTTTTCACCTTTCAGCTCAGAGACAATCCTTTGGATCCTCATACCACGCGGACCCACACAAGCACCGACCGCATCGACATTCGGATCATAGGAAAGTACTGACACCTTAGATCTGTTCCCTGCTTCTCTCGCAATACCCTTGATCTCCACAAGTCCTTCATGTATCTCAGGCACCTCCAGCTCCAGCAGTCGCTTCAGGAGCGCCGGGTGACTGCGTGACACTATGACCTGAGGGCCTCGAGGAGTCTTACGCGCCTCCAGGATGTACACCTTCAGCCTGTCTCCGTAGGAATAAGGCTCTCGATATACTTGCTCAGAAAGGGGCATGACAGCTTCCACTCTGCCAAGATCGACTATCACGTTCCGGTCATCGCGCCGCTGCACAATACCGGTGACTACCTCACCCTCTCTATTGCTAAACTCCTCATAGATTATCCCTCTCTCCGCCTCACGGATCTTCTGGACAACCACCTGTTTAGCGGTTTGAGCTGCAATTCTTCCGAACTCACCGGGGGTAATCTCCACCTCAAATACATCACCCGCCTGATGCTCGGGATTGACTTTTTGAGCCTCTTCCAATGATATCTCGAGCCTGGGATCAGAAGGCTCTTCCACGACAGATTTATAAGCGAAAACGGATATTTGTCCTGTCTCCGAGTGAATTTGCACTTTGACATTTTGGGAAGTCCCATAGTTTCTCTTGAATGCTGAGACAAGGGCAGCCTCCAGCGCCTCGATCACAGCGTCTTTGGGAATTCCCCGTTCTTTTTCAAGCTGCTTGAGCGCCTGGACAACCTCGAAATTCATCCTAACCCTCCTCGTCCCCAGGCGAATTATCACTGACTCCGATTATGTTTCCGCCTAGCTCCTAGATTTCCACAACTAATCTGGCTTGACTCACTCTGCTCACGGGAATATCCACAGTCTCCCCATGGATTTCCAGTTGAATAGTATCATCCACCAGCCCGAGCAGTTTGCCTTCCAGTGATTTCTTGCCGTTTATCGGCACGTAGGTATTCACAAGTACTTGTCTGCCACGAAACCTAACGTAGTCTGATTCTTTACGAAGGGGCTTTTCCCCGGAGGACGACACCTCCAAGACATAGCTGTGGGGAATCGGATCAAGATCATCCAGCTTCTTCCCTAGCGTCTCATTGATGTACGTGCAATCATCCATGGAGACCCCGTCCGGGCAATCAATGTAAACCCTGAGAAACCAGTGTCCCCCTTCTTTATCGAACATGACGTCTACGATTTCGATGTCTTTGCCTTCCACTATCTCATCAAGCATCGCGCTTACCAGGTCTTCCACTTCTTTCGGCCTCACCGCATCTTCCTCCCTACACACCAGGCAGCAACTTGAAGCCACAACCTACTCGGCATATACTCCCTAGCCGCTGTCCGCGGGTCGCCATCCATGGGCCAATATCCGCGGGTTGCTATCTGTGGGTCGCTATCCGCGGACCGGTATCCGCGGGTCACCATCCGCGCGTCTATCCGCGCGTCGCTATCCATGAACCACTCTCCTTGGCCCGCTATCCATGGCTAAGGCGGTTGACGACATATGACGCAAATCCATTGCACAACATGAAAGAGTGGGTTCCCCCACTCTCCACCTACAACTCCTGCAGCGACGATAGACGATAACTAGAAGGCTCTACGTCCAAAGTATAACATATGCATATACTTGTTGCAACAATTCCCGACACCGCAAAGACATGGCATTCAGATAGTCTTGCCTTAGCCTGCCGGGAAGCAATCTATCGCACAAAAACTGCACGCAACAATAATCGGCAAGAAACCCCAGAAGACATCATACCATTGTTATGAGGGCTATTCTATTTGAAGGCAGTGATGTTATGGATCCTCATGAGAATCCGGTAGTTCTCATGTCATACCTTCGTGTGCTCGGAGCAGGAGTTGAAATAGCAGCTGCCATCCTTATGCTGAGGATAAACACAATTGAGGCAGCTCTCAGAATCAATGCAGTCCTGGGACTCCTGGGCCCTGTTGTCTTGATAGCCGTCAGCGCCCTGGGTCTGTGGAGCCTTGTCGAACGTGTATCCTTCGCCAAACTAGCCATCACACTGTGTGGCTGTATTCTCATAATAATCGGCACAAGATAAAGAGCTGTACCATCACAGATGGACGAAACAGGCCCATAAAGGCCCCAGGGGCGCAGAAGCGAAGCACAGTCGCTCAACACAGAAGCGACACCAGAAGCGACGGAAGTACAGAGCGACACAGAAGCGAGGACGCGAAGACGCGAAGGAATCCTTGAAATTGCTATGGAGCAAGTGTAGAATGGTGAAGGTATACAAGCGCCGTAAGAGGATTTCAAGGAGGAGATTCTTTTGAGAAGGTACCGGACTGAAGATATCCGGAATGTTGCCCTAATTGCCCACAGCGGAGCCGGAAAAACCAGCCTCGGCGACGCAATGCTGTTCGATACTAACGCCATTGAAAGACTCGGTAGGGTCGATGAAGGCACCAGCACGCTTGACTACGATCCTGACGAGATTAAGCGTAAGATTACCATATCGACTGCAGTGGCACAATGCGAATGGGAAAACGCCAAAATCAACCTGGTGGACACACCTGGATATGCTGATTTCATCGGGGAGGTCAAGAGCGGGCTTCGTGTCGTGGAGTCTGCCGTTGTGGCAGTCTGCGCCACTGCAGGCGTGGAAGTAGGAACTGAAAACGTCTGGCAGTTTGCAGATGAGAGATCCCTTCCCAGGATGATTGCAGTGACCAAAGTCGACAGAGAGAACGCTGACTTCTATAAGACTGTAGATACTCTGCGTAACGCATTCGGGACCAAATGCACTGTAATCCAGATTCCCATAGGCTCTCAGGATTCTTTCCGGGGCATTGTAGATCTTATCTCGATGAAAGCTATTGTCTACAGCGGCCCGGGCGGCAAGTTTGAAGAACAAGATATCCCTGAGAACCTAAAAGAAGCCGCTGAGAAATATCACAACGAGCTTGTTGAAGTAGCTGTAGAAAACGATGATGAGTTGATTGAGAAGTACCTCGAAGGCGAGCAACTGACAGAGGAAGAGATCAGACGAGGCTTACGGCAAGGAGTAGTAGCAGGCAAAACATATCCTATAGTATGTGTTTCGGCTCTGAAGAACATCGGTATTCAACCCATGCTCCATTCCATAGTGTCGTATCTTCCCTCACCTGCGGATCACAGCAAGATTGAAGGCAAGGTGCCCGGGGCTGATGAGACAAGAGAACTGCTAACCAAGGACGATGCGCCCCTTTCCGCCCTTGTTTTCAAGACCACTGCTGACCCGTTCGTCGGCAAGATAAGCCTATTTCGAGTGTTCTCCGGCACCATTCGTTCAGATGCGCAAGTCTATAACAGCAATGAAGATGCCACGGAAAGAATCGGACAGCTCTTTTTCATGAGAGGAAAGCAACAGGAGCCCGTAGGCCAGATATGCGCGGGAGATATTGGTGCAGTGGCAAAACTCGGAGTAACCGCCTCAGGCCACACACTCTGTGACAAGGCTAATCCCGTTGTATTGCCAGGTATAGATTTCCCCAAGCCCACGCTTGCAATGGCAATGAAGCCGAAGGCAAAAGGTGACGAAGATAAGATCGGTACGGGTCTCGCCCGCCTTACCGAAGAAGACCCGACAATCTCAGTGCGTCGCGACGCAGAGACTGCTGAGACTATTGTAGAGGGCATGGGCGAAGTCCACCTGGAAGTCACTGCAGACAAACTAAAGCGGAAGTTCGGGGCTGAAGTAATCCTTGAGACACCCAGGATACCTTATCGTGAGACGGTGAGGGGGACTGCCAAAGTCGAGGGCAAGCATAAGAAACAGACCGGCGGGCGCGGTCAGTACGGTCACGTGTTCCTTGAAATCTCACCTCTGCCTCCGGGAAGCGATTTCGAGTTTGAAGACAAGATATTCGGAGGCGCTGTCCCAAGACAGTATATACCTGCAGTTGAGAAAGGCGTAAGAGAAACGCTTGTTGAAGGTGTGCTGGCAGGCTATCCGTTAGTTGACCTGAGAGTCAGTCTCTATGACGGTTCATACCACCCTGTAGACTCCTCTGAAATGGCGTTTAAGATAGCTTCATCTATGGCTCTTAAGAAAGGCGTCATGGAGGCATCTCCTATTTTGCTCGAGCCTATTATGAACGTAGAAGTCACAGTGCCTGAGTACCAAATGGGTGACGTAATGGGCGACCTGAACAAGCGGAGAGGAAGAATCATGGGAATGGAACCCCATGACGGCAACCAGGTTATTAAGGCCCAAGCGCCTATGGCAGAAATGTTTAGGTACGCCATAGACCTCCGCTCGATTACTGCCGGGCGTGGTTCATTCACAATGGAATTCTCCCACTATGAAGAAGTCCCTGCAGCCATCAGCCAGCAGGTAATCGAGAAACTGAAACAAGAGCAAGAGCAATAAGCTTTTCTCGAGAGACACGTCAACATATGGGAAGTGGCAGGGGTTCGCGAATATGCGAACCCCTTTTGCATAAATCATGCTATTGCCGGGAATACGAGAGATAGCGTACCTAGGGTTCTCACATTCTGCAAATCCATCCTCTGCTCTAAGGAGTTGTGCAAGTGATGATTCTCACGCTGGACTCTCCCAACACCACCAGAATACCGGGAAGGACACCTTTGGAGGTCAATGTCGCAGTCTCGCAGTTCGTCTTCGGACGAGGTTCACGAGGAATAATCCTGGCTGATGTCAACAATCCCCTGGATGCGCTCGCTGCTCTAGCCCTTACTCGTCATCCGTTTGACGGCCCGGTCATACTGGTGGCCCAGGCAGGCATGGACTCTGTCCTTTTCGATGAAATCCGAAGGTTGGCGTCAGCGCACACAGACAGTGTCACCCAAGCAATCCTGGTAGGACCTCTCAGTCAGCAAGTAGAAGACCAACTGGTGTCATTGGGACTCCGAGCCACAAGGATATCGGGTATCAATGCTTACCACACCGCTGCTGAAGTGGCAAGATTCCTGGGACATCCCAGTGACATGATGTTAGTATCGGGACAAGATCCGATATCAGGATTAGTAGCCGGCGCAATGGCGGTACGCCGCGGAATTCCCATAATCTTCACTCTAAAGGATACGCTGCCTCAGGAGACGGCAGCCGTAATCAAGGCAGCCCATGAACGGACCAATGTCTTTATCCTCGGAACGCGGGATGTGATTTCCGATGAAACAGAGAAGACTGTACGAGGACTTGCCGACGGCACTGTAAGCAGGATCTCCGGTGAGGATCTCTTTGAACTTGCGGCAAGGTTTGCCAAGTATAAGTCTGCGGACGGCAGGTTTGGGTTTGGGAAAGTCACAAAACATGGCCATGCCTTTACGTTCGTAAATCCCGGAAGATGGCAGGATTGCATATTCGGATCCATGCTCGCGCACAGCGGGAAACACACACCTGTCCTATTCGTGACAAAGGATGAAGTCCCCCGGGTAACACAGGATTACCTCTTAGAGATAAAGCCGGCCCCGACAGAGCCTGATCCTCAATACATGCACGCGTTTATCATAGGTGATTTTCAAGCAGTATCTGCCAAAGTTCAACTGGATATAGAAGACCTCATGTCCATAGATCAGGAATCCCGGCGCCAGGTGGCTCACACAGTCGAGCCTCATGAGAATCTCATGCGGGTTGCGTCGGACATCGTGCCTGACATGCCTCACACGACCCTGGAATAAAGCATTCACTAAGAACTGCGTTACATGTGCGCCGTTTTTTCAAGACATTAGGCGCCTCTCGAGATGCTAGGCGCCTTTTTCCAACAATCGGAACCGCCAATCGCATGGATCTTAGCAATCCAAATCTAAGTCCACATGGCATAACAGCGGACACCGGTTTGTGATTTTGCAGACGTGGAACAGCCTACAGGGACACGGACATGGATCAGGAACCGCATTCTGATCCCCGACACATTGCCTCAGAAGCCCTTGCATCGCTTTTTCCTTCAAGGCCAGTGCGCTTATCTCCTGTGCCATGACGCTTTCTAAAGCCCTCACCTTATCAACTATTGCGTTAAAGGGCTCATCCGGTGCAGTATCAGGAAGCCAGTTCGCGGCTTTCTCAGCCTTGTCTGCCAGCGATGTCAAAATACGCGCGAGCTGCTCCTGTTCCATTGCAATTGCCTGAACGATCCTGTCACAAGGATCCGGCGGGCATGGAAGGCATTTTGTCACTTCAGTCACCTCCTTCCTGATCCATCGCTAATACTCTATAAAGGAGGTTTTTCCACCTTTGCTTCCATGAAGACTCAGGGTAACCTTCGGCCAATCTCCGTGCATTTTCACCCATTCTGAGGCGTAAGCTTCTGTCGCTCGAAAGCTCATGCACAGCTCGGATCAGATTCCCCGCTTCAGGGCTTACCAGGTAACCGTTCCACCCGTGGACAACGAACTCCGCAAGTCCCCCCGCAAACCCGGCAATTACAGGAAGTCCACAGGCCATAGCTTGCAGGCAGTACAGCGACGCTCCTTCGGTAGCCCGAAACGGCATCAGCGCAAAGTCGAGCTTAGGATACAGATCAGCCATGCTGTCCCAATGAACTGAGTAGAACTTGCAGTTAGGCAACAGAGAGATGTGGTCAGCCATGACAGAGGCGTCTTTCGCGTCTCTCATGTAACCCACAATATGGAACTCTGCATTGGTGCGTTGTTCCCAAACCATACCTGCGACACTAAGAATCTCATTGATCCCTTGCTCCATTGCAAAGTCTTGCGGGCAGACAATCCGCACTATCCCGGATTCACCCTTGGATTCCGACCCGGAGAACGCCAAAAGGTCAATTCCCGGCGGAATATAGACTAGCCTATGTTCATACCCGGGCCACATTGCCTTGATCACGTTGATTGTGTTGCGATCTTCCGCGACAAAAGCTTCCGGCGCAGTTAGCCCGTATAGCAGCCTTTTCTCCCACTCATGCTTGTCAAGGGAATGAAGCCGGTTAAACCGTGTTGAAGGAGCATCCCAGAAGATACCGTGGGATACGACTATGGATCTATGGCATACCTTCGGAGCAGCAACGTGCCAATGGAAGTAGATCCTAAGGTCATAATCGAGGCTTCTTTGGGCAAATACCGAGTTCAGCCCGGGAAACATGGATACATGGTCAGGCTTTGCGTCAATACCGAAGACATTTACCCCATCGAACACACGCTTGGCAATGGGCGACGCTTGGAACACGTCTACATTCCATGAGAGTTCGCCTCGGATGAACCTGATGAGATTCAGGAGGCCGAGGTTTTCTTCGACAGCCAAGAAATTGTCATCAGTGGGATGCAACATGTAGTCAGTCAGAATAGCGATGCGAGAAGAATCTTTCTTCACTTTCCATCATCTCCCCAGACTCCCCTCAACGCTTTCCGCCATCTTTCCTTCCACCGCTCCAGCGAAAAGGCTTCCGATGTCTCCAGCGCTCGCCTGCCAAGCGCCTGCCGGGTTTCCGGGTTAAGAATGAGATATTCAATTGCGTCCTCCAGGGTCTCAGGGGACACGTTGATAAGAACGCCGTTATATCCGTCTATCACGAGGTCAGTCAGGCCCCCTACATGCCCGCATATCACAGGCTTTCCGGAAGCCATGGCTTCAAGGCATGCTAAGGATGTGCCTTCCGCTCCGCGGGTGGGGATGAGCACAATATCTGCCTTCCGGTAGAGGTCACCCATGTCCTCCATGGAAACCCAGTAATACAGGCATCTAGGATTCTCTTCCGCCCACCTGTGCAACTCCGCTTCAGAGTGATCGGTTCCGCCACGGCCCACAATATGGAACTCGAGAGAATCGTATCTTCGTGTCAATCTCTCAGCAACAACCTTCACATCATCCAGCCCTCGAATCCAAGTCAATCGCCTGGGATAGAGGACTACTAACGACTCCGTTCCCCGCCGGTTTTCATTGGGAAAGAACTCTCCTTGATTTACGAAATTCGGGATATACACTTGCTTGTGCTCATACCCGGGCCACGTCGCCCGTAACCAATTCAAGGTATTAGTATCCACAGAAACGACTAGATCGGAGGCGGTTACAGCGTACCGAAGCCTCCTAAGCCATTCATCTTTCAGCGGCCCTGACAGAGGTGACCATGGATGAAGAGGGTAATCCCACCCTATTCCGTGAGAGATCACAACTGACTTCGGCTTTACCCGTGGGAAAGCAAGAGGCAAAGCGAAATATATGGCCTTCCCACAACTTACCGTGTGCTCAAAAAACCGAATATTAAGATCAGGCAACCCGCCAAATTCAGCGCTACCCTTGGGGAGCCCTTGGATTCTCATCCCGTCGAGTAAGCGATCTCCTGAACCTACTTGCCATATACACGGTTCATACCCTGACTCCTCCAGAAATCCATAGAGATGCACCAGATAGCGGTCAGCCCCGCTGAACATTATCCTATCGTCTTCTGTAACGAAGATACTTGTTAGAATGGCTACTTTTCTATCAAGCTTCACAGGTATTCGCACCTCCGTGAATGATTGGACAGGGTTAGGCGAAGACTCGCCTAACCCGTTACGTATCAGCGGGTGCCTAGCACCGTAGTGCCTGGGATGCACGGTCCTACAGTCAAACTAATAGGACCTACTGTATTTCCAAGCACTGCAGCGACTTTCGCAGCAATTGCAATCTCCTTACATGCTACTGCGTTGATTACCCCGATAACAACACCTTCTATAGCTAGAGCTTTGTTCAAAATAACGTTGGGGTCCTCGTCTTCGGGGAACACAAGGGGCGTGATAAGGGCAGCAGACGCAACGGCCTTATCTGCTTCAGCAGACAGAATAGACGCAAGGAACCCTTGCTCGTCTGCGACTATGCCGAGGATTCTTGCTATGATCTCGTTAGATGGCATTCTGAGTCAAACCTCCCTATATATGTCCTAATCGACTGCACTTCTTGCGAGCGCGGTCTAGTCCATGATATGAAGCACGGGAATCCTTGGACACACAGTTAATGATCAAAGCATAGAATAATCCGACTTGAGGTACAAGGAGTTGGCCTCCATGAATCAAGGAAATCGACAAGTTGTCATAAAACCTCTATTTCGATGCGTGCCGAAGACCCAGTGTGAACCGGTAAAAGTGATGAAACTGATAGGAGAGTCAGAAGTTCAGACAGTAAACAGAACGGCACACCCGGTTCCGGTGTGCGGCTCGCCTGCAAAGAAAATCATTGCAGTGCAGGTAGAGATAGTCGGCCCCACTGACACAGTATTTGAGAACAAAGTAGTAAAAGAAGGCGTGTTTCAGGTGGATATTGTATTCGCATCCTGTGACGGACTGGTTCGCCATACGTGCCTCGAAATCCCATTCATGACATCTGCCCACATCGAAGGGGTTCGTCCGGGAATGCATGTTCAAAATGAAGCCATTCACACTGAGCAAAAGACGACAATTGTCACGACATCACGGGGCGGAGCTAAATGCCAGGTTTTTGATGTTATGGTCACAGCGACGTTTCTCATAAGAGTGACTGACGTCGCTGTCAGAAATCTGGTTGAATGTCACCCTACCGGGCCCTGCCTTCCCTATTATCGTCAAGTAATACCCGCAGTAAGGCGACGATGACGACGTCTTAAGGGGGCATTTCTTATGCCCCCTCCTTATTTACCCGGCCGACTCATCTTTTGATCGAGTTCATTCGGTAATTTTGGGTCCTATTGCGAGCTGAATGTCACAAGGTCAATGAATATCTCCCCTGATAGTGTCTTTGAAAACGTAATTGTCGCTGAAGTTGCGCCGTCCGGGGCGTCCAGCATATACACAAAAGTGTGGTATCCTGAACCCAGCGTTGTAATACGTCTGGTAAACGCTGAAACGACCCCGTTACTACGAAACTCCACCTGCACTGTGACTATTGGGCCTGCCGGATTCCCCGACCCTGCAAAAGTAAGCTGGTAAGGGCATCCCCCGTTCACAGGCACACTTTGAGAAATCGATGCGTTGGCGCTGACATTCGGCGAGCCGAGAACAGCAACAACATTCCCGGAGAAAAACGTAGAAACCGGTTGCCCGTCACGCACACGGGGCCTGGCGTTGATTGCAGTCCATCCTACAAGGACCGGATTCGCCGGGTCAGGCCCGATGTCCTCAAAATCCCCGTTTATGACGACATTTCCTGTGCTAGGACATCGCTCTGTCGGACAGGGGCAACACCTATCACAGCGAACTACCTGCCAAGTAATTGGGGCACACTTCCCTCCCAGAAGGGCGCAGGTTTTCGCTGCAATCGCTATTTCTTTATCAGCCGCGGAACTAAGAACACAGCTTACAGACTTCTGTACGTCGACAATGTTTCGGATTATCTCGCCTGGTGCAAGCTGTGCAAGGTCATCGTCTGAAATCAGCGTAATCCAACGCGCTGTCTCAACAGCCTTAACTGCCTCAGCCGACAATATGCTGGCTAAGGAAGCCTCTTCTTGGGCGATTATGGACAAAAATTCACTTGTGCTCATACATAAACCTCCTTGAGGCTGCGTCTTTACGTCAGTGGTATTCCACCGGACGTAAGTGTGAGATCGCATTATTATATGTTGGACAGCATTCGGACGGTAGTCCAATAAGTCTCTTAGGATCTAAAAAGGGGCGGCAACCGCTGCCCCTTAAGTAGATGAGCTGCGCGAACCATGGTTTGGCGCTGAGGCTGAGTATGAGTTCATTAGTTTTCACTCGTTTTCCGATTGTCCTGGGTGGACCCGAAAGGTACGCACACTTTCCGGGACCGGCGATTACTTATGGTGATCTGCTTAGAGTCTGGCCCAACTGATCCCTGTCTCGGGTGCCACTACGCCAATTATGACCTGGCACAGCACTTAGAACAGGATACCCCTAAAGCGGTCAAAAATTACATCCTCCAGATCAGGCTTTGTAATCTCCTCGATTTCGTAGCTGACTCGAAGGGCAGGCTTATTGATGGTAATTACACGACGAAGATCTATAGGCGTCCCGATAATTACGACATCAGCAGGAGTAGCGTCTATAGTCTTTTCCAACTCCGTCATTTGCTCCTTACCATAGCCCATTGCAGGAACAAGCGGTTCGAGTCCGGGATACTTCTCCAGGGTCACCTTGATGGAGCCTACGGCATAAGGACGAGGGTCAACAAGTTCAGCCGCGCCATGCTGCCTCGCTGCAATGACTCCGGCCCCGTAGGTCATTCCGCCGTGAGTTAGGGTAGGGCCGTCCTCCACTACAAGGACTCTCTTGCCTTTTAGTTCCTCAGGGTTTTCCAAGGTCAAGGGGGAAGCAGCGTGAATAATCTTGGCCCCTGGATTCAGCGATTTTACGGATTTCTCCACCTTATCGACATCCTCGGGGCGAGCCGTGTCTACCTTGTTTAGAACAATCACGTCTGCCATCCGCGCGTTTGCCTCACCCGGGTAGAACATAGCCTCATGCCCGGGCCTATGCGGATCAGCCAGGGTGATCAGAAGGTCAGGATAGTAGAACGGAAGGTCATTATTGCCTCCGTCCCAGAGTATTATGTCAGCCTCCTTCTCCGCCTCCTCGAGTATGGCGCCGTAATCTACGCCTGCGTAGACTACGAATCCCCTGACAATGTGCGGCTCGTACTCCTCCCGCTCTTCGATGGTGGTTTCATGCTTGTCCAAATCCTCTAGGGTCTCAAAGCGCTGCACTCTCTGCTTCATCAGGTCACCGTACGGCATCGGATGACGAATCACTACGACTTTCTTACCACGATCTTTTAAAATCTGCGTTATCTTCCTGGTAGTTTGGCTCTTTCCGACGCCTGTTCTAACCGCTGTAACCGCAATCACGGGCACACTTGATCTGATCATGGTGCTATCCGGCCCCATAAGCCAGAAGTCCGCGCCTCTTGAAAGAACCAGTGACGCCTTATGCATAATGTCCATATAGGACACGTCGCTATAGGCGAATACCACCCGGTCTACGCCTTCTTTTTCAATAAGAGAAGGAAGCTCCTCCTCAGAATAGATGGGGATGCCATCAGGGTAATTGCGCCCTGCAAGCCCCGGAGGATACTGTCTACCTTCGATATTAGGTATCTGTGTCGCGGTAAACGCGACTACCCGGTAGGCGTCGTTATCCCGGAAGAACGTGTTGAAATTATGAAAATCCCGCCCTGCAGCCCCCATAATCAAAACCTTCTTCTTATTCATCAAAACACCACCTCGTCTGTATCTTGCGTCACCTACGGTCTGCTATTCTATTGACCTTGGAAAAGTCCTGCTTTCGATGAGGCTCAATATAAGAAAGCCACCTTCCGCAAAAGGTGGCTTTCTTCATCCGGGTCTATTCACGTCATATATTCT
Source organism: Bacillota bacterium (assembly GCA_012512055.1). Next base: position 5,805 of record JAAZEW010000343.1, on the reverse strand, counting down.
CAGTATTAGTTCATTAGTTTTCGCTCATTTTCTGAGGTCTTGGGTGGCCCTCCACGGTACGTACACTTTCTGGAACCGGCGATTACTTGTGGTGGAGACCGTTGTTCTATCCCACATTATGTTAACGCAGCTCGCTTGAATCGCAAAAACTGGTCGCCGTCTTCGGCGAGACTGGCAGCTACTGGAGGAGTTCAGCGGTCTCATGGTGATCTACTTAGCCGCAGTATAGCTCGCTTCCTATTGCTGCACCGTCGTCAGGCGTCACGGCAAGGATTGCCGGGATGTCTTTCGTGGCCGGCTCATCATAGTCAGCAATATCCTTTCTCAGCGCAAACCCCAGCACTTCGTCCATATGTTCGACGAACACCATCTCCATGTTATCAAGGACGTTTGCCGGAATTTCCTCCACGTCTTTTCGGTTCTCGTCCGGGAGAATGATGCTGAATATGCCGGCTCTATGTGCAGCAAGAACCTTCTCTTTCACGCCTCCCACTGCCAAAACCCGTCCTCGAAGGGTGATCTCGCCGGTCATGGCCACATCACACCTGACCGCACGCCTTGTAAGAGCGGAGGCCAGGGCAATTGCCATGGCTGTGCCTGCAGAAGGCCCGTCTTTTGGAATAGCTCCTTCAGGCACATGGACATGGACATCGTAATTCTGATAGAACTCGGGATTTATGTCCAGGTCGCCGGCGCGTGACCGAATATACGTAAAGGCTGCTTGCGCAGACTCTTTCATGACATCGCCAAGCTTACCTGTGAGCGTCAGCTTTCCGGTGCCTTTCATCACTGAAACCTCTATCGCCAGTATGTCTCCGCCTGCCTCGGTTACTGCAAGGCCTGTAGCCACACCGACTCTGTCCTGGGACTCCGCCACTCCGTATCTGTACTTGGGGACCCCCAGGTATTCAGAGACGTCTGCTTCGTCCACCGTGATCTCAAAGTCTTGCAGATTTTCAGTGACGACCTTCTTCGCAATCTTCCGCAGAATTGAGGAGATACCACGTTCAAGCCCTCTCACACCTGCCTCGCGCGTATAATTGCGGATAATTGCCCTTAGGGCCTGGTCGGTAATGGCGACGTTATGGTCCTCGAGTCCGTTCTCTTTCTTTTGCTTAGGCGTCAGAAACCCCTTCCCGATATTGATCTTCTCCTCTTCCGTATATCCGGGTATAGTAATAGTTTCCATCCTGTCTTGTAGAGGGCCCGGGATCGAATAGAGAAGATTCGCAGTAGTAATGAACATTACATCTGAAAGATCATACGGAACCTCGATGTAATGGTCACTGAATGCCACATTTTGCTCAGGGTCCAGTACCTCCAGGAGAGCAGATGCCGGATCTCCCCGAAAATCGCTGCTCATTTTGTCGACTTCATCAAAAAGGATTACGGGGTTCTTGGATCCTGCTTGACGCATAGCCTGGATAATCCTGCCCGGAAGCGCGCCGACGTAGGTACGCCTGTGTCCCCGGATTTCAGCCTCGTCCCTGACACCGCCTAAAGAGAACCTGACAAACTTCCTGCCGAGGGCACGGGCTATTGATTTTCCAAGGGAAGTCTTGCCTACACCCGGAGGGCCCACAAAACAGAGAATAGGGCCTTTAGGTTGGCTGGTGAGCTGACGCACAGCCAGAAACTCGAGAATCCTTTCCTTAACCTTCTCAAGTCCATAGTGATCTTCATCAAGGATCCTGGCAGCTTCCTTCAGGTCAAGGCGATCTTGAGTCTCAGATGTCCACGGCAAAGCCAAAATCCAATCAATGTATGTCCTGACTACCACTGCTTCGGCTGCCATGGGAGGCATCTTCTCAAGCCGTTCAAGCTCCCGCAAGGCTTTTTCTTCTACTTCATCAGGCAGATTCTTGTCTTTGATCTTTTGCCTGTATTCCTCACTTTCTGACTGCCTTTCATCACGCTCGCCCAACTCTTTCTGTATAGCCTTCATTTGCTCGCGAAGATAATACTCCTTCTGTGTTCTCTCCATCTGCTTTCTGACCCGAGTATTAATCTTTCGCTCAAGCTCAAGTATTTCTATTTCCTTCAGAAGGATTCCACAAAGCTTCTCCAGCCTTGCCTTTGCAGATATCGCCTCTAAGACGGACTGCTTATCCTCGGGGCGCAACGGGAGATGGGCTGCAATGTCGTCAGCAAGCCTTCCGGGATCCTGTACCGTCTGAACTGAAGCTAAAATTTCGGCAGGAATCTTCTTACCAAGTCTAACATAGGACTCAAAGTATGTGAGGGCACTCCTCATCAAGGCTTCCAGTTCCTTTGTCATCCGTTCCGGGGACGCCAAGTCCTGAATCTTCACTTTATAGAACGGTTCCGCCTGCGTATACTCAAGAATCCTCGCCCGCTCCATACCTTCCACAAGGACTCGAATTGTTCCGTCAGGGTACTTTGCCAACTGCCTTATCTCAGACAGTGTGCCTATAGTGAAGATGTCGTTAGGATCCGGCTCGTTCAGCCTCGCCTGTTTCTGAGAAGCAAGCATAACCAGTCTATTACCGATCATGGCCTCCTCAACAGCGGCTACCGATCTATCCCTTCCTACTTCAAGAGGGACGGTCATGCAAGGAAATACAATTACTCCACGCAGCGGAAGAAGAGGCACTGCTTCTCTCACTAATCCCGGTCTGCCTACGTCTTGTGACATAATGTACTACACCTCCTCGCCTCTCCTACGGACCATCCTGTGTATCCATTTTATTCTCGGCGAACTGCCGGATTCCTTCACCCTGGCCGCACCAAATCATGATGACGCGCCAAGGTGTCTCTTCAAACACCCGAGGCCTAAATCTGAACCCCGATATAGAGTTGTGAGGCAGGGTATATGAAGTGCTGACAGGAATGTAGATACTGCAGGCTCGTTTCAGTAAGGCTACCATAGGCAATAGCATTATGTCAACCACATGGAAATCATTGCCTGTATTTCACTTAGCAACCCACCTGGAATCTACTGACAGACGGAGACGAGGTGCTTGCCACGACACCAGTGAACTCCAGCAAGCCGAGAATTGATTCTTCACCCACTACGGCAAGTTTCACTGCGTCCTCAATCCTTTCTACAGGTAGCACTCGGATATCATTCCTGTCCCTGAACGCTTCTTGCCAGTTTTCCTTCGGGATTATCACTCTCTCAGCTCCTGCTTGTGCTGCAGCTTCGACTTTGGGGACTATTCCTCCTACTGGCCGCACATCGCCCAGGAGCGACACCTCTCCGGTCATAGCCAGCTTATTATCCACGGGTTTCTCGGTAATTGCAGAGTAGATCGCTATCACAATGGCTATCCCTGCGGAAGGGCCATCCAGAGCAAGGCCTCCCGGGAAGTTCAAATGAATATCGTAATTCTCCGGATGTAATGAGAAGAATCTTCTCAAAATAGTAACCACATTCTCCACTGAGCCTCTTGCCATGCTTTTCCTCTTTACTATCCTGCCCTGACCTCCCAGCTCTTCCTCATCCACAAGACCCGTGGTTACCAGCTTACCGGCGCTTCCCTCTACAGGAATGGCAACTGCCTCAATTTCGATGAGAGACCCCATATTGGGCCCATGAATTGCAAGGCCGTTCACGTAACCTATTTGGGGCTTGGAGGGGGTCTTCGGCTCATGGCGCGGAGCATACTGGCCTGCGCTGACCACCCACTCCACGTCTTTTCTATGTATTGTCGAGTGTCCTGAGGATATACATGACCCGCCTGCTATTTGCAGGATATTCACAGCATCACGGCCGTTCGCGGCATATTTCTTTATCACGGCGAGAGCATCTTCGTCCAGCACGAACCCTGCCTTCATCGCCGCGTTGGAAGCAATGATCCCTACCTCCTGTTCGGTAAGCGCCCTGAAGAAAACTTCAATACACCTGGACCTCACTGCAGGAGGAATATCCTGTGGGGCCTTGGTTGTAGCCCCTACCAGCCGAAAATCCGCAGGGAGGCCGTTCTGAAATATATCATGGATATGCTGGGGAATACCGGGATCTTCCGAATTGTAGTATGCGCTCTCTAGGAATACCTTCCTATCCTCGAGCACCTTCAGAAGTTTGTTTATCTGAATGGGATGGAGCTCTCCTATCTCATCAATAAACAGAATACCGCCGTGGGCCTTAGTTACGGCTCCGGGTTTCGGTTGGGGAATCCCTGCCATCCCCATCGCTCCTGCTCCCTGATAGATAGGATCATGAACAGACCCTATGAGCGGATCTGCAATTCCTCTGTCATCAAACCTGGACGTGGCACCATCCACTTCGACGAACTTCGCTGCTTGCTTAAACGGAGAGCTCGGATTATTCTTCGCCTCTTCCAGGATAACCCTGGCTGCAGCAGTCTTGCCGACTCCGGGAGGGCCGTAGAGAATGACATGTTGCGGATTTGGCCCGCAGAGCGCGGCTCGCAATGCCCGCAACCCTTCTTCCTGGCCTATGATTTCCTTAAGCGAATTTGGTCGGGTCTTCTCCGACAGCGGCTCTGTCAAGGATATGTTTCGCAACTTCCGGAGTTTGTCCATTTCCTTCCGGGATTCGCGACTCACCGCCACCTTGCCGCCTTGCTGTGTCCTTAGCATGTGCCAGAAATATATTCCGATAACTGCAGCAAAGAAAAGGTTGATTAGTCCGAAAACGCCGCTGGAGAAGTCCATACACAAGCCGCCCCATTCCTAGAGTCTCACCTGTATTATGTCCACCGGCTTTCCTGTTAAGCATAGCGCTCCAATTAGAAAAGGCCCAGACCAAGCTGAGCCTTTTTCACGGCACTCCATAGGTCATGAGCATCTATTACGCAGTTTCCTCCCGCTTCTTGGCCTTCCGTTCTTGAAGCACCATCTGAGGCTTTGCTCCTTCATCTATGGCCTCTTGCGTCAACATCACTTTCTTCACATCTTGCCTTGACGGAATATCATACATAATGTCAAGCATAATTTTTTCCATGATCGAGCGAAGTCCGCGTGCACCGGTATTAAGAGTCATGGCTTTCCTTGCAACCGCCACTAATGCCTCATTCGGGATTTCCAACTCCACTCCATCGAGCTCGAACATTTTCCTGTACTGCTTCGCCAGGGCATTTCTGGGTTCTGTAAGGATTCTCACCAGCGTATTCTCGTCCAGGGCATCCAAGACAACCACTACCGGAAGCCGCCCGATGAACTCCGGGATAAGTCCGAACTTAAGCAGATCCTCCGGCATAACCTGCCTGAGGGTATCTCCGATGTTCATGTCTATCCTAGGCCTTACTTCAGCTCCGAATCCCAGCATTGACTTGCCTACACGGTTGTTGATGATCTTCTCAAGCCCGTCAAATGCGCCTCCGCATATGAATAGGATGTTCGTAGTGTCAATCTGTATAAACTCCTGGTGAGGGTGTTTCCGTCCACCCTGAGGAGGAACGCTTGCCATAGTGCCTTCAAGAATCTTCAAGAGCGCTTGCTGCACACCTTCACCTGAAACATCCCGAGTTATTGAGGGATTCTCTGACTTTCTGGCAATTTTGTCTACCTCGTCAATGTAAACAATACCACGCTCAGCTCGTTCAATGTCATAATCAGCAGCCTGGATCAGGCGGAGAAGTATGTTCTCTACATCTTCACCCACATACCCGGCTTCGGTGAGGGAAGTTGCATCCGAAATGGCGAACGGCACATTCAGGATCTTGGCCAGCGTCTGAGCGAGCAAGGTTTTTCCAACTCCCGTCGGGCCAAGAAGAAGAATATTGCTTTTCTGAAGTTCCACATCGTCTACACGGGTGTTTGCTCCGATACGCTTGTAATGATTATAGACTGCAACTGCCAGCGTTTTCTTAGCCTCTT
>JAAZEW010000370.1 GCA_012512055.1 Bacillota bacterium | reverse complement strand
AGGTGGGGATGGACAAAGGGTTCAATGACTTCACCCACCGCCGGCAGGCCGCTCTGGCAGCGTACGATGCAGACGGGATCATCCTTGCCCACATAACGTCCGGCCAATAAGGCCAATTTTTCCGTGCTGGTGACGGCCACCTTTTCCCGGCTTTGATCACCTTTGCGATAAATAGCCTTGATACAGTATTCGCTGGGGGCACCGATAAAGGCCAACATGGTATACATGTCCTCCGGCATGGAGAAGAGGATCTTCTTCTTTTCCTTCAACTCATGAACTTCAAAGACAAAACCAGCGTGCATATTGGGATCAATCACCAACCCTGCCGTATTGAAGGGGTCGGCAAAGATTTTAAAGAGGGGGTAATTCCAGGCCCCAGGTTCCGTCTTATCGGCCATGAAGACAACAACGGGTTCACTGCCCCGTTCAACAAATTCCATCTCTGCAGCCCCGGGGCCCAAGCCCCTTACATTCCCGGAAAAAGCGTCTGCCAAAAGATCCTGCCCAGCCCCGTAGAGCTTTAATTCCTTGGCCCTATCGGCACATTGGGAAAATGTATCCCAGGCAAGTTTGTGAACATCGGCATTGTCGCTCCCCTTTTGGTGGGTCATGATCAATTGGAGGTCATCACCACAAGCCGTCACATGATAATCAATGAGGAAGCCGTCCTTTTGGGCTCCCGCCAATGATTCCTTGGCCACTGTCAGCAGATCTGGATGAACCCTCACATGACCTGTATAACTGCCCACATCCGCCTTAATTGCACTTAGGGTAATCTTTTTACCCTCTACCATTTCCTTCTCCCCTTTCCATTGTCTTGTAACCCCAATAAAACACCTTACCGCAGAAACTGTTACATACTACTTGCCTTAATGTTATACTATACTTCTCTTCAATATATTATATTTGCCACAGTAACTATTTTTCCTGCTATTATTACGGAAATTAATTAAATTAGCCCGCAGATACCCCTCCTCCGGTGCTTTTGTCCCCCCAGATCCCGGGCAAATCCGGGCGGTAAAAAAACCTCCCCCAAAATGAAAGTTCCCCCTCTTGGCCGCTGGATTCTGGCAATCACAATGGGACCCCAAAGGAGGAAGGCAGATAAATATTTGGTCCGCCCCATTGGGGCAGGACTTTTCCCTTATTCCCCGCGGCCGGTGTTTCCCATCGACACCTAGCCGGCTAAAAGGAGAAGTTGCCCAAGGAACACTAAAACTCAATACCTATAATTCCTTGCCTTGCCCGGGATGATGACATTATGGGACTGCGCTGAAATTGCATCTGATATTTTTTTGCCCCAGCTGTGGGGAGTGGGAATTAGCGAATGTAGTATTGGCCCCACCTTTCCAAGTCCAGGGTGTGCCAAATGGTGCGGTAGTGGTTGGATATGGTCGCCGGGGCAACTTGATACATCTTGGCCAGGTCCTTTTGGGTGACATCCTTGTCGGCAAAAAGCCGGGCCATGGTGTACTCCACCGCCGCCGCCCAGGCATTGGCCTTCTTTACCTGGGGCCGGGCTTCCTTATAAAAATCATGCCAGACCTTCTTGGCCGCCCGCAGCCAAGATTGGTTGGCCCCCTTTTCCTCCAAAAGGCGCTTAACCTCGCGGTAGGAAGGATCGGGCAGTCGGTGGCGGCTGGAAGATTTTAACGGCAGCCCCAAAAGGGCCCGGATATTGCTAAAATCAAAGTAGGCCTCTCCTTCATCCCTTTTGGCCAATTCAAACTGCTCCAAGCTGTCCAGGAGAACCTCCACCTTCTTTCGCCCTTCCGGGGTCCGGCACATTTCCCGGGGGGTCCTGCCAGCAAAGGCGGGAATTGCCAAATCAACCCACTGCCGGTAATACTGATCCAGCATTAGCACGACCAAGTGCTGGTTTAGGGGTTCAGCGCCGGCGTCCCCCTTGGGCAACCCTCCCGCCAACTCTTCCCGGCTGGGAGGCAGCCCAGACTCTTCTTCCCCCAGGGCGGCTGCAATGAGACTGGGGAGCATAAAACCCTTTTGTTTTAAAAACTTTTGCCAAGTGCCCCCCCGCAATTCCTTTTGCCAAGTACTGTAACAGCCAGTCACAATGGCCAGGATCTCATCCCGCAGAAGGGGGGTAAATTCTAGAGCTGCCCCGGAAAGTTGATAATTGTCCCCCACCTTGACCGGCCGCCCCAAGAGAAGGGCCCCCGGCACCATTCCCTCTGCCAAGGATTTGCCCCAAACGGGAAATTCGCCCCCCGTCAAGAGGTCCTCCAGGGTAAGCCACTCCTTGCCAACGGCCAATACCCGCAAGAGGGTAATATGGGAGTCGGCCCAATCCCGCAGGAGTTTCACCTCCATGGGCCCCAACTCCTTTTCCTTTTCTGCCAAATAGCACTGGATAAGGT
>JAAZEW010000052.1 GCA_012512055.1 Bacillota bacterium | reverse complement strand
CGCCTCTGAACACTTTTCCGGCAATCGATTCCACCATGACGTCTGCCACCTGTCCTACTTTGACACTATGGACATCTGTTTCATCAACGTTTGCCAAAATGTTCAGGTGTTTCAGATCTGTGACGACCGCAAGGGTGTTGGACTGTCCTGCCGTCTGTCCCGGTTGAGCTGGGACTTCGGTTATCGTCCCGTCTATAGGCGATACGACGTTGGCAAGGCTCACGTTGCGTTCTCCTGAGCTGACAGAGTTTCTTGCTTGAGCCACCTGTGCCCGTGCTGTGAGGAGCTGCTGCTCAATATTGGTGGATTTCTCGTTTGCCTCTGCTACTTTCAGGTTTGTCCTGGCCTGGGCTACTGACGCTTCAGCCGCAGCCAACTCCACCGGGTCAGGGTCTGCCAGCAGGAGATCCAGCTTCTGCTCTGCAGCCTTAAGGGATTCAACTGAGGTCAAGTATTTGCTTTCTGTGCTTTCCAGTTGCTGACGGGTTACGGCTCCCTGCTCATATAGGGTTTTATACCGATTGTATTCGTTTTCTGCATTTTCACAGCTAAGCTGCGCTTGTCTGACTTGTGTCTTAGCCTGGTCTATGTCTTGAGACTTCGCGCCCTCCTTAAGCTGGGCCAACTTGGCTTCTGCATTCAGAAGGCTGACCTTTGCCTGCTCTACCTGAAGTCTGGCTTGGGTTGGCGCCAGGCTGGCTTGGCTTTCTACCTCTTGGAGTTTGGCTTCGGCAATGGCAAGGTTGTCTCTGGCTTCTTGAAGGCGTTCCAATGTGTCTTGTTTGTCAAGAGCAACCAGCGGCTGTCCCTTTGTTACAACGTCTCCCAGCTTCACAAAGACGCGTGTCACTATCGAGCTGAGCTTAGGCGTAACCTGGTATACCGCCCCTGGCTTTACTGTGCCTGAAGATGTAATCTTCAGCGTGATGGAGCCGTTTCGCACCGGAACAAGCTGGTATAAGTCCCCGGATTCCACGGTTTTTCGGTGTTCTGTAATATTCTTATACCAAGCATATCCTGCCAGTGCTACCGCGCACAGGACAAAGATGACAAGAAGTGTGCGCCATCGTCCTGTCTGATTCTTGGTATTTACTGTGCCTTTGCCTTTCATTTCTTCCACCCCTCAGTGCCAAGCAGACCAATGGCTTTTCCGAGGCGCGCTTGGGCCAAATAGTAATCGAATAAGGCTTCAACGACTCCGGACTCTGAGGAAGCCAGGGACTGGGCGGCGTCGATAACTTCAGTTGCCACGCCTGCGCCTTTTGCAAAGCGGGCTTCTGTTATTCGGAAGGATTCTTCAGCTTCAAGAACGGCGTTTTCAGCGAGCTGCAGTCTTACGCGTGCCTGTTTCAGCGCAGTTGACGTTGTATATACGTCTTCCGTTATTGCCTGTTTTTGACGCTCCTTGGCAGCCTCTTGAATCTTGAGGCTCATCTCTGCCTGTTTGAGTTTCTCCTCCGCGACTCCTCCGTCCCAAAGGGCAAACGATACGTTAATGCCCACTGTGGATGTGGATTTCGGTGCAAATCCTTTGTCAGGAGTCGACTCAGTTGACCTCTGGTTACCTAATGAGGTCTTCCAACCGGCATCACCTGATGAAAGGTCGAGCGAGGCGGAAGCGGAAAAGGAAGTCGTATCTTGATGCGAGTAGTCTGCGAAAAGGTTTACAGAAGGCTTCGTAGATCTCTTCGTGGTTTCCACTGAAGCTTCTACTTTTAGATAAGATAAATCGGCTTGTTTCATTTCAATTCGGTTCTCTAAGGCTATTGTTATGAGTTCTTCGAGTTCATATTCGTCCGGTTTTATCTGAAGTACTTCTGACACATCAAAGGAATCTGTGAGCTGAAATTCAGTTTCAGGAGGCAGGCCTAACATGAGGGCCAACGAACGCATTGCACTACATAAGTCGTCTTCCGTTCTCCGGAGACTGAATGTCGCTTGATCCAGTTGATTCTGGGCTTTCAGAAGATCGAGTCGAGTAGCCACACCTAAGGCTAACTTGCTCTCTACCTCATCGAGGAGGCGGTCAGCTTTTTCATGAGCGCCATCACTTAAGTCTTTTAGCTGCTGCAATTTGAGTGCGTTTAGGTATGATGCGATTGTGTCCAGCACAACTTTCTGCTGTATCTTGACAAAATCAAGTTCTACTTCCTCCAGACTGATTTCACTAAGCTCTACAGGTGAAAGCCCGACGCTGAACGGCTCCGGCATGGTACCCGGCAGAGACTGACTCACGGTAACAGTCACAGATGAACCGCCCGATGACGTAGAAGCCCCTGTAGGCAGGGCAGTCAACGTCCCGTGGCCTGACCCTTGGATAGAGATCTTCGGCTTCGTGTTTCCCCGGCTTTCCCGTAGCCTGGAACTTGTGAGTTCCAATGCTTGTTTGGCGGCGGTAATCTCAGGGTTTTGCCTGGCAGCGAGGTCAATAGCATCTGCAAGGGTCAGTGTGGGAATTTCAGTGCCGTTGGACGCTTCAAGCGCATGTTGCCATGAGAGGGCCAGGATAAGCACGCCTGAAAGGACAATGACTCTGATGAGTGTCATAACCTGTGATCTGCACATCATTTGTGATCTACTCATGATTTGTGATCCATTCACATTCTGTAATTTGCTCATAATCTGTACTTTGCTCGCAACATGTGGTTTCCTCATGACGCAGGGACACCTCCGGTGAGGCCGGCCGTATCGCCTATAGTGCGCTTAAGTTGAGATCTTGTTATGTTATAGTCGTATATAGCCTGGACCGAGTCTATTTGACTCTGGGTATACTGATTTTGTGCAGAAAGGACTTCCACGTTCGTAGCCATGTCTGCTTCAAAAAGAAGCTGGGTTATACGCAGGTTTTCACGTGCCTCGTTGACTTTGGATTCGGTAAGTTCCACTTTGGCTTCCGCTTGTT
>JAAZEW010000004.1 GCA_012512055.1 Bacillota bacterium | reverse complement strand
GCAAGACAGCAGCAAACTAACACAGGACTACTACTTGCTTTGCCTTTCCCTGGGGCAAGCTTGCATGGGGTCTTCGAGCTAGCCTCGGGTCCTGCTTTGCGTCGATGGCAACTACTATCGACTGAAGGACTACTGTGGTAAGGCTGCGAGAAAAGAGGACTACTATGATAAGGCAGTGAGAAAAACAGACTTCCGGGGCAGGGCTGGGAGGAAGAGGGACCACTCATGCAACACTCGTGCCAGGCTGTAAGAGAAGAAAGCTACTATGATGAGGCAGTGAGAAAAGAAGACTATTATGGTAAGGTAGTGGGCAAACCGGCTTCTGAGGCGGGGCTGCGTGGAAGAGAGCCCACTCATTCACCACTCATGGAAGGCTATGAGAAAAGAAAACTACTATGGTAAGGCAGTGAGAGAAATGGACCCTACGAAGCCGCTGTTGGATCTTGGTTTTACTGAGTACGAGGCGAAGACTTATTTTACCCTGCTGAAGGTAAATCCTGCCACCGGGTATCAGATTAGCAAAGAGGCCGGGATACCCAGATCTATGGTGTATGAAGCTCTTGGACGCCTCTTGAATCGCGGCGCAATCCTCGCATTGCCACAGGGGGATACTACACGCTACGCGCCTGTCCCGGTCAATGCACTGCTTGACAGTTTGAGGCATACTTATGAAGACGCATTGGACAGAGCTCATGAAAGCTTGTCCAGATACGAGAAGCCTGCGCCTTCAGAGCAGGTATGGAACATTGAAGGACGAGAGGCAATACTCAGTTGCGCACGGGAGTTGATCCGCGACGCAAAAGCTGAGGTGGCCTTATCAGCAAGTGATGAAACATTGCTTGCCCTCCTACCGGAACTCCGAGCTGCTCATGACAGGGGAGCGCGCATTCGCATCTTGATTTGCGGAGAAGCGGAGCTTGAGTTCGGGCAGGTCGTCAGGCATCCGCAAGCTGAAAGCGCACTTCAGCAGATCGAGGACAACATAGTTGTGGTAGCCGACGGAGGCCATGCCCTTATCGGAGGCGTTGGAAACGACGATACTGCGGTATGGACCGGAAACCGCCACTTGGTCTTTATCTCCCTGCAATACATATGGCAGGAGATGTTCACACAGAAGGTATCAGAGCGGCTTGGCAAAGACTTAATCTATGAGCTGACGTCGGAAGAGAGGAAGGCCATCTTCGGCTCCTGAATTCGGCTTCGAGCGGAGTCTGGCCGAGCGCGCCTAAGTGAGAGAAGGAGAGACCGTTGAACTTCTCCAGTAGCTGCCAGTTTCGCCGAAGACGGCGACTGGTTTTTGCGATTCAGGCGAGCTGCGTTAACATAATATGGAAGAGAACAAGAGGTCTCGAAGGAGTCAACTCAACCGCAAATGATGCTATGGCAAAGCCGTATGAAACGGTGAGAATGACTGCCTATTACATTAGAGGAGAGAAAGTCGCATGTCAGGTGAAGGTTGTCAGGCATATTCAGGACAATTCCCCGGCCTGTCAGAGGCCGAGGCAGAGATACGTAGAAAAGAATACGGCATGAACATTCTTCCGGCTCGGGAGCGTCCGTCTCGTATGGCTATCTTCCTGTCACAGTTCACAAACCCTCTGGTTTACGTGATCTTGGGGGCGGCTGTGATATCTCTGCTGCTGAGAGAATTCAGAGATTTTTACATCATCATGGCGGTTGTGATATTCGATGCCGTGCTTGGTTATGTCCAGGAACGTCAGGCGGAAGAGACTTACGAGAGCCTGCAGAAACTGGTGAAGCCGACTGCGACCGTAGTAAGGGACGGATACCGAAAAGAAGTGGACGTGACCGGCCTTGTCCCCGGTGACGTTGTGATTCTGACTGCAGGGGATAGGATACCTGCTGACGGCACAGTCCTTGAGAGCGTACGGATGGCAGTCGGTGAGGCTATTCTAACCGGTGAGAGCGAGTCTATACGCAAGGACACTACCCAGGGGCAGAATGCGCTTTACATGGGCACGACAGTCCTCTCAGGCCGCGGGATTATGCAGGTATCCCATACCGGCAAGGATACTGAGTTGGGCAAGATAGCCGGTAGTCTCTCCGAGACTGAGGATGAAGCTACTCCCCTTCAGCTTAGGCTTGCTGCGTTTAGTCGTTCGCTTACGCGCATCGTGATTGTTGTTACAGCGATTCTGTTCTTTATTGGCCTTGCCGGAGGCAGGCCTCTTCTGGACATGGCTCGTGTAGCAGTTATACTTGCGATAGCTGCAATTCCTGAAGGGCTTCTGATCGCAGTAACTGTCATCTTGGTCATAGGAATGCGAAGGATCCTAAAGCGCCAAGGACTCGTTAAGCGATTGCTGGCTGTAGAAACCTTAGGCTCAGTAACTACCATTTGTACAGACAAGACCGGCACATTGACTTATGGCGTAATGGCGGTCTCAAAGGCAGACTTTGTCATGCGCGCGAGGGGTATAGAAGCCTTGGTATTATGTAATAACCTGGAAGATTCCCTTGAGGTGGCGCTTTGGGATTATGCGAAAGCAAACGGGATCGAGGATCCGGAGGAATTTGGCAAGACTTCAAAGCGTATCGAAGAAGAGCCATTTTCCAGCGAGATACGGTACATGCGCACAGTCAACATCGTACGTGGGAACGAAGTGGCCTATGTCAAGGGCGCTCCTGAAGTAGTGACTGCCATGTGCGGCCTTTCCACCGATGAGAAGGCAAGGATTCAGAAGACAGTTGAGACATGGGCAGACCATGGTTTGAAGGTTCTGGGGATAGCAGTGAAAGAGGACGGAGGCCTCCAGGCTTTGGATGGTTACTCCTGGGCCGGCCTTGTCGGGATAGAAGATCCTATCCGTGACGAAGTGATAGAGTCTGTCCGTTCATGTCGAAAAGCCGGCGTAAAGGTGAAGATCATCACCGGCGATTACGAAAGGACTGCTGTGAGTATAGCGAGGAGACTGGGTCTGGCTGTTCCATCAGATAGAATCATCAACGGGGAGACTCTAGCAGGTATGAGTGATGAGGAGCTTGCTCTTCGTGCCAAGGATGCCTCAGTTTTCGCGCGAATATCGCCACATCAGAAACTCAGGATAGTGTCAGCGCTTCAATCCTCAGGTGAAGTAGTGGCCATGATTGGAGACGGGGTGAACGACGCTCCGGCCCTGAAGAAGTCTAATATCGGTGTAGCAGTGGGCAATGCGTCTGACGTAGCTAAGGAAGCGTCTGATCTTATCTTGCTTGACAGCAACTTCAAGACTATAGTAGCTGCGGTGGAAGAAGGCAGAGTCGTCTTTGACAACATAAAGAAAGTAGTCTCTTATACGCTTTCAAACTCATTCGCAGAGATTCTTCTGATATTTGGAGCCATGATCCTGAAATGGCCTGCGCCTCTTACTGTAGCACAGATTCTTTGGATACATCTCATTTGTGACGGCCCGGTCGACATGGTACTCGGATTTGAGCCTGCCGAAAACGGGATAATGGAGGAGCAGCCGAAGCCTGTGTCTGAACCGATTTTGGGCAAGTTGGGCATGGGGCTCGTCGCTGCAATCAGCGTTACTGCTGCTGCGGCTTGTCTTGGGATGTTCGGCCATTATCTCTTCATACATGAGGATATCCTTGTTGCAAGGAGCCTCTGTTTCGAGACTTTGGCGGTTATATCGCTGGTCTACGTATTTGCTTATCGCAGTATGCGGAAGAGTATTTTCCATGCCGGCCATTTTCTCAGCAACAAGCCGCTTCTGGCCTCTGTGGCAATTGGGTTTGTGTTTGCCATTGGAGCAATTCAAGTGCCGGCTTTGAGACAGACCTTAGGCCTTGTAACCTTGTCTACCCTGGAATGGGGCATGGTATTTGCAGTCGCTTTTGCTCTCCTAATTATTGTGGAAGTTGGAAAACTGCCGGCGATTAGCCGTAGCCGGTAGAAAAAGGCCGAATTTGTGAGGAGCCGCAACGGAAAGGCTTGGTAATTTCTCTCGATTACGGTATTATATAGATACTGCCTTTCTTTAGCACTGTTCGCAGACGATTGCCGGAAACCGGAGCCACAAGGCAAGAGGGTGTTCACTGGGAGGGTAAACCGGTGAGTGACCGACCATCTCTCAGAACTTATGAATGGGTGACCGGTGTTCTGGGCCTGATAATCATTGTGCAGATGACAGCGACTCAAGGACTTGAGAACGACTGGCCCTTGGTGGGATGCTGGGCCCTTTCCTACCTCCTTTTCTCGGACAAGACCGTTTTCTTAACACCTGACGTTGCATTCATGCCGGGCTACCCAATTATCATAGCCGCCCTTTGCACAACCGGCCCTGCAGGTAGTGCTTGGCTTATTATCACTTCATTTCTGTACCACGCTATACGTAACCCTGGCCGAATTTCCAGGATTGCCTTTAATATGGGGAGTGTAGCCATAGCGCTACTTGCCTCCAATAGTGTGATGGTAGCTTTCTGGGGAACGTCAAAGCTCCTGGATCCATTGTCCGTAGATGGCCTGATTCGAGGGCTTGTTATGATTCTCACGTATCATGTGGTTCGAACCGCCTCTCACAGCCTGCTCTCATACATTGAAAACCCTGAGCTCCGGTTCATACCCAGATTAATACGTTCTTTGAAGAAGAGCGTGAGCTGGTTTATGCCGAGTTACTATTTCTTTTCCCTTCTCCTAATCCACCTTGCCCAGACAGGGGGGATTGTTGCATCTTTGTTCTTTCTTTCTGCTATCTACGCTCTATGGAGACAGTTCTACTTTTCCAAAGCATATCGGCAAGAATCAGTTCGGGCTGCCACGGATTCCCTGACCGGTGTCGCCAACAGGGAGGGCTTCAGGCGGTATCTCGGCAGCACGCTGAGGGCTGACAAGCTCCCTGCGTCTCTCCTGTTTGTTGATATTGATGACTTCAAAAGCCTGAACGACAGGTTCGGCCATGAATTTGGGGATAAGATTCTTTGCATCATAGCATCTCTCCTGAAGAAGTTTGTCCGCGGAGACGACTTGGTTGTCAGGTGGGGCGGCGAGGAGTTTATCGTGTTTCTGTGGAACACCTCTATCGATCACGCTCTCACTATTGCCGAAAGGATTTGCCGAGCAGTCCGGAATTGTAAGCTGCCTCTTGGGGCTGAGGTAACAGTCAGCATCGGATGCTCAGGGACGAATGACATTGATGAGGTGCCGAGGCTCGTGTCCGCAGCCGATAATGCCCTCTATCAGGCTAAACATGCAGGGAAAGATCGCGTGTATGTAGCCGACACCTCTGAGTAAGCGCTTTCTCCAACAGAACCAGGCGAGGCCTCTTGCACTCTGTGAGACGTGAGTCTCCCATGCGACACGGTCGGTGCCACGCAGGATGAAAATGCGGTCACCTAGGGGGACACGGCCTCGAGCGGGGCTATTTTCAAAGTAGGAACACATGAAAAACACGGTGAGGATCACGTGCTCGGTTATCCCCACCGTGTTTCGTTGCTTTGCTTTGTTTTCTCAAAATGCCAGGCTGTGTTCAGGCGGACCTATGGCTTTGGTGTGGAGGATATCACGTCTGCCACACTGCCGCACTGAACCGGTCAACAGGTCAACAGGACCGATCTACATATGCCTGCATTCGGTATTATTGGTTATCACGGCTACTTGCCTAGAAGCTACAGTAGGAATATACAACCTGCTGTAGTAGTCCTCCACCATCCTGTCTGATGAGAACTGCTCTCTCGTGTCTGCCATACTTTCTCTCATCATGTGGACCCACTTGTCCCTGTTGTCATAGTAAGTGGGCAAGACCTCCGAAAATAGCGTCTCATACAGGGCGTTGAGGTCATGAGAGTCATGATTGGCCCCTTCATATCCGTCGCCGAATTGCCATCCGTTTATTCCGTGTTTACATGCTTCAGGCCACCAGCCGTCCAAAGTGGAGAGGTTCAGAACACCGTTCATGGCAGCCTTCATACCCGATGTTCCACTTGCCTCATTGGGACGACGCGGGTTATTCAGCCACACGTCACAACCGCGGGTGAGCATGCGCCCTACTTCCATGTCGTAGTTAGGCACAAATACTACGCTCTGGGGATACTGATTCATCATGTCCACAAGGTTTGCCACAATGCTTTTACCGGCATCATCCAAAGGATGGGCTTTCCCTGAGAAAACCAGTTGAATTTGTCCGGATCTAAGGTATGGCTCAATAACATCCGGCTTACGGAAGATTAAGTCACTACGTTTATACGGAGCAGCTCTTCTCGCAAACCCTATAAGGATCTTGTTCGGGTTCAAGATTGCTCCGCATCTTGCACGGATCTCAGAGATCAGTGACAACTTTGCCTGCATATGAGCGTTCCAAAGATCGCCGTCCGTCTCGTAGGCCTGTTGCACCGCCTTATCTTGCCAAGTGGCGGGATGGACGCCGTTTGTTACACTTATAATCGGCGCTCTGCCTGATATGTCCTGCCACATTCTGTTAGAAGTCACTCCGTGAAGCTTCGCGACGGCGCTGGCAATTCGGGATAGACGGAGGCCTGCTACTGTCATATTAAACTGCTCTCCCCCGATTTTCACCATTTGGCCTTGAGAAAGGCCGTTGTATGCCCCCATATACCTTAGTATGTTGTGCCTGTGAACCTCGTTGCCTTCTTTTATCGGTGTATGGGTGGTGAAGACCACTTCGTGCCGGATCAAGGCCATTGCTTGCTCAAAGCTGAGCCCCATATTGGCCATTTTCTCTCTGATGAGTTCAATGCCTGCAAAGACAGCGTGGCCTTCGTTGAAATGGTACACATCGACATCTATGCCCAGGGCACGCAGAGCCCTCACCCCGCCCACTCCGAGGACAATTTCCTGAGCAATACGGTCTTCTTCGAATCCACCGTATAACTGCCCTGTAATCCACTTGTCCTCATTGTCAGGGAGGTTGGTGTCCAGAAGATACAAAGGCGCGTTCTTGTACTTGTCGACCATCCAGATCCTACACTTGACGTCTCGTCCGCGTATCCTCACAGTCACCGTCTTTTGGGTATCCTTAAGGAAGTCATAGGAATAGCAAGGATAGGCGTCGAACGGCCTGCCGTCCGGTCCTATCATTTGTTGAGTATACCCCTGTCGCCAGAGGATACCAATTCCGACTACAGGAAGTCCAAGATCGCATGCGGATTTTAGATAGTCTCCGGCAAGGATTCCAAGACCGCCTGCATACGTTTTCAACTCTTCGTGCAGCCCATATTCCATACAGAAATATGCCACTCTCGGTGGCTGCACGGCGCTGTTGGTGTACATGGCTCCCCTCCTCACGCGGCAGATCTATAACGTTTTCACCTGCGCAATTATACCGCAATTCGATGGTTTCGGCAACCGCCTGAATTTTACTTGGAGTAACCTGGGATTGCGGTGCGCATTTCCCCGATGTTTTGGGTTGTGCAGGAATTCGTGGCATTATGCTACAATTAATAATAAGGAAATCGTTTAGGGAATCCTGCCATCAATAAATAATATGAGGATGGGTGACTTTATGCCTGCCAACCTCACACTTGAGTATCTTGAGGCCGAAGAAGTCTTTAGAAACGCAAAGACTGCCAATGAGAAGATTGCGGCGCTTGAGGATATGCTGGCTTCCATTCCAAAACATAAAGGCACGGAGAAACT
>JAAZEW010000342.1 GCA_012512055.1 Bacillota bacterium | reverse complement strand
TGGTTACTTGTGGCGCCTCGAGGCCGGCCCGGCCCAAGACATCCTCCATGCCAAACACATCCCTGGCAGGCCCGTCTGCAATCAGCTTCGCCCTATGAAGCACCACAACTCTCCGGGCAAGTTTGGCTACATCTTCCATACTGTGAGAAACAAGAACAACAGTGAAACCAAACTCCTCGTGCAACTCTTGAATCTCAGCCAATACCTGGTCCCGGCCGCGAGGATCCAGACCCGATGCAGGTTCATCCAGGACAATCACAGCCGGCTGCATAGCAATGACCCCTGCCATTGCCACACGCCTCTTCTCCCCGCCGGAAAGTTCAAATGGAGACCTGTCACGCAGAACCTTATAATCCAGCCCTACCATCTTCAGGCCCTGTTGCACTCGTCGTTCGACTTCATCATCGGGAAGACCGATATTACGCGGCCCGAACGCGATATCTTTGAAGACAGTCTCTTCGAAAAGCTGGTGCTCAGGGTACTGAAATACAAGGCCGACCTTCTGCCGTATTGACTTAAGATGTACGCCTTTCCCCCAAATATCCACTTCGTCAACGAATACCCGGCCTTGCGTAGGCTTGAGCAAACCGTTGAAATGCTGAATCAAGGTGGACTTTCCTGAACCGGTCTCTCCGACTATCGCGACGAATTCCCCGTCCTTTATCTCAAGGGTGACGTTGTCAACAGCGCACCGCTCAAACGGAGTGCCCGGATTATACGTGTGGCTCAGGTTTTCTACCCGGATAGACACAGTATCGTACTCACTCCCCACATGAAGCTACAGCGCTCTTGAAATAACACCCGCACAGCGAATCTGCAAATTCCTCTACTGTCAACACATCCTGAGGAACGGAAACCCCGCACTTGCCCAACTCATACGCCAGCCGTGTTACCTGGGGAACATCGAGATGAAGTCGTCTTATGACTTCTACCTGGCTAAAAACCTTCCTTGGGACATCATCCATGACAATCTTTCCCGCATCCATCACCACTACCCTGTCGCCGAGTGCAGCCTCATTCATGAAATGAGTAATAAGGACAACTGTGATACCGTCTTCCTTGTTAAGCCGCTTTACCGTATCGAGAACCTCCCGCCTGCCTGAAGGATCAAGCATGGCAGTAGGTTCGTCAAGGACAATGCACTTAGGACGCATTG
Source organism: Bacillota bacterium (assembly GCA_012512055.1). The sequence goes on along the minus strand of JAAZEW010000342.1, from coordinate 2,783 downwards.
CAAGGACACCGGCTATAGCCACACGCTGCTTCTGCCCGCCGGACAGAAGATGAGGGGCATGGCGCATATACTCCGACATACCCACCCATTCCAAAGCCAAATCAACTCTCCTTCGAATCTCATCAGGCGAAATCCCCAGATTCTCAGGGCCAAATGCAACGTCTTCTTCAACGGTTGTAGAGACTATCTGGTTATCCGGATTCTGAAAGACCATACCGACAGTCTGCCGAATCCTCCACAGATGCCGGGGATCCTGCGTATCCATTCCGTTTATGCGGACCGTGCCCGAGACAGGAAGAAACAAGGCGTTGAAGTGCTTAGCCAATGTTGATTTGCCTGACCCGTTACGTCCGATGATTACTACAAACTCACCAGGTGCGATCGAAAGGTTAATCCCGTCCAAAGCCCTCGTTTCCGCTTCTCGGTCCAGGCTGTATGAATAAGTCAGATTCTCTACTTCTATAATCTTGCCGACGGCTCGATTCAACCTCGAAACCTCCTATAACCCGCAAAAAGTGCGCAGCAGCGCACTCATGCCAGGTTCCTGAAAGAGGCTATAGTCCGGAATGCGAAAAGCGCATTCTCATACCAGTTCCATTATCACCTCAGGCGCGCCGTCACCGCGGCGTTCCCCGAGCTTGACGATGCGCACATAGCCACCGTCGCGTTCTTTGTACCGAGGGGCTATATCATCAAATAGCTTCTTTGCGACCTTAGGGTCAATAACATAGGCCTCTACCAGTCTGCGTGCGTGCAGATCTCCCCGCTTTGCCAAGGTTATGAGCTTTTCTGCTTCAGGTTTGATGTGCTTTGCCTTGCCCTCAGTGGTACGGATCTTCTCATGCTCGAAAAGCGAGGTTACAGAATTTCGGAACATGGCTCTCCTATGCGCGCCGGTTCGTCCCAGTTTTCCGCGATTCACTGCCTAATCCCCCCAAAATCCCTTGACACCTTTACTCCTGATCGTCTGACGGACGGAGGGCAAGCCCAAGTTCGTCCAGTTTAGACTTTACTTCGTCCAGTGATTTCTTGCCAAGGTTTCGTACTTTCATCATATCTTCTTCTGTTTTCTTAATGAGTTCTTCCACGGTATTGATACCTGCTCGCTTCAAGCAATTATAGGAGCGCACCGACAGATCCAGCTCCTCGATGGGCAGGTCAAGCACCTTGTCCTTGGTGTCCTCTGCCTTGTCCACCATTATCTCCACATCCTGAACCGCCTCTGTGAGGCCTGTGAACAGTTGAAGATGACTGGTGAGTATCCTGGCTGACAGGCTTACGGCTTCTTTAGGAGATATGCTTCCGTCAGTCCAGGCTTCAAGGATCAATCTGTCGTAGTCAGTCACCTGTCCGACACGGGTGTTCTCCACGACGTAGTTCACTCTCTTCACAGGTGTGAAAATAGAGTCCACGGGTATGATACCGATAATCGGCTCTAGCCTGCGCCTGTCAGCGGGCAAGTACCCTCTGCCCTTCTCCACGACGATTTCCATATAAAGCCTGCCGTCTTTGTCAAGGGTAGCTATGTGCAGATCAGGATTTAGGATCTCCACATCAGCATCGGCAATAATGTCGGCAGCTTTTACCTCGGCCTCACCTTCCGCCTCAATACGGAGGGTTTTGGGTTCATCGGCATGTAACTTAACCAGGAGTTCCTTAATGTTCAGGATTACGTCAATTGTATCCTCGACAACCCCGGGTATTACCGAGAACTCGTGGAGAACTCCTTCTATCTTCACGGAAGCAACAGCAGCCCCCGGCAGAGAAGATAGCAATACCCTACGCAAGGAATTTCCTAAAGTCACCCCGTAGCCCCGCTCGAGGGGTTCCACCACGAACTTTCCGTAGGTCTCCGTGAGCTCTTCACACTCAACTCTGGGCTTCTCAATTTCAATCATATAGGTCTCCCTCCTGGTCCCTGCAGTCGGTATCTGATACACATAGTACACAGACCAAATCCACACAGATCACCTTGAGTAGAGCTCAACCACCATATGTTCCTGCACCGGAACGTCAATCTGTTCTCGCGACGGCAGATTGACTACTGTGGCAGTAAGACCGTCTTCGTGAAGAGACAGCCATTCAGGAATGGTGCGGTCCCCTGCTGTCTCCAGAGCCTTCCTAAACGGAACCAGCTCACGGCTTTTCTCACGGACTCCCAAGACATCACCGGCTTTTACCAAATAAGAAGGGATATCAACCTTATGCCCGTTAACCGCAATGTGTCCATGCATAACTAATTGACGCGCCTCCGGCCTTGACGAGGCAAAACCAATCCTGTACACAATATTATCAAGTCTGGACTCAAGGATCTGAAGGAGCGCTTCACCGGTAATCATGCCACGAGCTCTGGCCGCCATATTGAAGTACCTTTCGAACTGCCTCTCAAGCACGCCGTAAGTGCGACGCAGCTTCTGCTTCTCACGCAACTGCAGGGCATATTCTGAAGCCTTCTTGCGACCTGTCCCGTGCTCACCGGGAGGGTACGATCTTTTGTCCACTGCGCATTTTTCAGTATAGCATCTGTCACCCTTAAGATATAGTTTGAGCCCTTCGCGACGGCACTGCCTGCAAACTGGGCCGGTATACCTTGCCATGTAAGTTTCCACCTCAAAATGGAGTCTTCTTTAGACTACACTCGCCTGCGTTTAGGCGGCCTGCACCCATTGTGAGGAATCGGAGTGACATCACGTATCATATTCACTTCGAGTCCTGCAGCCTGGAGTGCTCGAATGGCTGCTGCTCTCCCCGAACCGGGGCCTTTTACCAGGACCTCTATCTGA
>JAAZEW010000341.1 GCA_012512055.1 Bacillota bacterium | reverse complement strand
GGAATCTTAAGAACTACCGAGATACACCCGGGCAACTGGGTCACCTGGATGACTACGAAACGTTCCTCGACGAACTGGACAAGGTCTGGCGGGAATGTTGGCGCGTTCTCGTGAAAGGCGGACGCCTGGTAATAGTCGTAGGAGATGTGTGTATGTCCCGCAGAAAGCACGGGCGTCATATGGTTATGCCCCTACACGCCAGTATTCAGGAACGCTGCCGCCTATTGAGCTTCGATAACCTCGCGCCAATAATCTGGTACAAAATCGCAAACGCTGCGTATGAAGTCTCAGGAAATAGCGGTTTCCTCGGCAAACCGTACGAACCGAACGGTGTTATCAAGAATGATATTGAATTCATTCTTATGCAGCGAAAACCCGGAGCTTATAGGAGTCCAAGTTCAGAAGCTCGAATCCTCAGCGTCATATCTCAGGAGAATCAGCGAAAGTGGTTCCAACAGATTTGGTCCGACGTGCCCGGAGAGTCCACAAGACACCATCCAGCACCGTTCCCGCTCGAACTTGCAACGCGATTAATTAGAATGTTTAGTTTTGTGGGAGATACCGTACTGGATCCTTTCGCGGGAACGGGCACGACCACTATTGCCGCCTCCACTACAGGACGTAATAGTATTGGGATAGAGATAGACCAGGCGTACCTTGAACTTGCTACTAAGAGAGCTCTAGAAGCAGGTATAAAACTCCGGGAGCCGGTGTACGACGTCGAGTATCAAGCGAGCTTATTCTGAAAGCACGCTGCCTTAAGGTGAGATATCTTCATGAATCATGGGATAAGGAAAGCTGCATCTTTTTATTGGGCGGCACGAAATGAGCAAAAGCAAAGACAGGCCGAATCCGGTAGAGTTGATGCGGGTCTTAGGGGTGCAGTCACCGGTGGAACTCAAATGGACGGATTCGTGGGTCTAATCCGCCAAGTTATCATTGAGTGCGGAATCCCCGAGGATTGTATTTATGAAAAGGCTCGTATAGAACTACCCGGTTATTACCGTCCAGAGAAGAAATGGGATCTCATTGTGATATACAGGGGAGCGCTAGGCGTAGCTCTGGAATTCAAGTCCCAGTGCGGTCCTTCATTCGGTAACAATTTCAATAACAGAGTTGAGGAAGCCATTGGTAGTGCTAACGACCTATGGACTGCGTATAGGGAAGGCAGACTTGGCTACACAATTAGGCCCTGGCTTGGATACTTGTTCCTATTGGAGGATTGCAGAGAGTCATCAGTACCCGTCTCGGTAAGAGAGCCTCATTTTCAGGTTGATCGAGTGTTCAGAGATGCCTCCTATAAGGAGCGTTATGCAATCTTCTGTCGAAGACTCGTTCTAGAGCGTCTTTATGACGCAACCTGCCTCCTTACAGCGGATTTCAATCACACCCCCCCAATAGTCGCAACACCGGATCAATCCTTGTCTTTCCAGCACTTCGTATCATCTCTTCAGGCGCAAATGTCGATTCTAAGGAATCTGTAACGGTGTCGGGAGCGGTAATGCGAGGCTTGCCTCTGCGAGGATTACCTGCATTTTCTCGGCAGCATGGTCAAAATGTGGCATGCCCGGCCCCAAATGGCGAGTTGCTATCGCCTCTTCAACACCACTAAGCTCTCAGTACGCATCCTCTTATCTTTCAATCCGGTAGCCGGGTTGTTATTGTAGAAGAACATCCTGCGAGTCACTATTGTGTCAACAAGGGTAATTTTGTGAGTCCATCCTAACGCGGTGAAATGCTGAAGGAAAATATCATCAATAGGCATAGGACGCCCCCTTAATGTAGCCGGACCCACGAAAAGAAACAGGTACGAAGATATCTTTTCCTGTAATCGGGTTAGGGCGCCAAGGACCCCCCAGAAATATACATCGAAGATCTTCAGCAAGTTTTCCTCTTCTACTTGCCTCCGAATCCTGTGATATATGTCTGACCTGATTTCACAAGGCTCCACATCCCTGTACGGGATTTCTTTCTTGCTCAACTCTTTGATAAGAGACTCAGGGTAGCCAAGCCAAAACAGATCCATCTTGGCATGACGTATATATTCTTGTGCCTGCAAGTAAGGGGGTGAAGTGATGAGTATATCCATTTCCTCAGCTAAATCCATTGTGAGAGTATCCACACCACCTCTGACAGTGGATTCTACAGGCTTCGGAGAGAGCGCGTGATGTTCCGCGACTCCTTTGATAATGGCGCACACTTCTTCCTCAACTTTTTCATAGAATATGTCCTGCCAATTGTCTTTGAGAAGTCGGCCTACCCTCTTTCCGGACCTCGGAGACTTAGAAAGCTTCTGACGCTCTATATCATCATGAGAGAAGATGCGAGTAATCTTAAGTAGGGGTATTGTCAAGAGTGACTTAGCCTCTTCATCTGTTAATGAGTGATAGAAACCCCATACTTTAAAGAGGAAAGGCAGGAACTCCCGGGGAAACCAGTAGCGGACGTTGGACCAATCGGGAATGAACTCATGGTTACAGCGTTTCATCTCAGCAAGTAAATTGCCTACGTCTTGTTTAGGCTGTTTCATTGTGGCAACCTTGTGCAAGGTCTCTAAGAGGGGGTTCAAGTCCCAAAGCTCGTAATCATGGCCATAAACGCCTGATACAACCCCTGTGGTACCATAGCCTGCAAAAGGATCGAAAACAGTCATCCCGGGATCGGCATATTCATTCAATACATATGCAATTACCTGCGGAATGAACTTGGCAGGATATCCATATAAGCCAAACGTCCCATATGTAGTTGAAGGTATTTCCGTTACTTCGTCTCGAAAGCTTATCTGCTTTCTTGGCACATTGCCTGCGGACTCCATTGCCGTCCGACTCCGTTACTTAAAAGCCTCACCGCCGAGGTATGCGCGTCTTACCGCTTCATCATGCAAGAGATCTTCGCCTTTCCCTTCCAGGGAAATTGCGCCTGACTCCATAACATATCCGTAATCAGCAACACTGAGAGCAGCCTGGGCATTCTGCTCTATCAAAAGCAGCGTGACACCTTCAGAATGGATCTCCTGAATGATTGCGAAAACCTCTTCCACCAAGATAGGAGCAAGGCCAAGCGAAGGTTCATCCATCAGAAGAAGGGTGGGCCTCGACATGAGCCCTCTTGCGATAGCGAGCATCTGCTGCTCGCCTCCGGACAGGGTTCCGCCTTTCTGACGAACGCGTTCTTTCAACCGCGGAAACAGCTTGAACACCCAATCTAAGTCACGGCTAATCCCATTGGCATCCGTCCTTGTATATGCGCCTAAATGAAGGTTTTCCAAGACTGTAAGATCAGGGAATATCTGCCTGCCTTCAGGCACCATGCTAATCCCCATTTGAACAATCCCGGTGACGCTCTTGTCCAGAAGGTTCGAATCCTTAAAAGATATACTGCCTTCTTTTGGCCTTTTCAGCCCGCAGATTGTCCTCAACAAAGTAGTCTTCCCCGCCCCGTTAGAACCCACAAGCGTAACCAAGGAGCCTTGGGGCACAGTCATGGAAACCCCTTTGATTGCGTGAATTCCATCATAGTAGACGTGAATATCCTTAATGTCGAGCAATTACCCCGCCCCCCAGATAGGCCTTGATTACCCTTTCGTTCGACTGGATCTCAGAAGGAGTGCCTTCTGCGATGATCTGGCCGTGGTCCAGTACAGTCATGCGTTCACAGATATTCATCACTACCTTCATCTCATGCTCAATCAGGAGGATAGTGAGGTTATATCTGTCACGCACGTCAAGGATAAGCTGCATCAACTGCTCAGTCTCTGCCGGATTCATCCCTGCTGCCGGCTCATCCAGTAGAAGGACCCTTGGCTTGGTAGCCAGGGCACGGGCGATTTCCAGACGGCGTTGCTGTCCATACGGAAGTGCACTGGCCCGGTAGTGCGCTACATCTTCCAGGCCTACGTCCTCCAGCAACTCCCCGGATGTACGCAGCATACCGGATTCTTCTTTCCTGTATCTCGGAAGAGCCAGCAACGCTTCTCCAAGCGTCGCCTCGCGCCTGAGATGGTGGCCGACCAGCACGTTCTCAAGAACCGTGAGGTTGCGAAAGAGTCTGATGTTCTGGAAAGTGCGAGCGATGCCCATCCTGGCGATCTCATCAGGATTAAGTCCTGTGATGTCTTTTCCGAACAGCTTGACTGATCCCGCGGTCGGACTCAAGACCCCGGATATGATATTAAATACCGTAGTCTTGCCTGCTCCGTTCGGGCCAATCAGCCCATATAACGCCCGTTCTGAAATTGAAAGATCAAAGTTGCTGACAGCCGCAAGGCCTCCGAATTGCATTCCGATATTCTCGCAGACAAGCGCGAAATCATTCATATTCGACATAGCCCACTTACACCTGCTTATGTGAGAATGTACGGCGAAATCTTGCCGCAAGGTTTCTCAGAGAATCCAGACCTAGTTCTCTGTCTCCCATGAATCCCTTGGGATAGAATAATATAACTGCCATCAGGGCAATGGAAAAAACCACCATGCGCATACCCGGAATTCCAGGCAGGAACATCCCTAAAATAACCCTGGGTTCCTCCAGCGCTCTAAGAACTTCCATCGCAACCGTCACCAGCGTAGCTGCTATTACACTGCCTGTAATGCTTCCTAAACCACCTAGCACTGCCATCATTAACACTGTAAAGGTCAACGGGAAACGAAACATGTTTGGGTCGATGGTGGTTATGAGATTTCCCAGCAACCCTCCGCCGACACCCGCCATCATTGCCGATACTACGAAAGCAAGGCACTTATGGTAAAAGAGATTCACACCCATTGCCTCGGCAGCGACTTCATCGTCTCGAACTGCTTTCAGCGCCCGTCCGTAACTGGAGTTCGTAAGCCTTACCATCACCAAGATACAAATCAGGGCAAAAGTCCAACTCCAGTAGAGGTTAGTGTGGGGAGGAATCCCCTTGAGGCCCAGCGCGCCATTGGTAATGGTTCTGGTATTTGTAAATACGACGCGGATAATCTCTGCAAATCCCAGCGTGGTAATGCCCAAGTAATCATCGCGAAAACGTATGGCAGGTGCCCCGACTGCAAATCCTACTAACCCTGATACCAGGCCGGCCATTAAAAGGGCAGGTAAAAACCCCCACTGGATGGAGTTCAGCGGCCAAATCAAAGGATCAATAAAGAATACCGCAGACTTCGTCTGGGGTGTCATTGTCAGTAACGCCGTGGTATATGCACCGACAGCCATGAACCCGGCAATCCCGAGAGAAAACTGGCCTGCAAACCCATTGCACAGGTTAAGACCCAGCGTAATCCCAATGTATATTGCAGAGAGATTCAAAATACGAACCTTATAAGCGTCCCAGCCGGTCTCGACCCAGAAGAGGCACAGGTAAAACACGAGAAGCAACGCAACTACAATTCCGCCTTTTCTCATGAGGTCATTGCTTCGGTTTCCGGTCATTATGTTCTCACCCTTTGCTTCTCACCAAGTAAGCCTGTAGGCCTAAACAGAAGCATCAAAATCAACAAAACAAAAGCAAAAGCATCACGGTAGCCTGCCAAACCCGGCAAGAAAGCCACTAACATAATCTCTCCGAAGCCAAGGAGAAAGCCACCTAAGACTGCTCCGGCAATATTGCCGATACCACCGAATACCGCAGCGATAAAGCATTTCAATCCAGGGAATAACCCCATATTCGGATTGATCTCGACAAATCGAAGTCCCCACATGATACCTCCGATAGCCGCAAGCGCTGAACCTATGGCAAAGGTGACCGAGATTGCCCGGTCAACTTCAACGCCCATCAGCCGTGCCACGTCAAAATCCCACTGGGCAGCTCGCATAGCAAGGCCTATCTTCGTCTTGTATACAATATAGTTGAGTATTGCAAGAAGAACCACTGTCAGTACAGGGATTATGAAGAAAAGAGCCACAACCCTGATCCTGCCCAGTTGAATGGGAATCTGAAACAACTGAGGCCGAAAGAATGTCTTCGGCCTTCCCCCGAATATCACCAGGCCGAGGTTTGCCATGAGAAACGATACCCCTATAGCCGAAATCAATGCTGATATGCGTGGCGCATCCCTAAGAGGCCTGTAGGCTGCCCGCTCAATGACAACGCCCAGCAGGGCAGTGAGGACAATCGCCATGACGAAGGAGACCTGCCAAGGAAGAGCAAAAATAGCTATGCCATAAAAAGTGAAGTAGGTACTAATCATGAAGATTTCGCCATGGGCAAAGTTGATGAGTCTCAGGATACCGTATACCATTGTATATCCAATGGCTAAGAGAGCGTAGAGGCTACCTAACGTAATCCCGTTAGCAATATTTTGCATGAGTATTTCCAGCGTCACCGTCTCCAGCCTCCCATCGGACACAGAACAAGTCGTTCCCTGGGGGCTAAGCCCCCAGGGAAGCTTCAAAACCCTACTCAACGAGCAAGTTCCATGACGAATGACTCGCTCTGATGAGGACCACTACCGGATTATGAACTAGCGCGGATGCACAACGTCAACGAGTTTGAACTCTCCGTTTTGCACCTGGAGCACGACTGCGCTCTTGGTGGCATCACCATTGGCGTCGAGGGTAATAATACCGGTGGCACCCATGAAATCCTTAGTCTTGGCCATTGCATCCCTGATTGCCACAGGATCGACTACCCCTGCTCTCTCAATGGCATCCAGCACCAGCATGTAACAGTCGTAACCCAAAGCTGCAAACGTGTTAGGTGCCTTGTTGAACTCGGCCTTGTAAAGGGCAACAAACTCTTCAGACGCAGGGGTTATAGGAGCATCAGCGCTGTAGTGCGTGCTGAAGTATACCCCCTCGACGTCCTTTCCGCCAATCTCAATGAACTCAGGAGCTTCGAAAGTATCTCCTCCGAGGAAAGGCATGGCAAGTCCCAGGGAACGAGCTTGTGTAACGAGTACAGCCGCGTCGGCATAGTATCCGGGAGCGAACACTACGTCAGGCTTGGCGTTGGCGACATATGTAAGCTGTGCCGTGAAGTCTCTGTCGCCGGTCTGATACGATGTGAAGCCTACAATAGCCTTGGGATCCCCGGTTAACTCAATAAAAGCCTCTCTGAAGAAGTTCGCGAGGCCTACTGAGTAGTCCTGAGCCACGTCCTGGATAATTGCGGCAGTCTTAGCACCGAGCTTCTCGAAAGCGAATTGTGCCATGACTCTGCCCTGGAAGGGGTCAATGAAGCAGGCACGGAAATAGTAGTCATTTCCTATCGTAACCAAGGGATTCGTCGGTGAACATCCCATGACCGGGACTTTTGCCTGCTGCGCTACGGGCCCTCCGGACATCGACAGGGCGCTCCCGTAGCTTCCGATAATTGCATGTACCTTATCTTTCTGAACCAGACGCGTCACAGCAGTAGCTGCTTCAACTTTGTCGCTGCGATTATCAACCAAGATGAGTCTGACCGGCAGTCCTAAGACATTTGGCCTCTGTTTCTGTGCGAGTTCTATCCCTTCCCAAGTCATTTGGCCACCTGCGGCCATCGCCCCTGTCATCGGCTCATATACACCGATTCTTACTTCGGTAGGCGTCGCGGCTGTCGCCACACCTACAAGGCTTACCATGATTAGAAGTACCAAACAAGTGACTAAACGTCGATGAGAAATCATACTGGAATCCACCTCTCTTCAGACTTAAAGTATTATAGGGTAATAGGTCTTTCTCCACATTTGAGTGAATTCCTCCCACAATAAACAGTTAAACATGCTTTTCAGTTTGATAGGGAAAAGTCGGTGGATTCAAAATTACATATACAATAGCTTTTCTTTTCCTCTGTAAGCAGCCGGATGAGCGCGAACAGGATTCGATGACGGCTGGAAAGGCGCTCATGGGGAGCAATCTATTCACCATCGTCCAAGTGGACGCAAGCGTGCCAAGGCTGGCCTGGGAATGGTTCAAGCAATATCAGGACAAGACATTCAGCGAATGAAAAAGGCGTAGTCATCGAGATATGCGGGTATTGCAGCTTCTCCCTTACGGTATCTGGCCAGGAGGCGGCCATCGGAGCGTCGCAAGGTCGTTAGGACGAAGTCCGCTGTATCCGCTGCAACATCCACGTATTCGTGTTCACCCAGGACACGTCCTCCTCTTGCGAAGGCGGTGACTGCAAGGCCGTTCCACGCCGTAAGGACCTTGTCATCTCGAAATGGCCTCGGACGTTTGGTCCGTGCCTCAAGAAGTCGGGCACAGGCCTGGATGAGCATATCTTCTGCATCATATGACGAGTCCGCGTTGTCGGATTCGGTCCGTTCCTCAGTCCGGCGTCCTGCGATCCTTAGTGTGCCTGCCTTGGAGCCAAGGAGGTTTGGGATCTTAAGGCCGGTCCCGAAGTTCCCCTTTCTTGTAATGTCGAAGTACCGCGTGAAGAGCTCAGCCTCCTCGTTGCCTAGAACTGCGCATACCTGATCCCGGCGCCACGTATAATGCCTACCTTCCCCACCTTCAGAATCCGCGTCTTCGGCTGATGCAAATCCGCCGTCCGGCGCCTGCATATCCCGGAGAAGGTACGTGAAAATCTCACGTGCTACCTGAGCATAGAACGACTTCTGCGTTACCTGATACGCCTCGAGATATGCCAGCGCGAGCAAGGCGTTATCATAGAGCATCTTCTCAAAATGAAAATGGGCTTGTCTTCAGCGGCTGCCTTAAGAAACGCTTCATCACTCCACGGATACCAATCTACAGGGTTTCCCGCGTGTTGAAGCAGATACGGATTCTTACTGTCTGCCAGACGATTCAAGGCTATTCCCCCGTCCTTACAGGCGCCATTCCTCAGCTACCGCTCACCGGTAGTGTAAGCCTGGAGGATCAAACGTATTCCATACCTCGCTTCTCTGCCGAGAGTCTCGCTTCGAGAAACCCCTCGAGCCATTCGCGGACCGGCCCCAGTGAGGCTTCAAGGATCTTCAGGCTGCCGGATGTAATATGCGAAAGAAAATAGTCCTTGGCGACTCCCATGGCTTCCTTGGCTTCATCTTCAGTCAGTTTGCCGTCTTTGGATTTCTCCTTTAGCTCATCAACAAGCACCTGGTTAGTGGCCAGCACCGCGTCGATTCCCACTAACTCCGCCTCAGTCAAAGCAGCGGAAAGCGACTGTCTGGCTATCTCATTGTCAATCTCCTCGATCTTCTTCCTTAGCAAGGCAACTCCGTACCCAATGAGCACTATCAGAAAAAGAGCAATTATCGGAAGCAGGATTTCAACAAGGTCAAGAGCAAAAGCGCTCAGAGTCATCGCTTTTCTCTCCTTTCATGTGATTTGGAATACATTCCTTTGATATATTATATTCCAATTATGTTAAATCCTGCCACTATTGCTCCGGCTTCTTTTGTTCCTTATGATCCGAAACGCCCCGGATCCAGTCGGTTAGCCGGGGCATCTTGTACTTTCAGTTTCTACATCTTTGGTAGGTTATGAAGCTACTTATCTCTGTTGGTCTGGTAGCAATCACGACAATATACGGGCCTGTCAGGGCGTGGCTTAAAAGGAACCGAGGTCTGTGCTCCACAGCGCGCGCAGACTGCTTGGAACATCTCCCTCTCTTCACGGCGGCCGCCGCGACGTTCGGTTCTCTCTCGCCCTCTCCTGGCAGATCTGCAAGCCGGACATCTGGTCGGCTCGTTCTCATACCCTTTCGACGC
>JAAZEW010000051.1 GCA_012512055.1 Bacillota bacterium | reverse complement strand
GGCTGGAAGAGCTTGAAGAGTGGCTCAAAATACACTTGCTGTACATTGAAATAGACAAAAGCCGCCTTATCACCCGTCCTGTCGGGAAAAGGCTGAGGAGGCTTACAGCCGGCAATCCGTTCTTGCAGTCAATAATCTTAGACTTGGCCGACATCGCTTGCTCACTGGGACAACCAATAGAGGATTTCCCTGAAGACCTGATATGTGCAAAAGATTCAAGTTGGTCATTAATAGATGATTCACTCCAAGATACCCTCGACCTGTGGGAGATCCAAGCTGAGGATGTAGAGGAAGCCCTCAGAACACTGGCCTCCATAGCTGAGGAGGTGCTGTCATGATTCTTCACTCACTTACCGTGTCCGGGCTGCGCTGCTTTAGAAACCCTGCCCGGCTCGACGACTTCAGTGAAGGCATAAACATTATCCACGGGCCGAACGAGTCCGGAAAATCCACTCTCATTACAGGGTTGGCCCTGGCCTTTTTGAATCGCCATGACATGACAGGCGATGCCATAGAAGCGTTCCGTCCCTGGGGGACTTCTCTCAGTCCGGTTATTCAGGCTGAATTTACCTTTGGCGGTAAGCGGTATTGCTTAGAAAAAGGTTTTCTAGACAATGCAAGAAGTGCTCTCTCTGAATGGGATGGCCGTCGCTACCAACGTCTTGACGAGGGGAAAGAGGCTGACGATAAGGTGCGGCGGATGATGCAGGCGGAGTTTTCAGGGAGAGGGCTGTCCAAGAACACACAATGGGGTCTTGCGCACCTCCTTTGGATGCCACAAGGGGCAGACCGGTTCAGCAACCTATCTCTTGCAGAACCCGGCATCGAGGACTATTTCCGCCAAGCAATGGGAGCTACACTTTTTAGCAAGAAAGACGACAAGCTATTGGATTCAATCAGCAAGAGATATGCGGATATCTTCACCCCGAAAACAGGAGGCTTTAAGGCAAATTCAGAAGTGAATGTTGCCGAGCAGGAAGTCAAGGCCGCTGAGGAGCGACTAGGTAGAGTCCTCCGCGACTTGGAAGCAATACGTGAGGCAGAGACTGACCTTGTGTTACAGGACTCCCGCCTCGCGCAACTTACAGCTGACTCTGCCAAGCTAAAGCAGGAGAAGAAGGACCTGATGGGTCGAATTGACCGTATCCGGGAACTTGAAGCACAGCGCAACACAATGAAGGCCCAGTTGCAATCTGCCTCCCAGGCATGGGAGACTGTGAAGAACGAATGGCAGCAAGTTGAGAATCTCAAGAGAACGATAGAGGCTGCAAAATCAGAGATCTCCCGGAAGGAAAAGGCTATCATCCCGCTCAAGGCTGATCTTGACAAGGCGTCCAAAGAGCTTGTCTCTAAGCGCGCTATTACGAAAGACCTGGAGAAGAGCATCAAAGAAACCAATAAGGACTTTCAGAAAGCTAATGACCTGCAACAAGCGAAGAATCGTCTGGAATCTACGACACATCTCGCTGCACAGGTCAGGTCAGCCCGGGAGCTGAATACGAAGATCGCAGATCTTGAGAAAGAACTGAGCAAACAACCGTGTCCCGGTGCTGCAGATGTGAAGTCGGCTGAGAATTCGAAGTCTCGCATAGACGCAAGAGAGGCTGAAGCACGCGCGCAAGGACTCGCCATAGATGTTACAGCCTACACCGAATTCGACATGACTGTATGCACATATGAGGAAGAGGAGATTTACACAATCCGCCCTGATGAACCCTTGTCCCTGGTGTCCGCTGATAGGATGACCCTGGATATACGCGGACTAGGACGAATTGAGATTAAGTCAGGTTCCACTGATGTAAAGAAACTCCTTGAGCAG
>JAAZEW010000340.1 GCA_012512055.1 Bacillota bacterium | reverse complement strand
CGCTCTATAGGAGCAATTGAAGCCAGCAGCCTCTTGATTCCCTGGTTAGGGAAAGCCACCGATATGATGAGTTTGTCTCCTTCGCCTTCTGAGCTTATCACCGTTCCGATACCCCAATGAGGCGATCTCACTTTGTCGCCTGCCCGGTACGGTTCGCCATCGCGGTCAGCACGTGATTCAAAAGCCGGTGAAGTCCTTGGCAGACCAGGTGTGAACGCTGAACCCAGAGGCCTGATACTCCTTCCTATCCGACCAGAGCCTATCCCGGCGACAGGGCTCACCCCTCCATACTCAGCCATTCTCTTCGCCGGCACAAGGAGCTCTCTCGGCACATCCTCAAGGAACCGGGACGGAGCGCACATCATGACTTCCCCGTACAGCATGCGCTGTAAGGCAAAGGTGAAGTGCAACATCTTCTCCGCCCTGGTGATACCCACATAGCACAGCCGTCTCTCCTCTTCCAGCCCGGTCTCGTCAAGCATAGTACGGGAGTGGGGCAAAAGGCCTTCTTCCATACCCACCATGAACACCCAGGGGAATTCCAAACCCTTGGCAGAGTGGAGAGTCATCAATGTGACCCCTTCCTGATCTTCGTCGAACAGGTCAACATCAGCGATAAGCGCAGCTTCCTCCAAAAAACCTGCAACACCGCGCCCCTCCGCATCCCTGGCGTCAAATTCCCGTGCAACGGAAAGGAGCTCCTTGACGTTTTCCACCCTGGACATAGCCTCAACCGTTTTCTCCTCTTCCAACGCCTTCACGTATCCTGAAAGATCCAGAAGGCTGCTGAGGACCTCAGTAACAGGCCTCTGATGAACCTTGGCGCCAAGTGATTCGATAGACTCGCCAAACTCCATGAGAGCCTGCCGGGTCTTGGCCGGGACCCCTGACACAGCAGTAACGTCTTGAAACGCAGTGAGCAAGTGAATATTCTTTCCACCTGCATAATCAATGTACTTCGCCAGAGTAGCCTCTCCCACCCCGCGCTTTGGCACATTCACAATACGGCTCAAGCTTATCATGTCATCAGGATTCAGGATGAGCCTGAGATAAGACAGGATATCCTTAATCTCTTTTCTCTCGTAGAACTTAAGCCCGCCTACGACCTTATATGGAATGCCGCGACTCATGAAAACCTCTTCAAACACACGGGACTGCGCATTTGTGCGGTACAATACCGCAAAGTCGCCGTGCCTTAGCCGGCTTGCCCCTCCTATCATGGCTTTTTCGATTTCCGCTGCCACAAAGGAAGCTTCATCCCGTCCGTTATAAGCCTGATAACACACAGCCTGGCACCCTTCTCCATTCTGGGTCCACAGATCCTTCTCTTTTCTGGATTGATTCCGGGATATCACGTTATTGGCAATATCCAGGATGATCTGGGTCGAACGGTAATTCTGCTCCAGCTTGATGACTGTAGCGTCAGGATAATCAGATTCAAAATCAAGGATGTTTCTTATGTCTGCGCCTCTCCACTCATAAATAGACTGATCCGGATCACCGCATACGCAAAGGTTTCTGCTCTCTTCTGCGAGGATATTTACAAGCTCGTACTGGACTCTGTTGGTGTCCTGATATTCATCAACAAGAATGTACTTTAATTGCTTTCTGTAACGATCGAGGATCTCAGGTGATTCCCGGAACAGCCTCACCGTCTCCACGAGCAAGTCGTCAAAATCAAGCGCGTTGTTCTCGCGAAGAATCTGTTGATAAACCGGGTAGAGCCTTGCCACTTGCTTTTCCCAGAATCCGTCAGCTTCGCGTGCATACTCTTCTGCATCCACAAGTTCACTCTTTGCGCTGCTTATCTTGTGTAATACCGCATCCGGCTGAACGTTCTGCTCGTCAAGGTTCAGCCTGCTCAGCGCCTTCTTCATAGCGGATCTCTGATCAGATGAGTCAAAGATGGTAAATCCCCTGGACATCCCGAGCTTATCAATGTCCCGCCTCAGCACTCTCGCGCAAAACGCGTGGAACGTGCTTACCCAAACAGATTTACTCCACGGCCCTACAAGGCCTTCGACACGCTCACGCATCTCCCGGGCAGCCTTGTTCGTGAAGGTGACCGCAAGGATACTGCCGGGGAATACTCCTTTTTCTCCTATGAGATACGCGATTCTGTTCGTTAGGACTCTGGTTTTACCGCTCCCTGCACCTGCAAGTATAAGCAGCGGCCCATCGGTATGGCAGACTGCTTGCCGCTGCATAGGATTCAACCCACTCAAAATATCGTTCATTTTAACCCTCCGGACTCCATTTTAACCGAACCCGGGCACATAGACAACTTCAGTTCCGGAGGTTATTCGAGAAGTAGTTAAAGCAGGCAGGAGATTGTTTTCTCTTAGAGAATTAATTCCTTGTGCCTTTGTCTCTCTTCAAGAGACAGGGCATTAACTGTATACTAGGTACAGGAAAATATGGAAAGGAAGATATCATGGGACACGCTGAGAATTCGCCCTGCCCTTCGTTTCACCCGGTCCGGATGGCAAGCCCCTACCATAGCCCTGCAATTGAAGATGCAGTCATGTCAGTGCTTCGGTCAGGCAGATTGATACAAGGACGCAAGGTAATGGATTTGGAGAACGCTTTAGCCGGCTACCTCGGATGTAAGCACGTGATCGCTGTCAGTTCCGGGACAGCAGCCCTACACCTGGCATTTCTGGCTCTCGGAGTCGGGCCCGGAGATGAGGTCATTACCACACCGTTTAGCTTTGCGTCATCTGCCAATGCTATCCTCTATTGCGGTGCGACGCCGGTATTTGTCGATATCGATCCCAAGACCTTCAATATTGATCCTGTCCTCATAGAACAGAGCATAACCCCTAGAACAGTGGGGATTGAGCCTGTCCACCTGTACGGGCAGCCTGCCGAAATGGACGAGATCGAAGCTATTGCAAAGAAGCACAGCCTTTTCATTGTTGAAGACGCTGCACAAGCCATCGGAGCAAAGTATAGAGGCAGAAAGATCGGAACCATCGGAGATATTACATGTTTCAGCACGTATACCACAAAGAACCTCCATACCATGGAGGGGGGATTCCTTACCACTTCAGACCATGACATTGCCATGCGTTTAAGACGCCTGAGAAACATCGGCCAGGAGAGCAAATATAATCACACTCTCATTGGATATAATTACCGCATGACTGAAGTGGCAGCCGTCATAGGGATTGAACAGGTAAAGCTCATAGATGAGTTCTCAGGCACAAGGCGCAATAACGCAGCCTACATCACGGAGAAGCTGGGCGTGCTTGAAGGAAGAGGAGTCAGGACGCCTTACACGGCACCCCATTCAGACCACGTATTTCATCAGTATACAGTATCAATAGATGCAAACAAGGCAGACACCACCAGAGATGGCCTGGCAGACACACTTAAGACTTTCGGTGTAGAGACTGGAATGCACTATCCTGTTCCGATTTACGCCCAACCTTGTTTCGAAGGCCGGTTTGATCACTTCCGCCTTTCCTGTCCGGTAACGGAAGAAGCATGTGCTTCTGTGCTTTCACTACCCGTGCACCCCGGCCTTACTGAAGAAGATCTGGAGCATGTAGTATCAAGCTTCGTCGCGTCACTCAGTAAGCCGGCGTAATTTTCACTGCTCTATTTTGACCGGGCCTTTTTGACCGGGCACCGGGCCTTGATAGGAAGGTTTTTCTAATTACTTGTCGAACATAATCAGTGAGAAAGCCGCGCCTTGTATATTACCGGCCGCCGGGGAAGGAGGGCATAATCGATTGGAAAGGGCGGCTGTACACGGCGCAAATACATAACGGTTAGCTTTCGGTGAAGGAGGTCATGGAATGGCTAGTCCGAAGCTTCACACAGCAAATGATGGTTTTCTCGAACGCACATTTCAGCTCAAAGCCCATGGGACAGACGCAAGAACTGAGTTGCTCGCAGGTGTTACCACATTCATGACAATGGCTTACATTATCATTGTCAACCCGTCCATACTTGGTGTTACAGGAATGGACACAGGCGCAGTAATGGTAGCAACCATCTTAGGCAGTGTCGTAGGCACACTCCTCATGGCGATCCTCGCCAACTATCCCTTTGCCTTGGCTCCGGGTATGGGCCTTAACGCATTCTTTGCGTACACGGTAGTCCTGGGAATGGGAATCAGTTGGCAGGTTGCCCTTGCAGCAGTATTTATCGATGGTGTGATATTCCTTATACTCTCAATACTCCCTGTTAGGAAGAGAATAGTCAATGACATCCCAATGACGCTTAAACTTGCAGTCAGTGTCGGTATCGGTCTATTCATAGCGTTTATCGGGCTCCAGTCGGCAGGGGTTATCGTAGAGAATCCGGCGACACTTGTAGGCCTTGGCAGCATATCATCGCCTAACGTCTTGCTCTTCGTGTTTGGCCTTGTGATAATGGGGATCCTAATCGCATACAACATCAAGGGATCGCTACTGCTTGGCATCCTTATCACAACAATAGTCAGTATGCTACTCGGGTTAAGCCCGCGTCCAATGGGGCTTGCAGATATCATCGGCAGCCCGCCGAGTCTGGCTCCTACCTTCATGCAGATGGACTTCCGCGGGGTATTTGATGTAGGACTAATAGCTATAATATTTACCTTCACGTTCGTAGATATGTTCGATACAGTCGGAACACTTATCGGCGTATCAACCAAAGCAGGCTTCCTCAATAAAGAGGGCGAACTGCCCAAGGCAGATCAAGCCTTGCTTGCAGACTCCATCGGCACAGTGGCAGGCGCCATATTCGGGACGAGCACAGTTACGACATATGTAGAAAGTGCATCAGGTGTGGCAGACGGAGGCAGAACAGGGCTGACAGCAGTGACTGTCGCAGCGCTGTTCCTGTTGTCTCTCTTCTTCGCGCCGCTTGTAAGCCTGATTCCGGCTGCTGCTACAGCGCCTGCCCTTGTTATCGTGGGAATATATATGATGGAGCCGGTCATAAAGATCAACTTCACAGACTTTACTGAAGCGATTCCTGCATTTTTAACTATCGCAATGATGCCTTTTGCATACAGCATAGCCGAAGGGCTTGTCTGGGGTATTCTCGGAT
>JAAZEW010000339.1 GCA_012512055.1 Bacillota bacterium | reverse complement strand
CAGAGAAAAGGCCGATTATCTTGGTAGTTGACACTCCCGGGATGAGTCCTGGCAAGGTCGAAGAGATCATAGGCATCTATAAGTCAACAGGTGCATACCAGTTGGCGTCAGCGGAAGCCAGGAGATCCGGGCATCCCATTGTCGCAATGGTTATAGGCAGAGCGATAAGCGGAGGGTTCCTCTGTCATGGCCTCCAGGCAGACAGGATCCTCGCGCTTTCTGATACGTTTGGGACTATGATCCACGTGATGCCACTAATAGGCATTGCCAGGGTAACGAAGATCAATATTATGCTTCTGGAGGAGCTTGCAGAGAGCAATCCGGTATTTGCGGCAGGAGTCTCGCACTTCTATAACCTCGGTGGGGTTGACGGAATAGTAGAGGCAGTTGAAGACATGCGGCCATGCGTAGAGACGCAGATAGCGGAGATTCGAAGGCTCAAGGCAGGCGGTGAACATGACAAAGTAGGCCCTTGGTCCAGGCTCATGTCGGGTATCTGGCGTGGTGGCAGGAAGACCTCGGAGAAGGTTATCGAGCTCATGGAAAACGAGTTCGATTTGGCACTTCCGTGCTGGCTTGGAGGGGAGGATGATGGGCCTACACCCTGAGTTTGAGCGAGAGCAGATCCTGGAGATATTGAGAGCCGGTGTAGCCACGCCGGGCCAGGCTCCTACCGTTGAAGAAATGCCCAGGAGAACCCTGGCTGATAAAGGGGCGAACGGGCCAACCGCTGCCCACGTTATCGAAGAAGTCCATACGCCATTGAATTATGCTTACATATCATTTACCACAGGTTCGACTGCCTTTCAGAATGTAGTCGGGGTCACGTTCAGCGAGATTCCGGATAGAATCAGCGCATCCTTGCTCGCATTTGAGCTGGCCGGGATTTCGTCAGGCGCTAAGGGGTTGTTTACGTATCCCCCTTTGGTCTTGGTGTTTCCGTGGGCTGCCCTTCGGGAACTGGAGATTGGCGTGGGCTATCTTCGCCGTTCAACGAGGGATGCCTTTCTTCTGGCAATTATTGAAGAGAAGCCTGATTTCATTATCGGAGAATCGGCTTTCATCAATTATGCTTTGCAGGACGCGAGAAAGTTGGGTATTGCGGACTGCCTACCTCCTGTGAACTCCATATTTGTTGCAGGGACTCCCATGGATCTGGACCTCATACCGATTGCAGACGAACTCCTCGGTGCAAAAGTCCATGACCTCTATGGGTGTCAGGAGTTCGGGTGGCTGACTATGGACGGTGTTCCTTTGAGGGACGACATCTCACTTGTGAAATCCCCGGCCGGCACAGAGTATTACGAGCTTGTCGTAGGGGGGCTGCCCATGTCAGACAGCTTCCCTGTAAGCTCGAAAGGCCATATCCTAAACAGTGAAGGCAAGATCATCACTTACAGACGCATGCGGACATATCCTGACTTTGAAGTAAGTGTCCTCGAATCCCCTCTCCCCAATGCCGAAGTTGTCCAAAGAGTTGCCAGGACCATTTTGAGGACAAAGGCGAGAATTGTGAAGTGTTCCCCGAACATGAAGGTCAAGGCCGGCAGAACATTGCTGAAGTTGTCGTTGTCTGTATCCGACAGCAGTTCCCGCAAGGATGAATCCAATACTGTAGCTCTCATCGAGGGCCCGGAGAAGACAAGGCTTTTTGATGTCCTTGGCGAAGCCCAGGTAAAATATGAAATGGAGAAGGTATGGGACCCGGCTTACACCAAGAGGAGGTGAGTCCTCTGCAGGTAATGCAGACACCGAAAGAGTTTACCAGGCACGACTTGGTGGAGATCTCCCCGGAAGGGCGGAAGCAGTTGTCGGGGCAGGCTTGGGATGTAAAGGGCTTGCTGAAGGTGGACTCCTGGCCTTCACCTTCCGTGCGAAGCCACTGTAAGCAGGTGCTTGAGCACGGACTTAAGGGTGTGTATCTTCCGGGTATTGTCCGAAGGTTTACCGATGGCGATATGGACTCCGCACGTGAGCTTTTCGGTGACGGTAAGAAAGACGACTTCATTGCAGTAGGATTTGTCATTCCATTTATGCCTGAGTCAAGAAGAATCAGGGTTCCGTGTGTGCTCCATCGTAAACATGTTACAAGACGAATAACTCCGCAGCAGGTTGCAAAGCTGCAGTTTGTACCAAGAACTCCTGCATTGGCTGCGCTATCT
>JAAZEW010000338.1 GCA_012512055.1 Bacillota bacterium | reverse complement strand
GGGGAGGACGGGCCTCCTGTTAGCCCAGTACCTGGAACAACACAGGAAGTACATTCCGGTTGTAAGGGTAATCGAACATGATGAAGAAGTATGCCATCATCTGGCCAAGGAGTTGCGGCATGCTTTAGTTATCCGCGGTGACGGCGTAAAGCCGGATCTTTTCCATGACGAGAGCATAAAATCCTTAGACGCTTTCGTAGCATTAACCGGCCAGGATCAGACGAATCTACTTGCAGGCTTTATGGCGAAGCATGCAGGCGTCCAAAGCGTCATTATCAAGCTTGAGAGGGACGATTATCTGCCGATAGCATCACAGATGGGTATAGATGCCACTGTTATTCCTAGGATGATTGTTGCCGGTACTATACTGCGTCTCGTCCATAAGGTGAATGTTGTGTCCCTTACGCTGCTGGGCGAAGGCAATCTGGAAGTTATGGAAATAAGCCTTCCGCGTACTGCAAACATATGTAATAAGCCCCTTCGGCACTTGGACTTTCCCAAAGGCGCTATAGTCGGGTCAGTGATTCGAGGAGATTCAGTCCTTATTCCCAGGGGGAATACTGTTCTTCTGCCAGGGGATAGTATTGTCGTTTTTGCTATGCCCTCTGTAGCGCCGCAACTCGAGGCGTATATAAAGTAGCATAATGATAAATTTTGTGAGGCGACTTCATCTTGGATATCAGACCTGTACTTAATATGGTGGGGACTTTAGCTATCCTGTTGGGACTGCTTATGCTTATTCCCATGTCCATATCGGTTTGCTCCCATCAAGGGGACGCGTGGTCGTTCCTTATTAGTGCGGCTATTGCGGTAGGATTAGGCGTTTTGATAAAGAGAAGTTCGCCTACAAGTAAAGAGCCACGAATTAAGGAATCATTTGCCATAGTCACCTTGGGATGGATTATTGCTGCAGCGATTGGGGCTTTGCCGTTTGTATTCTACGGCGCATGTCCCACATATTCAGATGCCTTCTTTGAGGCTATGTCCGGACTTACTACTACAGGCGCTACAGTGATAGGAAATGTAGACGTCCAACCCAACGGGATCCTGTTTTGGAGGAGTTTTCTGCACTGGCTTGGCGGAATGGGTATTATTGTCCTCTTTATTGCTGTCCTGCCCGGTGCAGGTGTTGGGGGAAGCCGGTTATTCAGGGCAGAAGTGCCGGGACCGCTTCCTGAAAGGATTGTTCCCAGGATCAAAGAGACCGCGAAAACTCTCTGGCTGATTTACGTGGGATTCACAGTGGTTGAGATAATCCTGCTTTATCTGGCAGGAATGAGTCTTTTTGATTCAGTGAATCACGCATTCGCTACCATGGCTACAGGAGGCTTCTCTACTAAGGCAGCAAGTGTAGGCGCATGGACGAGCCCTGGGATTCATTGGATTATTGCAGCATTCATGCTCCTTGCAGGTGTCAACTTCACCCTGTACTTCCGTGCCTTGAACGGCCGGAGTCTCAAAGTGTTCTTCCACGACGCTGAGTTCAAGTTCTATGTGTCTGTTATCATGGCTGCGACTGCTTTGATAACAGTGAACCTTTTAGGAGCAGGTAATTTCCAAAGCCTAACAGAGGCTTTTCGGCATTCTGCTTTTCAGGTGGTTTCAATAATTACTACAACAGGTTTTGCTACTGTGGATTTTGACATGTGGCCTTCGTTCTCCAAAGCAGTCCTCATGACTCTGATGTTCATAGGCGGATGTGCCGGATCTACAGCCGGCGCAATCAAGGTAGGAAGGATTCTCATCCTCATAAAACACGGATACAAGGAGATCTTTCAGTTCATCTATCCACGGGCTGTTACTTTGCCAAAGCTAAATGGGTC
>JAAZEW010000337.1 GCA_012512055.1 Bacillota bacterium | reverse complement strand
GTAATTGATGGATGTGATAACCCGTTGCCTTTCTTGTATGGAGCTAAAATACACGAAGCCGCTAAATACGTGATTCTCACCGGGCATATGAACATGATCTCCCAATGGGTTATCGGCCGAGATTACTGGGAAAGCCTCCCTGACAAGGTAAAAACAATTCTTGTGGAAACTGCAGATGAAGCCGGTGTGTACAATAACAGGATCGTAGCGGAAGCTGACAAAGAGATGCTGGAGAAGTACAGGCAAGAAGGAATAACAATCGTTGAACCTGACAGAGAAGCTTTTAGAGAGGCGACAAAAGGTGTCTACCGGAGTTTTCCTGAATGGACTCCTGGGTTGTATGATGAGGTAATTTCGTTACTAGGCAAGAAGTAATTACCGGTGTACCGGTATCTACACGGGACTGCGTGATTCAACATACCCTTCAATCACGTGTTGAAAGCAGTCCCGTGTATTCGGCTCAACAAAGAAGATTGGGAATGAGGATAAGATGAAAAGAAAGAGCATTCTGTCTCATTTTGACGATATCTTGGCCAGTATCTGTATGGTTATGGTCATAGGTGTTACCGTGGTTGGGGTTTTCATGCGGTATGTAGTCAAGAGCCCGCTAGCCTGGGTCGAGGAAGTATCAATGTTCTTCTTTGTTTGGCTGGCATTATTGGGTTCTGCTTCAGCAACGAAAATCGGTGGTCATGTCAGCATAGATTTCATGGTTGAAAAGATGCCTGAAAATGTCAGAAGAATCATTGATATGATTGTAGCAATAGTTGTGAGTGTCACTTTGGTAGTCATCATCAAATATGGCTTAGACCTGGCTCTTCAAGCGAAAGTAAAGGTTACTCCGATCTTAAGGGTGCCCTATACTTATATAGACATAGCCATCCCAATTGGATTAGTGTGGATGCTGATTCACTATATGCGGCTTACTTTCTTGAAGATGAAGGCTCCGCAGGACAATATTGCTCTTAGCAAGGAGAATGAATAAAGATGGCAGTATCAATTGCGGCTATAAGTCTGTTTATTTTCATTACCATCAATGTGCCTATTGCCATTGGGTTAGCTGCATCAACCCTACTATATTTTATAATATCCAATCAGCTCCCGATAATGATTGTTGCACAACGCATGATTGGAGCAGTTGAATCTGTTCCGCTTTTAGCTATTCCTTTTTTTGTGACGCTAGGAACACTCATGAATTATTCCGGCATCTCAAAAAGGGTGATGAATTTTGCAGAGATATTGACCGGGCATATGATAGGAGGCCTTGCTCAGGTTAATGTCTTGTTAAGCACATTAATGGGAGGTCTTTCAGCTTCCAACCTTGCTGATGCGGCTATGCAATCTAAGATATTAGTGCCTGAGATGGTACGGTTTGGATATAGCAAAGAGTTTTCGGCTGCGGTTACCGCTGCGTCATCCTTGATAACGCCCATTATCCCTCCTGGTATAGGCCTTATTGTTTACGGTTTTATTGCAAATGTATCTATAGGCAAGATGTTCATGGCAGGCATTATTCCCGGCATCTTAATGTGCATAGCGCAAATGATGGCAGTTCATGTTGTCTCAAAAAAGAGAGGCTATAGACCGACGAGAGAGAAAAGGGCCAGTTTACGAGAAGTATTCGTAGCTTTCAAGGATGCGGCTTGGGCATTGACTTTGGTTATAGTAATCATTGGTGGTGTCAGGGCTGGGGTCTTTACGCCTACTGAAGCCGGAGCCATTGCAGTGGCCTACACTGTCATTATCGGTGCATTTGTTTATCGCGACTTAAAAGCGAAAGATATCTATAAAGCAATTGTGGAAGCAGTTCAATCAACAGGATCCATAATGCTTATTATTATGGCTGCTTCAGCATTCGCTTGGGTTCTAACTTGGGAAGGGGT
>JAAZEW010000358.1 GCA_012512055.1 Bacillota bacterium | reverse complement strand
GCTGTAATTAGGATCCCTCTCCCGGCGGCGGAGGGCCACCCGGGTTGCAGCGGCAGTGCGGTGATGGCCATCGGCGATGTAAAAGTTTTCAACCTGGGCAAAAAGCCTCCTTAACTCTGCCCTAACCTCCCCGTCATCCACCACCCACACCCTATGCTCCACGCCGTCTGAGGCGGTAAAATCGTATACCGGCGACCTCGCTGCCATCCATGCTTCCATAATCTCCGTAATGTCTTCTTTAGAACGATATGTAAGAAAGATGGGCCCCGTCTGGGCCTGGCAGGCCTCTATATGGTCAGTCCGATCCTGTTCCTTATCGGGACGGGTGTGTTCGTGTTTTTTTATCTTGTCTCCCAAATAATCATCCACCGCTGTACAGGCAACTAGGCCCGTCTGGGCCCGGCCCTTTCTCAGGAGGCTATAAATATAAAAATACTCCTGCTCATCCTGCAGCAAAACCCCCTTTGCTAGCATATCCTGCAGGTTTTGCCGCGCCCTTTGGTAAACCACCTCAGAATGAATATCTATATCCGGTTCTAAATCCACCTCGGCCCGGCCTATCCGCAGGAAGGAATAGGGATTATCCCGCACCATTTCCCGGGCCTCCCGGCTATCCAGGACATCATAGGGTGGTGCAGCAACCTTTTTTGCCAGTTTAGGTGCTGGTCTTATTGCCTTAAAGGGTTTGATGTGGGGCATGTACATTACCGCCTTTCCTATAGGTATAAATTGTCGATAACTTCTTCCCAATGGCTGCCGGCGTCACCCCGCTCCTAGTTATTATTGGCCTCGCGCCCATAGGGCACGGGAATATACTGGACAGTGGGGCGGCGCTGGCCCGGCTGGGGATAATAATCCATTAGGGAGTATATTTCCTCCGGTAATTCTCCACACACCTGAACCCCCATATCCCGCTACTTTTCACAGGTAATGGGATAATCATGGGTCCAGTGCCCCTCTGTCAGGCGTTGGGCCAAGCCCGCGGCTTGGTCCGGAGACATTCTATCTTGTAAAATTTCCAAAACTAAATCTCGCACCTGCCCGATGGCCTTACGGGCCATATCGGCCAGAATCAGGGTCTCATCTTCCACCTCATTGATTTCCTTCTGGGAAACTACTTGCAGGATAGAAGCGGCGGGGTACTTGCCCAGCTGGGGGTCCACCGGGCCTAAAACTGCATTGATATCCATTACAATTTCATCGGCGGCCAGGGCCAGGAGGGTCCCCCCGGACATGGCGTAATGGGGTACAAAGACTGTAACCTTAGCCGGGTGTTTGCGGATGGCATGGGCAATCTGCTCCGTGGCCAGGACCAAGCCCCCCGGGGTGTGGAGTAAAATATCTATGGGCATATCCGGGGGGGTCAGGCGAATGGCCCGTAAAACCTGCTCCGAATCCTCAATACTAATATAGCGGGTCAAGGGAATATTTAAGAAGCTAATGGCTTCCTGACGGTGAATAATGGTGATAAGCCTGGAACCTCGCTTTTTTTCAAAATCCTGCAGTAGTTTTAGCCGGGTAGCCTCCAGCCTCCGCTGCTTCCAAGCGGGCAGGAGGGCAGAAACAAGGAAAAAGAGCCAGATCACAGAGATAAAGTTCATTCATATCCCCCTTTCATTTACCAGCCCCCAGATGGCCCTGGGCTAGACCAGCCCGGGGGTGTTTTTCCTTTCAATGGCACAGCATGGGGC
>JAAZEW010000050.1 GCA_012512055.1 Bacillota bacterium | reverse complement strand
TGGATTTCAGCCAGCTTCTCCTCAGTCTTGGCAATCCGAATGTCAATAGCGCATGCGATTATCTCATGCGCTACTTTAGCTCTCTCGCCGGGTTTCCTCTTCTCTATCGAGAGATTGTAATTTCTGACAGCTTGATCCAAGTCGTCACGCTTTAGGGCCAAGAGAGCGGCACGAACATAGTACGACTGAGGCATCCATCCACGTTTCTTGAACTCATCCACGCCTAGTTTGGCAAGGAGGCCCACAAGGGCCTTCAAGGCAAATTCATCGAGCACCAAAGGCTCCACTCACACTTCCAAGGCCTTCTCAAGCCACTTTGCAGTTTCCGGGTATTTGCTCTTAAACTGCTTCCATTCTCCTTCGGTAATATATATGGGGTCTTTCCCGAACATGGCTCTCATGTTTCTTGACGCAGCTTCAACCATGTCACGATTTACGTACATGGCGCCCAGCACAGAACCGGCGACTGCGAAGAGTCCATCCACAAAGTCAAGGCCTGTGATACTCTCAAGGCCTCGTTCCAGAAGGAGGCCGCCGAGGTACCCGACACCTCCGAAGGCTGCAGTTTTTGCGAGACGACTCATGACAACACCTCCTCGATTAGGCGGTTCACGTTATTCGGAATCTGCCCCTTCACGCTTGGCTGACCGGATCGCTTCCTTAATATAACGATCCTTGTCCCGGATTCGTGTCTCCAAACCCTGGATCTGCCGTCTCAACTTCTTCTCAGCCGCGGAACGCGGGCCAAATATCCGGGAGTACAAAACTGACAGATTAATCCCCAGGATAATCCCGATTATGAGCCCTATGACCAAGTAGACTAGTTCCATAGTGAAACTAACCTGCATATTCACCCTCCGATTCGACGCAAAAAGATATACTTCTTGGATGGCAGCCGCGACCTGCCTACCAACAAAAGTTCCACAAACAGGTATGAAATTCCTCTTCCTCATAGACATGAAATCTACATGCAGTATAATCAAGATATCATGGCATCGAATGGGAGGATATTATGAAACCTGTCAGAGTCTCTGTGAAAGCTGTCATCATTCAGGACGGAAAACTCTTGGTAACCCAAAACGCGGATCCTTGGGGCATATTCTATCTCCTACCCGGAGGCGGACAAACGCCGGGCGAATCATTACACGAGGCTCTTATACGTGAATGCAGGGAAGAAATCGGTGTCGACGTAGAAATCGGTGATCTGGTCTTTGTCCGAGACTACATCGCAAGAAACCACGAATTTGCTGAAATTGAACCCGACGTACATCAAATAGAGCTAATGTTTTTATGTGCCTTGCCTGAGAATCAAGTCCCACACAATGGTGTACTGCCTGATGCAAATCAGATCTCTGTCGAATGGCTTAGCCTTCTTGAGCTTGAAGCCCACAGAATATACCCAAGAGCCATAAAGCGCTGCCTTGTGTCGCCAATTCGAACAGGTGCAACCTACCTCGGGGACGTTAATTAGCCACCTGCAATCGACTCAGCAACTGCCTCAACTGCTGCTTCCAATGCAGTGACGATACAGTCCAAGGACATACTGGGAGTCTGCACCTTCCCTACTACCTGACAAGGAAGGTATGGAATATGTATGAATCCAACCTTGATAGGCATGTCCTCCTTAGCAACGAAATTGCATATTGAATAGAATACGTGGTTACAGACGAAGGTGCCTGCACTGTATGAGATGAACGCGGGAATACCCTGTTTTGCGATTGCGTCCACAACTTCGCGTACGGGTATTGTAGCCCAATACGCGACAGGCCCGGCAGGATCAATTAGGGAATCACCGGGAGAATTCCCTTCATTGTCAGGAATCCTTGCATCATCCAGGTTAAGCGCTACTCTCTCCACGCGGATATCGGGAGTTCCCCCTGCCTGTCCTACGCTGATGACCGCCTGAGGCAAAACCTCCAGGATTGCGTCTTCAACCGCCTTTGCAGACTTGCCAAATACCGTTGGTATTTCTCGTACTATTAATTCAACATTACATCGCGCTGTTGTTTTGAGTTTCTGTACTGCCAAAGAAGCAGCATTGACAGTTCCACCACCAAAGGGCTCAAACCCTGTTACGAGTATTCTCAACATATTCAGGCCCCTTTAGTCCAGCGGTCGTCTTAAGTAGTGCCAAATCCCCCAAACGCATACAAGCTCCCATCCTTGTCGTCCATACTCGCTTAGGACTCTTCCCGTTGTTTCACCAAATCCTAGAATGCA
>JAAZEW010000384.1 GCA_012512055.1 Bacillota bacterium | reverse complement strand
CGTCCTGGCTCTGGACGGAGCTTGTCCGACTATAGCATTTACCCCAATTGAACTGCCTTTACCTATACTGGTACCGCTCCTCACCACAGCACCGTAGTCTATTATCACGTCATCATTGATTATGGAACTATCTTCAATGATGACGTTCGCTCTTACCACAACGCCGTTCCCGAGTTTGACATTCTTTCCAACCCGCGCATTTGGGTCAATGAATGCTTGTGTCGTCATATGTCACGCACAAATCCTCTCTATTTCAAGATGCGTACATTGATACGCCAGAGTTCGACAAAATTAGGCTCATCTTTTCCACTTCCTCAAAAACATCAAGAATCCTGCTTACCAATGACAGGAACTAGTGGTTTCATTCAACAACTCTCCGGCTATCATTATGAAGGCAAAGTTATTCGCAGGCCGCCCCGGGCGATGAACCCACCACCGACTCTATCACTTTGATAGCCATAGCAGCAGTGCAGGCCTCGGGAGCAATGTTGATCCCTGATTTTAGCTGTTCTATGAAGGTTCTTATGACTCTCTCATGCCCCCAACTAGGATCATGTTTCTTCGTAGTATCCTCACCCCATGCTCCGAGAACCTCATTTTCGTCCTTGTCCCCTTCCACTCTCCATACCCTGACAGCATCTATTCGACGGCCTCCAAGCACTACTGTACCCTTCTCACCGAAGACACTCACTGTCTGTTCTAGGTTTCTGGGGTAGATGTTTGTAGTCGCCTCAACAAGTCCCAATGCTCCGCTTTCGAACTCCAAAGTCGCAAGGGCAATGTCCTCTGTTTCGATATCATGTAGACGCTTGGAGGTCATGCCTTGTACTCTGGCAACGGGCCCCATAAACCAGAGGAGGAGGTCCAGTGCATGCCATGCTTGGTTAAGGAGGACGCCTCCGTCCATCTCCCTTGTCTTTCGCCACGGCGCCTCATCATAGTACTTTTGAGTTCGGTTCCACCTGACTGTAGCCACTCCGTGGCTAAGCTTCCCAAAGCGCCCGCCTTCGATTGCTTTATGAGTCATCTCACTTGTCTCATAGTACCTATTCGGATGAACGGTTCCAAGACATCGTTTGACTTCTTGAGCCTTCTTGATCAGCCTGTTCGCATCATTAGCACACATTGCAAGAGGTTTCTCCACAAGAACATGCTTTCGGGCATCAAGCGCATCTTGTCCCATCTTTGCATGGAGTCCGCTGGGGGTTGCTATGATTACAGCATCTACATTCGGATCCTCAAGCAAATCCCTGTAATCTCCGTATGGCTTACCTCCATATGAGTTAACGAACTGTCGGACGTTTTCCTCAACCACATCTGCAGCGGCAACAAGCCTTGCGCCGTCTATCCGAGAGATGGCCTCCCCGTGCTTCTTAGAAATTGCCCCGCAACCAATGATTCCTAATCTAACTAATTCCACTGCTCAACCCTCTTATCATACGTGGAGAAATCCCCATGTTTCATCATGTAGCCTTGCCTCGCTAAGAAATTCCAGCTATCGCTTGGATAACACAAAACGAAACACCCG
>JAAZEW010000049.1 GCA_012512055.1 Bacillota bacterium | reverse complement strand
GATCATCGATTGCGGCAGCGATGGAATCTATCAATTCCCACTGGTAGACATTCTGCCGGACAGCTTCAATCTGGTCTTCTGTATATGGGAACAAGTCGAATCCGATACGCTCTCCATGGCGCCCGTAACCCGCCCTCCGCAGCTCTACCGCAAGTTCCAGGGTTTCCATGAAACACGTAGCTCCTGCCATATTATCGTCATCGAACGTGCCCCATCCTGAGTTTCCGTGATGGTGTCCAAGGAGGCCCTCCTTTGCCAAGAGAGCAGCGTATTCTGCGAGGGATTCACCGTTCATGATAAGGTGCTGCCAATCCATGTTCACTTTGAGAAGATCAGTAGGCACGCCGGCCTCCGCCACCTTGTGTATGACATATAAAGTCATGCCGATGTTTCGCATGAGTATCTTCATGGCAGGCTCAGAGTTCTTGTGTTCGAGAAGAACGGTTACGCCTTTGCCATGGGCATAGTCGACGACCTCAGCGATTGCACCGATGAAGTGACCCCAAACCTGGCCGTACGGTATCTGAAACGGGTAGTTGTAGCCCTCTCCACCCGGCCATATGATGAACTTAGCGCCAACACGCGCAGCGATATCCACCCCGCGCTTGGCAGTCTCGGTCGCCTCCCGGCGCAGCTTCGGGTCGGGGTTAACAAACGAACCCAGAGCGTACTCGGGCATGGAAAACAGTCCCAGAGCCACAGCATACAGATCCGAGTCTCCCAAGGCCTCCATGACTTGGTCGAAGTTGTCCTCCGTGACCTCTCCGGGGTAGTGAAATTCGTAGCCGTCCACGAGGTCACCCAAGCCGTCGACTACCCGGCGCACCTTCGTCGGCATGTCCTCTTTGACGGCTTCAGGATGATAACCTCCGGGCATGAACCGTGTCGCATTGGGGCCGAATGCCCAGATTCCGACGCTGTTTTTCACTCTCTTCACGGTCATGGTAGCATCCTCCCATCTAACTTAGCCCCTGCCAAGGGGCAATTCATCTCTCCCGTTTCTACAGAGCGATCTTAGGGAGACTGAGAAGGTCACTCAGAACCAGCGAGATCCCGCCTATGGCACATGAATCGGCGCCGAGGGCTGCCTTCACCACCCGGACGTCCTTAGTCAATTGAGTGAGCCCTCTTGCCCGAATCTCCTTCTCAACCTCGTCAAGCACAAGCCGGCTGCATCGCCCAACCGAACTCCCGACGATAACCAGTTCAGGGTTGAAAGTGTTGATCAGCCCCGCAATTCCGATTCCGAGATACCTGCCTGTATCCTCAAGCGCCTCGCGGGCAACTTCATCACCGCGAACGCATGCATCTGCCAAATCGTCCATTGTGAACCGATGCTTCGCATGCCCTGCAAGAATCGTAGGCCTTCCTTCTTCAATAGCCCGTATAACCCGTGCAATTGTCGCACTCTTTGACGCGAGAGTCTCCCAGCAACCTCTGTTACCGCACCCACACTCAGGCCCGTCAGGCTGCATAGTGAAATGCCCCATTTCCCCTGCATAGCCCGAACTCCCGCGGTAAAGCTCGCCATTGATTACAATGCCGACACCCAGCCCAATCCCAACGCTCACGTAGGCCATGTTCTCCACGCCTACTCCTGCGCCAAACCATCTCTCTCCCATAGCTGCTGTGTTCGCCTCGTTATCCACAAACACCGGGATACCAAGCCGACCCATCATGATATCCCTAAGAGGAACGTCTCTCCATTTGAGGTTGGGCGCAAACGCCAACACGCCGCTGTCAGACCGCACCAGCCCCGGCACTCCCACTCCCACTCCGATAAGTCCCCGCAGCGTGGACGGAACGGATGCTGCCATAGACTCGATTGCCTCCAACATGGTCTTTACGATTCTGTCCACACCGTCTGCAGGGTCTATGGAGAATCCGCTGCAAGAAATTACATTTGCAGCAATATCAGATGCGATAAGCCTGATGTAGTTAACACCCAGCTCAACGCCGATTATGATGCCTGCATCCGGATTAGACTGCAGCATGATAGGTTTCCGCCCCAGCGCGGACTCGCCGGCACCCAGTTCAGTCACGTATCCCTCGGCAATCAACTCATCAACGAGGGATGACACAGTACTCCTATTCAACCCGGAAGCCCTGGATATGTCCGCCCTCGACGTCGGCGCCGACCTCCATATCATGTTGAAGACTATAGCCTTGTTCAGATCCTTGACCAAACCCTGATTCCCTGTAGTAGGCGATGAATTCTGATTGTTTCCTTCCGACTGTCGAAGATTTTCGGTATTCATGTGACAACCCCTATTAGTTTGTTGGTTCGCTCAACTAATCATTTGCTTACTATATTCTGCTTTGGATCTACAATTCCTCCTGTAAATGCCTCATGAGGGTAAATATTTCGCGGCACACCTACCACCCTGCTCCGCTCGGCAAATACTAATGG
>JAAZEW010000336.1 GCA_012512055.1 Bacillota bacterium | reverse complement strand
GAACAGCTCACAAAGGCCAAAATTACCGCCCTCATTATGGCTTTTGCCGGATGTTTCCTTGTAGCCGGCGGCTATGACAGAGAGCTCATCTCTTTGAATCCAACCGGCGTTGTTCTGGGGCTTATAGCAGCCATTACTTACGCTTCCTACACGCTACTCAGCAAATACGCGCTTTCGA
Organism: Bacillota bacterium; assembly: GCA_012512055.1. The sequence continues at coordinate 1,444 of JAAZEW010000336.1, read as the reverse complement.
AATATTCATCGTGGACAACAGTCCTATACGCATTCGGATTCGGCGGCTTCTTCATTATGTGCTTTGCAGGTAGGAATCTGGTTCAGATCCGGAATTTCCCTCCCCGGGTTTGGCTGTTAGTACTCTGTCTCGTATTAGGCCCGACACTCGCCTCGTATGTATTTTACGTATTGTCCCTTGGCTACATAGATGCGGCTGACGCAGGGATCATTTGTATGGCTGAACCTGCCGCCACAACCTTGCTGGCCTTTGTGGTCCTCGGCGAGACGCTGGCAGGCTGGCAGTTGGTAGGAGCTGCACTCGTACTCGGTGGGATACTCCTCATCCAGGTGCGGAACCCGAGAAACAAGCCTTACTGCCAAGAGCTCGCCTAGATGAACCTATCTTCATTACCATGAGCCTTTGCCTATGGGGCTTCTCCTAAGCAGACCGCCATGAGACCGTTGTTCTCTCCCACATTATGTTAACGCAGCTCGCTTGAATCGCAAAAACCGGTCGCCGTCTTCGGCGAAACTGGCAGTTACTGGAGAAGCCCAACGGTCTCGTTGTATATCCCTTATGCGCCCAGTATGGGCCTATGCCCCCAGTATGGATTCGAGATCTTCCTCCGGCGTGGTAATAGGCATAATGTCGAATTTCTCTACGAGAACATCCAACACCTGGGGAGTAATGAACGCGGGCAAAGTAGGTCCGAGCCGCATGTTCTTGATACCTAAGTGGAGGAGCGATAAGAGTATTGCCACAGCCTTTTGCTCATACCATGACAAGATCAGCGACAGAGGCAGGCTGTTCACGTCAGTTCCCAGTCTCTCTGCAAGGGAGATAGCCAACTGCACTGCGGAAAAGGCGTCGTTACACTGACCGACATCCAGAAGCCTGGGGATACCGTCAATTTCACCGAAATCCAGTTTATTGAACCTATATTTCCCGCAAGCAAGTGTCAGGATAATGCAATCGTCGGGGACTGCTTTCGCAAGTTCAGTATAGTAATTGCGGCCGGATCGTGCGCCGTCACAACCACCTATCAGGAATACATGGCGAATCTTGCCGTCCTTAACAAGGTCCAGGACTTTGTCTTGAGCTCCCAGAAGTGATGCACGGCCGAATCCTACAAGAATCATTCTCTCAGGCTCATCCTGGGGAAATCCTTCTGCTGCCAAAGCAGCTTCAATTACAGGGGTAAAATCTTTGTCTGCGATGTGATGCACGCCGGGCCATGCCACAAGTCCTGTAGTGAAAATCCTGTCCTTATAGACGTCCTTGGGTTTCTGGATGCAATTGGTGGTCATCAGAATCGCGCCCGGGAATTTCTCGAATTCCTCTTTTTGGTTCTGCCATGCGCTGCCGTAGTTGCCCACAAGATGCTTATACTTCTTCAGCCCCGGATATCCGTGGGCAGGCAACATCTCTCCGTGGGTGTATACGTTTATTCCCTTGCCCTCTG
>JAAZEW010000048.1 GCA_012512055.1 Bacillota bacterium | reverse complement strand
GCCGAGGACTCTGTCGATTTCATCTGTCTTTGCCGTAAGCATAATAACAGGAACGTCGCTCTCCTGGCGGAGTTCCTTACAAACGTCGAATCCGCTCTTCCCTGGAAGCATCAGGTCTAGAATAATCAAATCAGGGTGCACTTTACGAAACGTGTCAAGTGCGGAATACCCGTCTTTAGCCCAGAATACCTCGTACCCCTGGGCTTCCAGATAGTCCTTAATGACGTTGCCGATTGCCTCTTCGTCGTCGATCACAAGAATCCTTATGCTCTCCATGGGTAACCTACCTTTGGCCTCTGATTTTGACATCTGTTCATGTCCCTGTTTGTCACCTGCTTGTATTCTCTCTCATGCGGAGAAAACTTGCAAGGGAAGGTCATATGCCTTCCCTTACAAGCGGATCGTGAAGCGTTAAGAGTCCTGAATGATACAGCTTACTGCATTTTGCAAGGCGTACCTCGTAGCGCATACGTTACTGGTGGCAGGCGCTTATTAATGTGCATACCTCCCAGGGCATATACTTCCCAGCCCATGCGTTACTCGAGATTCGCGCTTCCCCGGGCAAGCGCTGCTCGAGGCATGTGCTTCCTAAGCGCTTCACGAAATGCCCGCCTCTCATGGTGCAGCAAACCTGCTATGACGCAGTTTAGGTGTTAGTCGGCAGGCGCTTGGGTTTGCCTACAGAAAGGACAAGCTTGCCCGCAGACGGGACAGACTCCCTGACTCTGACCCTGGCCCTGACCTTGGCCCTGACATTGGCCTTTTCCGAATCCAAGGCCCTGTCTCATTCCGACTCTCTGTCCTGCCTGGAATCCCTGGGAGAAGCCTCGCATGAAGCCGCGCTTGCCGCCGATCATGGCTCGGCCGCGAGCAGGTTGCATACGAGACATGTTTTTGCGTCCGATGCCCAGACCCGTATTGGGTTTGACTTCGGGCGGACCGACTTCTGTGCGATTGAGCGCAAGCTTGAGGTTCTCTTCCATCTTGGAGATGGCTGGCGCTGCTTGCTCAGGGGTCAGCCTTCCTTGAGCAACCTGGGCGTCGAGGAAAGTCTCCTGCTCTTCTATGAGAGCGTCAATAAGTTGGCTTTCACTGATGCCCTTATCAGCGGCGATTTCCACGAAGGACTTGCCTTCGTGTCTGGCAGCTATTACGTCCTCAACTTTCATGTTGATGATGGACGCAATCTTAGCTACCATCGGTGTCCGCTGCCCCGAGCCCTGCTGCCCGGGGCCAACCGGCTTTGGAGCCCCAGCCTCAGGGGCAATCTGCACAGGAACTTGCGAGGTTTCCTGCAGAGTGGCTTGGGAGGCTTCTTCCATAGCAGCTTGGGCGGTTTCCTCAATAGTGGTTTTCGAGACTTCTTCTGCGAAAGCGAAACCCACGGCAGACATTACAACCAATAGGGCAGTGATTATCGTTGCGACACGGGCGATACGAATTCTTGATGTGATTTTCATGAGATTGATCGCCTCCTTTCAAAACCTATTATAGCTTGGAGGTTTCAAGGTTTAGCCTGGAAAATGTTAAGATACTGTTAAGATCTGTGGGGCGTTTGAGACATTTTCTTTGAGCGGCTTGGGAAGGATAATCAAAGAGAGGTGTCTAAAGGATCTAAACCTATTGTTTGGCAATTCTCACGTTGGGAGGAAGGTCAATGACTCATGTAGGTGATGCTGTCATGAACAGAGGCGCTGTTAGCATCCCGGGCCATGTCTTCAGAGAGTATGACATACGCGGAGTCGTGGACAAGGACTTGACTCGGAAATTCGTGTCCTTGCTGGGGAGGGCCTTAGGGAAGCTTTATGCAAGCGAAAACGTGGAGGCTGTCGTTGTGGGAAGGGATGCAAGAGCCAGTTCTCCGGGATTCCGCGATGAGCTTGTCCGTGATCTTGTGAGAAGCGGAATTGATGTCTACGATATTGGGCTTGTCCCTACGCCTGTCCTCTACTACGCCTTATTTAACTTGGATGTAGGTGGAGGCGTGATGATTACAGGGAGCCACAATCCTCCTCATGAAAACGGCTTCAAGATATGCCTAGGCAAATCCACAATCTATGGCCAGGCAATCCAGGACATTAGAGAAATAGTGATGAGAGAAGATTTCATATCCGGGGAGGAAGGTACCTGTGTTTCGGTATCCTTGAATAAGCAATACATTGATGAAATCTGTGAGGAGCTTCGTGCAGGGCCTGAGGCGCGCAAGGTAAAGGTGGTAGTAGACGCAGGTAACGGCACAGGCAACATTGTCGCGCCTGATCTTTATCGATGTATGGG
>JAAZEW010000361.1 GCA_012512055.1 Bacillota bacterium | reverse complement strand
GTCAGGGTATGAGTCTTGCCTCCACCGAACTGTGTGATCAAAGTCATCACTGGGGCCGTATTAGAAGTTTCACCAGCCAGACGCCTGAGCGCCATCCCGGCATGCTCGCGCAGAGCCCGGGTGAAGAAGGTACGGGCAAAAAACTGCCTGGGTTCCCGGTAGTCTTCGGGGGCACTTCCAACGAGAACCTGCTCCAGGTGGATAGCGAATTCATCCGGATTAAAAGAGCGTCCCTCTCTAACCTCCTTACGCGGTATGGCTATCTTATACCAAGGCTCCAATGACAATCACCCCTTTTTCTTTATTCGACTAAATAGTGCAATCGATGATTCTTTGAGTCGGTACAGATTCGCATACGCAATTGGCTTAAATACCTGCTTGGCATCATACAGTCGGCACCTAACACCATCCGTAACAACAATGTCACAAGAGGTGCCTATGTTTTCAGCATATCCTCTAGCCTGCTCCAATGCGCCTTCCACACCTGCACCCAAGCGCTTAGCTTCAATAATGAAGCTGCAGTTTTCAGGTGTATGGGAGAGAGAAGAGAATAATGCTATATCAATATGCCTCCGACCCACACCAATCAATTCCGGTAGCCAACCCAATCTCCTCAAAAACGGAACCACGTAGTGGGAAATAATCTCATTCTCTGAAGGAAGATCCCCAAAACTCTCTCGATCCCAATATACATCGTACAAATCATTAACTTGTGCAATAATCTCAGTAAGTTCCGACGGGATTTCCGTAAGCTCAGGTTCTTCATCTGGCAGTTTGGGCAAACTCGCTTCTTGCCGGTACGTTGGTGGCGAATTTGTGTATCTTCTGACCTAGTCCCTCACTTCATCATTCCACACTTTTGAGCAACGAGTCGGATTTGCTCCAAACACAATCTTGCCGAAGTCATATTCTTGTGGCAGTCTACTCCAACGGATTCGTCTTGCGTGCTGCAAGTCCCACCCATTGACATCATCAAATTGGTTAAGATATAGATAGTCGCTTGCCACAATTCCTATAGCTGCAATACTAGTGATGCCGATACGCAATAGAATGAGATCACCAGTTTTCATTTCACTAGCAAATCTGCGCACAAAACTACCTTCAAACTCACTATCATCTCTTTTCGGATTCCATGGTCCAGTATCACCAGGCCCGATAAGCCCAACACCGTATTCTAAGAATATATCGATATAAGGCCTGTTTATGGGGCCCCCTGCGATTTGCCATAGTGAACGGTCCCGCCCTACCCCATCACAGGTAATCCTCCTTATCTCGGCATTGCCAGTAACATGGCGTCAAGCAAGCGCTTTTCCTCGCTTCCCTTTGGATAGAGGGCGGAAAGAGCATTGGCCAGGCGTAAGAAATCGGGACCGCGTTCTACCTCAGATCCGACCAATGCCCGTAAGGCGTTGGTTTGACCACTAGCCTGAAGTAACATAGCTGCATGAACCCGATCCAAGGTAGTCATCTCTTCTCCGCTGGTACTCTCTAGGGCTGAAGGGTCAAGAGTTACTTTGCGGCGGCCCCGCCCCCGAGTCTTTGATACTCGTTCGCGCTCCACTTCTGGAAAGAGCAACAGCTGGATACCTACCTGCGGCTCGCTTGCTATCCATTCAGCAGCAGTCTCCGTTCCCTCCGTACCAAAAAGCTGTCTGGCTCGTTCATTAACAGGCAATAATCTGACTACACCCTTTTCAGTCTCAATAATCCGATTTTCCCATTTGGGTAAATCAATCCCTAAGGGCTGGGCGAAACGACGTACTACGTCAAATACTAGGCGATATCCTTTCGATTCTCCTCCGAGTGTTACTTCCTCGTCTTCGTCATCTATTTCATCGTCTGCAATAGACTTCTCTTTGGAATCGCCGTTTTTGCCATTCTGGCCGTTGGTGCTCTGGATAGTCCAGAGGAAAAGGGCAGTTAGCCTGGCGTCTTCCTCCAGAGCACCTGCAGCGCCATTGCGAGCCCGGGCTTCAGCGGTACCTAGCACCTGCTCCAGGGCAATACGCCCGACTACTTCCCATACTTTTTCCAGATACTCGTCAAGTTTGACTTCCTCACCTTCGGCTGTTTCAACCTTGGAGTAACGGCTGAAAATCTCCAGGGCCGGCCCGATACAGGCAAAAACTAGGTCTGCCCCGCGGACACCTTGTTCTTGTAGATATTCTATCCAATTACCCACTCGTTGCGGTAACTCGTGTAATACTTCACCCCAATCACCGACGGGAGCGTCATCGAGGCGGGGACGACAGACGAGGTGAACGCTTGTGGCAAGGGCGGCAGTGTTACGGGCTAAGAGTCTCGCTTTTCGTTCGGTAGCAACAGGCCATGATGCTGTAACCGTCCATCCCCCCCGTATAATACCAGAAAGAAGCGCCTCCCAGCCTTCTGTTGTTTTATGTGCAAAAACGACAGAACCGATGCCCTCCTTATTTGTTACCCGTCGACCTTCTGCAAAAGCCAGAGCCATGGCATTTTCATAGTAGTTTTTGTCTTTGCCTTGACCCTCTTCATTCTTTACTTTCTCACATTGCACGATTTCTTCTTTCTTAGGCGTTAGAATATTAGTTGTGTCAAATGGATCTCTCAACAAGACATTATCCGAAACCGCTCGTTTAAGCCATACAAAGAAGAAGTCTGAGAGATCTGCATAGGGAATTGCGTCATAATATGGAGGATCCGTAAACCACAACATCGCAGAATCATCGGGTAATGGATGGGAAGTAGCATTAGCTATTTCTACTTGTGCTTGAACTGACTTAAAACCGACCTGATTAATATGATGTACTGTACCTACAATATCCTTAACTGAGCTTTCCCATCCGCCTGCAAAATCATGGAATGGATAGTATTCCGGAAAATCCCAACACATTGGAATTGCATGTCGACCAAAAGCGCCCGCAACTGTTTCACTTCCTTTATGCCAAAATGAAAACGCATTACAGTGACGAATCACTTTACTTAATGCCATTGGAAGTAACTCCATATTCTTGAGATGCTTCACAAATGTTGAAATAAGAACCAATTGTCTTCGCGTGTAGAGATCCCCCCAATTGACATATCCATATAATGGCAATTGACTTCCAACGGCTCTATGAGTATCCCTTGAAGGCGCAGACTCATTCGGCGCTGGGCATAATCCCCGTTTGCCACCCCGCTCCCAATCATCGAGTATCTGTTTCAGCCTCTCTCTTGCTTTCTTAACCGCAGTGTAGTCCCGTTCTTCAGGTAATCGGTAATGACGTTCCCGCTCACCGTGCCGCAGAGTCACCACCGCCATCAGGCATGCACCGCCAATACGACGGCCCCCCTGGTCAAATATTGCATCGACCCCGCCACGCTGTTGGGTTAACTGGGCCCGCACGCGCTCAGGGGGTAAGACAGTATCACAGCAAAGACAGGTGGCCTTAGCACGGTTGACTGTGCCTTTTGGTACCTCTGCATCCGTGGCGGGTTCAAATATCTCAAATTTCACGAACGGAGTACTATCTGAGTGTCTAATTATCTCATAACGAAAAGCTATTTTACGGTTTTCCTTCTTACAAAGCCAGAAAGACCGGATTAGTGGTATCTCTGCACCACAGTTGGGCGATTCGCACTTAACCGTACGCGCCCAAAGGTAGGCAATGGGAGTGGCATCATCCGGATCCTTAGGGTAAAATTCGGCTAGTTCCTGCTCCACTTTCTTCTCAATTTCTACACTAACGCGGCGAAGGTCCTCTGCCAGTTCGGGTCCGTGACGGGGAATGTCCTCAAGCATGACTCTTAGAATAAGACAGGCTACAGGATTTAGATCGCTGGCAAAAGTTTCACAGCCAAGTCTTAATGCCTCCAGCGGGATAGAACCACCTCCTGCAAATGGATCTACCACCAGGGGGTTTTCTTCGGGGTATGCCGCCTTGACCAGATCCCTCCCTACTCCTAGAAAAGTAGGGTTGCCAGCGTTGTCCCAATTGGCAAAGTCCCCTATGAATTTCAGTATATCTTCTCTTAAAGCGACATCTTCAGGCC
>JAAZEW010000003.1 GCA_012512055.1 Bacillota bacterium | reverse complement strand
ACATTATGTTAACGCAGCTCGCTTGAATCGCAAAAACTGGTCGCCGTCTTCGGCGAAATTGGCAGCTACTGGAGAAGTTCAACGGTCTCCACCATAAGTGATCGCCGGTTCCGGAAAGTGTTCGTACCGTGCGGGATTGCCGGTATTGCACTCGGGGACGGCTCCCCAAGCCAGGAATTCCGCAAGCTATAGCTTGCGTAACATGTGGTGAATTAGCATGAATACTGCAAAGGTGATCGAATTTCGCACACCCCAACCCTGATCTGTGTTCGAAAACAGTACACGTCCTTCCTAGAGACTCCCGGGGGGTCCGGTTTTCGAACACGGATTCCAGAACCGTGATAGGAAATAGCACACGGTTCTCTAAAGCTGTGTTCCAATTTCAATTAGGCACCCTCAAAGTCGCTCAATATGTAGAGTCATTCGGGTTTGGTGTTGGGAAATCGAGCACGTCACTGAGACATTCGGTCGAATTCATACGTCGAACTCATTTGGGTAATCGGTTTTGTGGCGCCTCCAAGCTCATTTCTGGAAGACTCGGCCGAGAATAGCACACGATTTCCAAACAGAAGGCTTAAGTTGTGTTTTCGATCGACAGAACAAAGAAAGACGCGGGAAACATGGGAAACAGAGCAAAACAGTCATGGGACCGCGCATGTAAGGCATACCACCTTCGCATCGTCTCACTGAGTCTCACTGGGTGAGCCAGTCGACCATCGAAAGACCTTCAGATCACCCTGATTGGCTCACCACGTGAGCCAGTCGATCGTCCGGAAGCCATCAGATCCGCTTGATTGGCTCTCAGGAAGAGCCATTCGACCACAGAGAAGCCCTCAGATGCTCTTGATTGGCTCTCAGGAAGAGCCAGTCGGCCACAAAGAAGCCATCAGATCCGCTTGATTGGCTCTCGGGAAGAGCCAATCGACCACAAAGAAGCCCTCAGATGGGCTTGATTGGCTCTCAGGACGAGCCAGTCGTCGATTGGGTGGTCCGCAAATCAGCCGGATTGGCTCTTCTGCTGAGCCACATTGGGCTAAGAGGCCCGATAAGGGAGCTTTGGTATGGTCAATAAGGCGTCATTAAGGTAGCAAGGATGAGTATTACGAAAGGTGGCCAATGTTAGGGATAGGATAGGCTCTCTCAAAAGTCGTCGGGGTGATTCGGAATAAGGCAAAAAGCATATAAAGGAGGCGCCCTCTAAGAAACTTTTCGTGTGGGGGAAAGGGGGCCCTATATGCTCTTTCATAGATGGGCAGAGCTCCCATCTAGTTTGGCAGCCGCAATTAGGGTGCTGGTTGAAACACATATCCAGTAAATAGGGCGCTTACGGAATTCCGGCTCCCCAAGCGGGTTGCCTCGACAAAGCAATCACCGGCCTCAGAAAACGTACGTACCGTGCGGGGCCACCCAAGTCCCCGGAGAACGAGTGACAACGAATGAACTCATGCTTAGAGACTTGCACGCTGCAAGACTGTAGGATATGCCTGAGATGACATGATGTAGTATAATGGTGTTGTGTTTCCCTGTAATCAACAAAGCAACATGAGGTGTTTGGATATGCCGAAATTCGCCATAGGATTCGGAGTCAATACCATTGAAATTCAGTTACCTAACGGAACTCACTGCCTTGAGATGTCAAAACCTACACCGCTTACTAAACCTAAAGACGCGGTCCTTAAAAGCATACATAACCCTATCGGATCACCCGGACTTGCCCAGATCATCAATGGCAAAGGGAAATCCGCCCGAGAATTATCGGTTGCAATAGTAATATCGGATAATACAAGGCCTGTACCGTATACCGGGGATTCGGGAATCCTCGCTCCAATAATCGATGAGCTTATCGAACTTGGAGTAAGACCTGAGTCCATCACAATTATTGTGGCTACAGGCACACATAGAGAGCTTTCAGAAGATGAACTTGAGGCTATGCTCGATCCTTCTGTGTTTGACAGGCAAATAAGAGTCGTGTGCCATGATTGCAGGGATGAATCTAACCTCAGGTTTCTAGGCGTCACCTCACGGGGAACGAAGGTATTCATAAACAAGCTGTATGTTGAATCCGACGTAAAGATCCTCACCGGCCTTGTTGAAAGCCATTTCATGGCAGGCGCCTCAGGAGGAAGAAAGGCGGTTTGCCCCGGCCTCATAGGCGAAGATAGCACCCACATATTCCACGGGCCGGAGTTTCTGTCATCGCCTAACTCTCTTGACCTGGTCTTAGAGGGAAATCCTTGTCATGAGGAATCCCTTGAAGTTGCGAAGATGGCAGGTGTCGATTTCATAGTCAATGTGACTTTGGATGACGAATTCAGGCTTACAGGAGTCTATGCCGGGGATCTCGAAGCTGCGCACATGCGAGCTGTAGAGCGAATACGCGAATATGTGACTATCCCACTGCACAAGACATACGACATTGTTGTAACCCATGCCGGATTTGTCGGAATCAATCACTATCAAGCAGGTAAAGCCGGGGTGGTAGCCATACCTGCCTTAAAGCCCGGGGCGAGGTTGATAATGGCTGCCAATACCGTAGACAAAGACCCTGTAGGAAGCGCTTACTATCGTACTCTTATTCACCTGCTGGCGCTAAACGGCGCAAGGGATTACATGCGCCTGATAACAAGCAAAGACTGGAACTTCATTCCTGAACAATGGCAGGTTCAGATGTGGTCAAAAGTATTCTCCGGAATCCCCATGGAGAACTTCACGTTCTGCGCACCGCATATTTCACAAAAAGACGCGCAGATTCTGCCGGGCATTGACGGAAATATGCTCCTGCCTGCTAATCGTCGTTATTCAGGGAATCTCGACGACGCAAAAGACATGGTGGAGCTTGCAGTGGCTGAAGCAGTGCGGAAGTATAGGGCTATGGGGGTCGAACCGTCTGTCGCGTTCCTGAAAGACGGTCCTTACGCTGTCCTTGTCCCGGTCAAGCCTTAGAGATGGAGGGTTCACTATGCAATATCGAAAATTAGGCAAGTCAGGCCTGAGTGTGTCGCCTCTGGGGTTTGGATGTATGAGACTGCCTGTATCCGAATGTGGCAACTCCGGAATCAATACCGACGAAGCTTCCCGTATGATACGATATGCTATCGACAATGGTATAAACTACATAGACACAGCATACAACTATCATGGTCGCCAAGGGGAAATCGCGGTGGGGGAAGCCCTGGCAGACGGATACCGCGAAAAAGTCTTCCTTGCCACTAAGTGCCCTGTCTGGCTTTTAGAGTCTCCTCCTGATTTCGACAAGTACTTAACTGAGCAACTGGAAAAACTCGCCACTGACTACGTAGACTTTTACCTCTTGCATTCCCTCAATAAGGATCTGTGGGATAAAGCGAAGAAGTTGAAAGTCCTAGACTATATGGATAATGCCCGTAGTCGTGGTCTCATAAGGCATATAGGGTTTTCATTCCATGACTCTATTGATGTGTTCCGTGAGATCGTTGATGCGTATGAATGGACACTTACGCTGATTCACCTGAACTATGTGGATGATTACTACCAGGCAGGCCTTGCAGGTATGAAATATGCGTCGTCAAAAGGCCTCGGCGTGGTAGTCATGGAGCCTCTCCGCGGTGGGAAACTTGCACAGAACGTACCCCATGATGTACAGTCTGTATGGGATAAGGCAAGAATCAGACGAAGCCCTGCTGAATGGGGGCTCAGGTGGGTATGGAACCATCCTGAGGTCTCTTGCGTCCTCAGCGGGATGAGTTCCATGAATCAGGTTATTGAGAACGTGCGTATAGCCGGTAATGCCCGGCCTAATTCCTTGACCGGTGAAGACCTCCGCCTGATTAGTGAAGTGAAAGCCATATATGAAGACCGCATAAAGATACCTTGCACTGAGTGTAACTACTGTGTCCCCTGCCCCAACAATGTCGCCATCCCTGACGTTTTCTCAGTTTATAATGACTTTTTCGCATATGGAGCAGAGGATTCTTCCAGAGAAAACTATGCTTATCTAAAGAAAGCAAATGCAGGCCCTACAGCCTGCATCGAGTGCAAGAAGTGCGAAGACTTATGCCCTCAACACCTGCCCATTACTCATCACCTCAAGGAGGTGAAGGCACTTTTCGAGGAAGCGGGCAAGTGAGGCAAAGACGTGATTGCACAGACCCTTCCGAGACAACAAGTCGGTCCAGGGGCAGATATGCGCCTAACTAAACTCAGAGGAGCCTAACTGCCCCAACCGGTCCCAACGGCTAGTCTTCGACTTCAGCGATCATTTCAACCTCAACCGGAGTATCAAAAGGAAGCTCATTACAGGACAATGCACATCTGGAGTGTTTGCCCTTATCTCCGAACACCTCAACCAGGAACTCTGAAGCTCCGTTAATAACCATGGGGTGCCTTACGAAACCCTTTGTGCTGTTAACATAGCCGTGTACATTTACAATT
>JAAZEW010000344.1 GCA_012512055.1 Bacillota bacterium | reverse complement strand
ATACCAGTAGAGGTAGGCGGCCCCCTTATACTTAAGTGGGTGAAGAATATGCATGCTCCTAAGACTATATGGACGCTGCCACTCCTGTCTTCGGATTTGATTATTATGGGTGGCCTTCATAACGGTGCTTCCATACCGTCTCGTCTTCGATTTGATTATCCTGTCTCTGAGTCTGCTGGCCAGGAATACGCCATGGATGTGCAGAAAGTAGTTACGCACGCATTTTTCCCCTTCATTTCCTATGACAAAGTGTCACCACGGTACAACAAGGCAGAAAAGAAGGTCAAGCTTAAGATACGCCCCATAATGTACGCTTCACATATGGATTCGGCAATCTACTCGTATTATGCTTCATACCTGTCTAAGGCATACGAATCTGTCTTGCAGAAGGAGGGCCTTAATGATTGTGTAATAGCCTATCGTAAGCTCGGCAAATCGAACGTTGACTTTGCTTCTCATGCGTTTACGATAGTGAAAACTATAGGGAATTGCTGTGTGATATGTGTAGACATAAAAGACTTCTTTGGCTCACTTGATCACACGATCCTTAAGCAATCATGGCAGAACTTAATCGGTCAGCCCAAGCTACCTGGCGACCACTATAAGGTCTTTAGGAGTGTTACGTCATATGCCCATGTAAATCGGAACAAGTTGGCTGAGGTGTTAGGAGAAAATAATCTTGAGAAAGCTCATACACTATGCACTCCAGAAGCGTTCAGGACAAAGGTTCGACCTCTGATTGAGGTAAATGAATGCAGAAAAGGAATTCCGCAAGGATCTCCAATTAGCGCCGTATTGAGCAATGTTTACATGATTGAATTCGATAAAGCGATGCTTCTCTTTTGCCGGGAGTGTCAGTGTCACTACCTGAGATACTCTGACGACATATTGATAGTGGCTCCACCTTCATTGGAACAGTCTGTTCTGGAGTTTGTGGATTGTCAGCTATGCAAGATGCACTTAATGATGAACCGGAAGAAGCTTGAGATATGTCATTTCTTCATTGATCAAGATGTACGACAAACGTGCGATAAGCCGTTGCAGTACTTAGGGTTTACATACGATGGCAATAAGGTGTTGATTCGCCCCTCTACTCTTTCACGTTATAACAGAAAACTGCGAAAGTATATCACCCTATCGGAGCGAAGAGCCCGTGATTCCAAGAGTGCACGTCTATATAGAAGAAAAGCATATAATCGGTTTACAATGCGAGGCAAACGCAACTTCATCTCCTACGCACAGCGTGCTCACGAGATCATGAGCCGTAATCATAGTAGTGCCATAAGGAACCAGATTAAGCGCCACTGGGCTATGGTGAACCGACTTCTCGATGATGCAGATACACGTCTGGCAACTGGTGAAGGTAAAAAAACGTAACTCTGGTTAGAATCTGGCTGGTAGAATCTGCATGAGTCAACAGCTCACCTCACCTTTTCTGAACGCTTTGTCGTGACGTGTCACCACATGCTCCTAGTTCCAGGGCAAATCCAGATAACCTACCTCTCGCAGTTGTCATCTCGTCAATCTGCAGATGTACAGGTTCAGATAATCTGTGATAGTGAGAACGCATAGGAAGGTACGAGGTGTGCGGGCGAATCCATAATCGGACATAATCACTAACATGGTATGGGAATGGCCTGGACGAGCTAATGAATTCAAAAAACCTGCCGACTAGCCGGCTTTTGTGGAGTCCATTGAACGAAAGCTCAAGAAGCAACTCCTATTTAGTATTCCTCGTAGCACGCCGGTTACTGACCCCGGGCAATTCGAATCCTAGATACCAAATTAGTTGACGGCATAAGACAAAGACAATCAGCCTTCATGATGGAAGAGCAAGCCTTATCGGGAGTGGAATTTCTATTCTTCCCCGACTATGACCTTGAATTGAGGGGACGACGCGGGTGGTTGCCTTTAGAACCCGGCAAACTGAACGAGATAATCGGCCGGTCTAGGTTAGTATTCTCACCGGATAACCTAGATAATGTCAAGATTCGAGCGTTTTCTGACGACAAACCCCACTTTACAAAAGACATTAGGTATTTCGTTGATTTGATGGATGACGAATTTTACTACCTGGAAGACGGTAGGTGGCTTTGAAAGGTTTTGCAGTCCGTTTGTTGAATACGGTGTATGGAATCTTATAGCAGATAAGGCACTAGTCATGAAGCCTAATCGATTCATTCATCAAACTCAGAATCGTTCAAGACAAGAAATGGAGGATTAGTT
>JAAZEW010000335.1 GCA_012512055.1 Bacillota bacterium | reverse complement strand
TGCGCCGGCATATGTATCAATAATTGACAAGGCCTTTTCCGAAGCTTCTGCTGCAGCAGCACCATGTCCTAACCCATCAGCCAATGCAATAAGCCAACCGCTCTCTATCTCCCTTATCAGGTAAGAATCGCCTGACACAAGCTCCCCTTCTACAGGGCGCCCAAACGCGCCGAATATCAAGCCTTCCACTTCCTCGCAAGAATGGTAGTTCCCTGCCCAAGCTGAGAATCTACGCGGAATGTGTCCATGAGGCGCCTTGCCCCAGGTAGTCCTGCTCCTAAACCTCCTGATGTACTATAACCATCAGTCATTGCAAGTTCAACATTGGGAATCCCCGGCCCGTTGTCCGCTACTGAGATCTCCAGGCCTTTTCTCTCTCCCTCACAAAGAGCGCGAACTATAATTGAGCCCTCTTTCGCGTAAAGCACGACATTACGGGCAAGTTCAGAGATGGCGGTAGCAATACGCACCTGATCGACAGTGGAAAACCCTAACTCTTTGGCCACTTCTTTAGCACACCGGCGGGCGGCAATAATGTCTAATTCGTTCTCTATACTTGACTTACACTCAAGCATTAACTATCATCGCTCCTTGCCGGCATTTCTCAACTTGTCCAACCCCTTCTGAAGGTTAAGGGCTGTATCAATACGCTCCAAACTAAGCCCCATTTCCACAAGGGTAATGGCTATGGCCGGACTCATCCCTGCGATTACCACGGGAACCCCCATGAGTTTTGCGAGTCCGCGGATGTCAATGAGCGTTTTGGTTACGAAGCTATCCACCACATCCAATACTGTCAAGTCTATGATGAGCCCGTTGGATCTTGGCTGCGTAATCTTACTAAGTAAGGCCTGCTTGAACTCGATTACGTCCTGATCATGCAGAGAGCCCTGGACTGAAGCAATCCAAAAGTCATCGATCTTAAGAATTGGCACCTGTTGTTGCATCGGGGACACCTCCGCCAACTCGTCTCAATTCATAGTTGTGCCACTCAAAAGCAAGCTTAAGCCCGGCCTGAAGTGAATTCTTCGTGACTATCCCCCCGAAGTCAATGCCGAGTTTCACAATAGTCTGGGCAAACTCAGGACCGATGCCGACTATGATGCATCGAGCGCCCAGAAGCCTCGCTGCTTGGACAGTCTTTATCAAGTGATGGGCTACTTGAGTATCTACAATGGGAACCCCACTAATATCAATAAGAACCGTGTCAGCCTGAACTTCCACAATTCCGCTGAGCAGATTGTCCATGATTTGCTTTGCACGTCTTGTGTCTATCGTTCCTACGAGAGGCAACACAAGTATCCCGTCCAGTAGAGGTATGACAGGGGTTGATAGTTCAAGGAGGTAATCCTTCTGTTTCTTGATTACTTCTGCCTGAGCCTTGACGGTTGACTTAGCAAGAATCATCATCGCCTTATTCAGATACTTTTCGATGTGTCCGGTAATCCGAGATACTCTATCCGGTTCTTCCCGGTACTTGGTTCCTGCTGCTTCTCCGGCACTTTCCATAAGAATCTCGATAACCCGCTGTAGAGGCTCGACGTCACGGCCATACTTCACAGCTTCTCTGGCTAAGCTCCCAATTTCCTCCCCTGTCTTAACCAAAGTATCACCCTGCATGTCTTGGAGCAACGCGCTCCAGAGACGGTCAAACACTTTCTCCCTAATTCCTTGGTAGCCTTCACCTGATCCAAGGATGGCGTCATTTACTGATAACTTGATACATTTACCGATTATCTCGTCCCTTGAATCAGCCCAAAACTCTACGATTTCCAGTTCCATTTGAAAGCCTCCTGATATCCGGCATTGATTCGACAAAACACGATATTATTTCCTCCTAAGTTTACCAGTTACATGTAACCGAAACAAGGGCGGGTTCGTGAAATTAGGGTGTTGCCGGTCGAGGTTCGACAGCGCGGGTCGAATGCCGAATAGCGCAGGTTTGAGAGAGAGGGCACGAATAGGTTAAGGCCGATGCCAATTACAGCGGCTACTAATCGAAGAGATATAAACTCTTCTGAGACAAGACATCTTCTGAGTTGACAAGGGGTGCAGGCTTGACATCCGGCACACATGACAAGCTACCTGAGATATTGAGGAAAGAAAGGTACGACAAACACGAATTGGAGAAATAGGACACAAAAAATCTCCTGTACAGTCTTTGCCGCCTCATGATCCAGGCACCGCAAACCACTGATCATAGGAGATTGAACCTCTTCTGTGCAAAAATCACAAGCACATATGATGCCAATGCTCGAAAAAACTTTGGCTGGGGAGGGAGGATTCGAACCCCCGCATACAGATCCAGAGTCTGCTGTCCTACCCCTAGACGACTCCCCAGCAAGCTCCTAAATTCGCTCTAAATTCATGCTGTCAACCATATCATTGTCCGCTCTCTCTTCGCAAAGAAATTCTAGCACACCCCGGCGTACGCGTCAAGTTTCAGTCCGCGTTCATGTCCGCGTTCGGTCCGCGCGTTCGGTCCGCGTTCAATACGCGCTTAATGCAAGCGTCGCACTTACTGTCGTAATTGTTATGCCTAATATGATGCCTAAAGACATTTGTGCTATAGCAGATCTTCCTTTGGCTTATTGTTACATCTTCTTGAGAGCTGAATTAATCCTTCGGCAACAAGCGTCCCTACCCAGAATTTCCATGACCTCAAAAATACCAGGGCTCACAGACCGCCCTGTGAGAGCTACACGCAGAGGGTGAATGACTTCTCCTGCCTTTCGCCCGACTTCCTTGGCATATCCCCTTATGACTTCTTCCACATTACCTCCATCAAAAGGATATGTAGCCTCAAGCCTGGACTTAAGCGCCCGAAACGTCTCAGGCACGTAATCACGGGTTAGGAATTTATCATAAGCATCTTGATCAAACGTGACCTCTTCAGTAAAGAAAAAGTCTCCCTGACATACAATATCGCTGACTGTGCGAATCCGCTCTTTCAGGATTGCCACTACCGCCTTGGCCTTGGCGTATTCTTCATGACTCGGCTTAGGCGAAACCAAACCTGCCTTGATCAAATGATCTATCGCAAGATCAGCTAAAGCCTGGGTATCTGTTTCCCGAATATAGTACCCGTTCATCCACAGCAGTTTATCAGGATCAAAGATAGCCGGGTTTTTGGACACTTTGTCAAGTGTGAATTTCTCTATGAGCTCTTCACGGCTGAAAATCTGCTGTTCCGCATCGTACGCCCATCCAAGAAGAACCAAGTAGTTTACGAGGGCATCAGGGAGATACCCTGCATCCCGGTATTGTGTAACTGAAGTAGCGCCATGCCGTTTGCTCAGTTTTGTCTTGTCTTTCCCGAGTATCATTGATACATGAGCGAACTTTGGAAGCTCAAATCCTAAAGCTTCGTACATCATGACTTGCTTGGGAGTATTAGGCAAATGCTCGTCAGCGCGGATTACATCCGTAATCTTCATCAAGGCATCGTCAATTACAACCGCGAAATTGTATGTCGGGTACCCGTCAGACTTGAGGATGACGAAGTCATCAATGAACTCGTTTCTGAACACAACGTCTCCCCTGACAAGGTCGCGCACAACAGTCTCCCCTTCGCCCACCTTGAACCTTAGCGCAGGTTGCCTTCCTTCGGCTTCGAACGACCGTATTTCTTCAGGGGAAAGATTTCTGCACCTACCGGAATACCCAGGCGGCCTTCCTTGCTTCATCGCAGTTTTGCGGGCTTCACTCAGCTCTTCAGGCATGCAGTAGCAGGGATAAGCATGCCCTGTCCTGACAAGCCTATCCGCATATTCCTTGTATATGTCAAGCCGCTCGGACTGGAAGTAAGGGCCGTAATCCCCTCCGACTATGGGGCCTTCATCCCAATCCAGCCCCAACCATTGCATGCTGTCGATGATTGCATCAGTTGAAGCCTCGGTAGACCTCTCCACATCAGTATCTTCAATCCGGAGGATCAGAGATCCACCGGCATG
>JAAZEW010000334.1 GCA_012512055.1 Bacillota bacterium | reverse complement strand
GATCTTGCATTTGCCTTTGATCCTTTGGGTGACCTCTATAAGACACAGGTTCGCTCATATGCAAGGTATCTCGGGGTGCCGGAAAACATCGTGGCAAAACCCCCAAGCGCGGATTTTTGGGCAGGCCAGACTGACGAGAAAGACCTAGGCTTTACTTATGATGATCTGGATAGACTTCTCTATCTCATGGTAGACGGAAGGCGGACCAAACAGGAACTGCTGAAGATAGGTTTTGACCGAGATTTCATCGATACAGTCAAAACCCGCGTCCGCCGGAATAAGTTCAAGACAAAGATGCCGGTATTCGCAGGATTGCAGACAAGAGGCATAGGGGGGGACTACCGCTATTGGCGGAGCACTACTTCACAGAAAAGCCGAGTTCAGAGCGGTCGATAAAAGAGATTACCATCGATATTCGGGGAATTCCTTTTACATTCCGTACAGACAGAGGGGTATTTTCCAGGGGCAAACTCGATCGTGGAACAAGACTCCTTATAGAGGCAATGAATCTTGACGGGGTTAAGAGAGTCCTGGACCTCGGGTGCGGGTATGGCCCAATAGGCATTGTAGCTGCTAAGCTTTCCCCCGAGTCAGAGTTCATAATGGCGGACGTAAACGAGAGAGCATGTGAACTAGCCCAAGACAACGTCAGGCTGAACCGGTTGACAAATGCACAGGTCTTGTCTGGTAATGGGTTTCAACCTGTAGCAGGCATGAAGTTCGATCTCATCTTGTGCAATCCCCCGATTCGAGCAGGCAAATCAGTAGTATTCCCCCTGATCACGGAAGCGCGGGAATTCCTGGAGCCCGGTGGGTGTCTGCTTGTGGTGGCCCGTACGAAACAAGGGTCAAAGAGTATACTAAAGCACATGTCAGAGGTGTTTGATGTAGCGCGGGAAATTGAGAAAGGTGGTGGTTACCGGGTAATGAAAGGCTCCGATTCAGGTGGCGGTCTTTGCTAGGTAGCGCACGCATAGTTATGTTATAGGAGCTGTTCGCCCAAAGAGAGCTTCCTTTCTCTTGACACGGCGCGCTACAAAGGGTGAATTCCTATTGAAGTCACCGGTGGTTATTCTCTGGACAAATCGGGCTTGGCTTGTTGCCTTGGGAACGATTGGGATAGTCATGGTATGCCTCCTTATCCTCACCTACGTATCAGTAAAAGTCAGCGCTCCTCTTTCAGAAGCAGTATGTGGTAAAACCATTGTTATCGATCCCGGTCACGGGGGAATCGATGCAGGCGCAAAGGGACGTTCAGGAGTCATGGAGAAGGATGTAGTCCTGGATATAGGCTTGCGCCTAGCTGGTTTGTTTAATCGAGCTGCTGTCTACACCCTCCTAACCCGAAATACAGACGATGGCCTTATAGAACCTGGCAATCGTTCCAATGCCGGCTGGAAGAGACTTGATCTGGAAGGTCGCATCGCGCTCGCAACGGAACACAATGCAGACATATACGTCAGTATTCATGCCAATAGTTTTCCGGAGCCTGTCTGGTCCGGGGCGCAGACTTTTTATCATAGTAAGTCAGATGATGCTAAAGAACTTGCCGTAGCCATACAGAAGGAACTTGTCAGCCGTCTCGGCCCGAATCTCCGAAAAGCGAAAACAGGTGATGATTATTTTGTGCTACGCAAGTCGACGATGCCTGCAGGCATTGTAGAAGTGGGCTTCTTGTCAAATCCGCGGGAAGAAGCCTTGCTGGCCCAAGCTGATTACAGGACGCAGGTAGCAGAAGCTATCTTCTATGGAACTGTGAATTACCTTGTGGACTCTTATAAGAAAGGCAAACCCCGGGAAGGTGATGAATCCAGGCCAACTTCTGATTTGCCAAGTGAATTCACAGAAATCCAGGATCATGCTTCGCTATACTCAAGGGCCAGGGCAGCATTGAACCTTGAGGAAAATGAAGTAGCCCTGTACTTTGCAGGCCCTACCAATTTCGATGATGATCTCATGCCTGAGGTCCGCGAAATCCCCGGTCTGGGAGCAGAGAGCAATCCGGACTCACGTGCCTCTCGAGTGGTCCAGGAACTCATAAAAGGGCCTGCACGCGGAAGTGTGCTGTGTCCCACGTTACCGCGAGGCACATCCCTTAAGTCTGTCAAGATCGTTGATAATGTAGCTTACGTGGACTTCAGCAAGGAAATCACGGAGAATCACTGGGGAGGGAGCAGGGCTGAGGAGTTGACTGTCTATTCCATTGTGAATACATTAACCGATGTCCCGGGAATCAAAGAAGTCCAAATTCTTATCGAAGGTTTGGTATCCTGCACTATTGCAGGCCACATTATCCTCGACGAACCCCTCTCTCCTAACTTCGACATCATAGAGTTTCGGCAATTCTAGGATGGGGCAAAGAGGAAAAACCTGACGACTTACAGAATATCATAGCATCTTGGGGATTATCCTACGACTGAGAAAAGCGCTTTTGCGCGAGAAAGTCGAGGTGTGGTTTTTGTGAAGCAAACAGGCGTGGTGTTGTGCGTCCTTGCCCCTCATCCGCCCCTTCTTATACCGGAGATAGGGAAAGGCGATATCGGTGCTGTCAAGGCCACGCAAAAAGCCATGGGAGAGCTGGCTTGCCGTGTAAATCAAGCCAAACCTGACGTGGTCATTGTCATCAGTCCTCATGCGCCTTTGTTCCGAGATGCGATAGCGATCTTAGTAGATGACCCGCTTTACGGGGATTTTTCCGCTTTCGGCGTGCCTGAAGCTAAATACCGTTTCAGGAATGATCCGGAGCTCGTCTCCGCTATTGTGGACGAGGGCGGTAAGATAGGGGTGAGAATTCACAGGTTCGAATTGGAGAGCGGAGGATTGGTGACAAGGTCTAAAGGGCTGGATCATGGGGTTCTTGTTCCTATGCATTTCATAAGCAAAGAGGTGGGACAGGGTGTTCCTATAGTAGTCATGGGCACCGCCTTGCTTCCTCGTGATGCCCTTTTCTCTTTCGGACAGGCTATCGAGATGGCAGCCCGGAGGCTGGAGAGGAGGGCTGTCCTTGTTGCCAGCGGAGACTTGTCACACCGCCTGACTCGGCAGGCGCCTGCAGGCTACAGCCCCCGGGGCCGGGAATTCGATGAAAGACTCATTCAACACTTGCGGGACACTGATATCCAAGGGATTCTATCCCTGGATGATTCCTTGCTGGATGAGGCAGGTGAGTGCGGATACCGCCCGGTGGTGACTGCGCTTGGCGCTATGTCCGGTAAGGATCTCAGGTCAGAGGTGCTGTCGTACGAAGGCCCGTTCGGAGTGGGTTACGGATGTGCGCTTTTCGGTCCGGAGACGGGTTTTGGCAAGAACTGCGATTTCGGCCGGTGCCGGTCACCGGAGGCGAGTTCTGCCGAGAACTGCGATTCCAGCCGGTGCCGGTCAGGAGAGAGCTTTCCTGTAAAGCTGGCTCGCGCTGCAGTTGAAGCCTATGTGAAGTCCGGAAAGAGGATAAATCCTCCTGAAGATATCCCGCGAGAATTCCAGGGACGGGCAGGGGTATTTTGCACTCTGAAGACAGGTGGAGAGCTAAGGGGCTGCATAGGGACAATAGAGCCGACAACAGACAGCATCACCCAGGAGATTATCGGGAATGCCATTGCTGCTGCGACTCAAGATCCGCGGTTTCGTCCTGTTAGAGAAGACGAACTAGGTAGTCTGCGCTATTCCGTGGATGTCCTAATGCAAAGCGAGCCTGTGTCCGGCCTGGATGAGCTGAATCCCAAAATCTACGGCGTGATAGTCCGTAAGGGACGGAGGCGGGGCTTGCTTCTGCCTGATATCGAAGGAGTGGATACTCCTCTGGAGCAAGTGGCGATAGCAAGACGTAAGGCCGGCATAGGTCCGAATGAAGATATAGAACTCGAGAGATTTGAAGTCAAGAGGCATACTTGATGAGGAAGGCATCTTACTGGGAGGCAGGGCCGAAGAAGGTCGTCTTGTGTCTTCTCTGTCCACAATACTGCAAGATTCAGCCTGGCAACGTCGGGGTGTGTCGTGCAAGGAAAAACGTGGCGGGTCAGCTTATTTCCTTGAACTACGGGGAAGTGACGTCCTTGG
>JAAZEW010000047.1 GCA_012512055.1 Bacillota bacterium | reverse complement strand
TTCACCTTAAACGTCTGGGTGACGATGAGTTCAAGGCGGAGAACAAGGAGCTGATTCGGCAGGTGGATGCCCAATTGGCACAGCTCGATAGCAGCGAGAAAGCTGATAAGAGGAAGATTGCTGCTCTAAAGAAAGACAAGGCCGTTCTTGAAGCACGCCTTGCTGGGACTGAAGGCATCCTCGACGCTATCGGTGGTCAAATGTCTGAGGAAGAGGCCCGCAGGCTAATCCTGAAAAAGCTCTACGATCTGATCCACGAGGAGCTGAACCGCTACCTTAACGCCGAGAAGCGTGAGTTGATTCGGATTGTGGAGAACCTCTGGGATAAATACGCCGTGTCCCTGCGTGAGCTGGAAAGGGAACACAGTGAGACGTTGAAGACGCTCGATGGGTTTTTGAGGGGGTTGGGGTATTTGGGGTGAGAGGCATGGAATCAACGAAGGACTGGAAGTCGAAGCCATTGCGTGACTTGGCTACTATCAATTATGGAAGATCCCCTGCTGAAATACTTGCTATCGATGGTATCTACCCAGTTGTAGGAACAGGAGGCTCTGAACGGCTGGGTAATGATTACCTCTATGAAGGCGAATCCATTATTTTGGGCAGAAAGGGAACAATTGATCGCGTTCATTTTGTCATCGGTAGGTTCTGGACAATCGATACCGCCTACTATCTAAGCGGCTTCAGTGAATCATGTCCTCGTTGGTTGTTTTACTATCTTCAGACTGTTGACTTGCGCCATATGAATGAAGCGACAGGCGTCCCTAGTTTATCACGAGATTCATTGTATAAGATCCAAATCCCAACACCTCCAAGACGAGAGCAAACCCAAATCGCTGAAATCCTCTCCACAGTAGATAGGGCGATTGATCAGGCCGAGGCGTTGATTGCCAAGCAGGAACGCATCAAGACAGGTCTGATGCAGGACCTCCTCACTCGAGGCATCGACGAGCACGGTAACATCCGCTCCGAAGAGACCCACCAATTCAAAGACTCGCCGCTGGGCGGGATTCCGGTGGAGTGGGAAGTGACGACCTTAGGCACGGCGGTAGGGAGAAACAAAGGCTCGGTGCAAACAGGACCGTTTGGCAGTCAACTTCATGCAGAAGACTATAGGGAAACAGGGGTGCCAATCATCACTGTTGAGCATTTGTCGCAAAATAGAATACTACATAGGAATTTACCTCTTGTCGGAGAAGAGGACTATCGAAGGCTGGTGAAATACACCTTATGTGAGGGGGACTTAGTCTTTAGCCGCGTTGGCGCCATAGATCGTTGTAGCTATGTGAGCAAAGATGAGAATGGTTGGCTGTTTTCCGGTCGTTGTTTTCGCGTTAGAAGTGGACAAGAAATAAACAGCAGATATCTCAGTTACCAACTAAACCATGATAAGGCTCGTAATTGGATATTGAATAATTCTGTTGGAACAACTATGGCATGCCTTAATACAAGTATTTTGTCTATGACACCGGTTCTCTTACCGCAGCAAAAAGAACAAGCACAAGTTGCGAGACTTCTCGACTTCATCTCTGATGCTATCCAATATGAGTTACTTAGAAAAGCAAAATTGAACTCCCTCAAAACCGGTCTTATGCAAGACCTGCTCACCGGCAAGATCCGCGTCACGTCATTATTGGATAACATGGAGGTGACAAACAGATGAGCCAGGATCAACAGGCTCTTGTACCAACTGGGATCCTCCTTTACCAAACCGAAGATGGACAAACCCGTATTGAAGTACGCGTGGAGGACGAGACAGTTTGGCTTACTCAGAAGTGGATGGCGGAGCTGTTCCAGAAGGATGCTCGTACCATCAGTGAACATATCCGCAATATCTTCACAGAAGGGGAACTGAAATCAGAATCAGTTGTCCGGAAATTCCGGATCACTGCCGACGATGGCAAAAGCCATGATATACAACACTACAACCTCGACGTAATCATCTCCGTAGGCTACCGGGTGAAATCACACCGGGGCACTCAGTTCCGCATCTGGGCGACTGAACGTCTCCGTGAATTCATTGTGAAGGGCTTCGTTATGGATGACGATCGTCTGAAACGAGCCGGCGGAGGCAACTACTTTGATGAGTTGTTGGCTCGGATACGTGACATTCGTTCATCCGAAAAGGTCTTCTGGCGCAAAGTGCTGGACATCTACGCTACCAGCATCGACTATGATCCCAGTACTGAGACATCCCAGCTCTTTTTCGCCACTGTACAAAACAAGATGCACTGGGCTGCCCAAACCTAGAGCGGTGGAAAGGGAAGAGTCATGATTAAGAACAAGATGCTCGAGCGCATCAGGATCGACGAGCGCAACCACGTGGAGAAACCCTTACT
>JAAZEW010000333.1 GCA_012512055.1 Bacillota bacterium | reverse complement strand
TTCGCGCGCCCTTGTGTCAAAAGCATGGCGACATTTTGCAGGATTATCGACGTACCCAGGGCCGAGATAAGAGTTGTCAGCCTTGATCCCCTCTGAAGCGTACGGTAGGCGAACCGCTCAATTGTGCCTCCCAGTACTGACGTGACAATCACTGCACCACACACCATGGAAACCAGCACCGGTCCGGATTTTGCTGCAACAGTCCCTCCGCGGACGAATAGCTGAAGGACTCCCCATCCTATCAACGACCCAATCATAAACACATCTCCATGGGCGAAGTTGAGCATTCTCAGAATCCCGTAGACCATGGAGTAGCCCAGCGCCAATAGGGCATAGACGCTGCCCAATGTAAGACCGTTTATTACCTGCTGGGGAAGCTGAACGAGAATCTCATCCATTTACTAAACCTCCGCAGGGTACTCTTTGACCTCTTGGAAATCGCCTTTGTCTACCTTGTATACATAGATGCTCGCGCCCACTACGTCGCCTTTCTCATCGAAACCTATAGGGAAGCCCAATATGCCCTTGTAGTCGCGTATGTTGTGGACGGCATCCAACGCCTTGGCTTTGGTAAGGTCTTCCGGATTGTCGCCTGCGGCTGTCCTTAAGGCTTGAATTAGGATCTTCGTAGCCTCATAGCTCTGTCCTGAGAATACGCTCATTGCGCCGTATTTGCCTTCAAATTTCTTTATGAACTCACTTGCAGCCGGGACTTCAGCGATGTCCTTTCCGATTGCAGTTACATACATCCCTTCAGCCGCCCCTCCGGCGCCTGCAACCAACTGGTCCTTCTCCTTCATGCAGTCTCCTCCCATAAACCTTGTTGACAGCCCGAGGCCTATTGCCTGCTTCATGAGGCCTGCAGCCTGAGCCGGGTTTGAGAGTCCCAGGTAAACCAGGTCGGGCTGGACAGCTTTCACTCGAGTTAGGATAGGTGAGAAGTCCCGATCTTCTAAGGTAATCTGTCCGCGCGTTACTTTGACCCCTATTTTGTTCAAGGCAGCCGCTACCTGGTCAGCCAGTCCCTGTCCGTAGGTGCCTTTATCGTCGATGATGTAGACGTTCTTTGCCTTGACCTCTTCTGCAATGAACCTGGCAGCAGCAGGGCCTTGGGCATCGTCCCTCGGACATATCCTGTGCATGACACGGTATCCTCGTTCGCTAAGGTCGGGGTTCGTGGCGGACTGGCTGATTATCACAAGGCCCGCTCGATCATAAGTGGGAAGAGCTGCGCTGACAGTCGCACTATTCATAGGGCCTACAACGCCAAGGACATTTTTGTCCATTGCGAACCTTTCAGCTACCAACACTCCCTTAGACGGGTCTCCCATGTCGTCTCCGATAGCGACCTCAATCTTCCTTCCCTTGATCCCGCCTTCGGCGTTTGCCTCTTCCACCGCCATCTGAATTGCGTTTAGCGCATCCAGCCCTATCTTGGATAAGTCCCCTGTAAACGGCCCTGCAGCACCAATCTTGACAGGCGGAAGCTCTTTGCCGTACACAAGACTTGCTCCGATACATAGAACCAAAATCGCCGTGGATACCAACTTGACCAGATTTCGCGTCCTTCCAGACTGAAACTTGAACTCTCTCCTCATCTCTTCTCTGCCTCCTCGCTTCTTTGTAGCTTCTGATGTCCTCCCCGCTCTCAATGTGAACAGGGCTTTCTCCGCTCAATCTCACTAGGCCGGACACTGCTTGAGAAAAGGGCACAAAAAAACCCGTCCTGCTGTGAGGACGGGTACTTACCGCGGTGCCACCCCAATTAGTCCGGATAAGCGTCCCAATAGTACGGGATACTCACCTGACTCTCTCTCCAGGTACGGGAGGGTCAATCTCCTCCTTATACCCTGCCCCTGTATCGGGAGGAACCCGGTAGACCCTACTTGACTCAAAGTTCTTTCCGGCCCACTGCTCCCAGGCCCATTCAGTCGTGCTTCCCAGCGTCAGGCTTACACTGTCCCTGACTCGCTTTGCCGATAGTGATACGCCTACTAGCCCCAATCATCGCAAGTGATTATTCTAATTGCCCCGATATTATCATGTCGAGGTAGCGGTTGTCAACAGTCCTGCGGCAAGAATCTGCGGCAGCGCCGGCGGCGGCAATCGAACAGGAAAAGTGTTCTTTCAGTTCATCTCAAGAATGATTTGTGCGTTTTAGTCCTCGGAGAAATCATCTCCGAAGAGAATAGACAAATAAGCCCTCATACCATTCAAGACACGATAAACCGAAATGAATTCCCCCTCAATCTTATAGAATATGAAATACATTCCACAGACAAGAAAACGGTAATCTGTTTTCATGTTAATCCTTGAATTCAGGGGGACTCCCATTTGAGGAAATTTGGCTAGCTTCTCTATCTTGGAGTAGATATCGTTACCGGTTTTTTCGGCAGCCGCCGGATCATGCTCGGAAATGTAAGCCGTTATCTCCTGAACATCAGCTATTGCCAGAGGGTTGATTCGGACTCTAGATTTCATACTTGACCTGCAAATACTTCCTTAAGATCATCAAGGGATTTCCATTCGTCTCCCCTTTTGATTGCATCTTCCGCCTCAGAAAGCTTATACAACAGCTTCATGA
>JAAZEW010000332.1 GCA_012512055.1 Bacillota bacterium | reverse complement strand
CTTGAGGGTTTGCGTATTATATACGAGAGAAACCAGGCATAAGTAGATCTCCATGAGACCGTTGGACTTCTCCAGTAGCTGCCGGTTTCGCCGAAGACGGCGACTGGTTTTTGCGATTCGGGCGGGCTGTGTTAACATAATATGGGAGAGAACAACGGTCTCGTCCATAAGTAACCGCTAGCTCTGGAAAGTGTAAGTGCCGTATGGGGTTGCCGGTGTTGTACTAAGGGGACGACGCCCCAAGCAGGTTGCCTTGACAAAACCCGGCCCGTCGGCCGGTGGCCGGATTTTGACACTTCTTGTTGCAATCACCGGCCTCAGGAAACGTAGGTACCGTGCGGGACACCCAAGACAATCGGAAAACGAGCGAAAACTAATAAACTCATGCTTAGACATGTGTCCCCGGACCTCTTTAGAAGTAGCCAGGCCCGGGGATTTTTGATGATTTTCTCAATAGTGCCCCAATAGGCCGCGATCTTTTGCGATATTCTCGCAAACGGAGAATACGATAATTCCGATGGCGAGGTAGGAAATGCCTACTGCCAGAGCAGTGAGAATGCTTCCCACCGGGAGCTCCCAAAGGCGTAACCCGTCCACCATTACGTCGTAAATGAGGGAGTTCCCAAGTGAAAGCGGGAGGAATTTGGCCCATGGCACTCTCTGCGGGATGACGAGGAATCCAGTGAATACAAATTGGAATATCTGAAAGATAGCCTGTATTCTCTTGAATATGAGGGCAAGGCCACCCAGAGCGAATCCGAATCCATAGGAACCGAGGATTGTAATGAGCAACAATGGGATGAGGCTGATGAAGTCAAGATTCAGCCATTGTCCTGTGGTGGCCATCATTATGACGAGCAGTATGGAAACAGGGACGAACTGCAGCACCATACTGGATATCATTGTGAATCCGCATACGCATTTGAACCCGCAAGGGGTAAGATAGAGTTGTTCCAGTGTGCCGGCTTGCGCTTCACTTATGAGGCCCCAAGCCAGTTCCGAGAATCCCATCACAGTGAAGGTCCAAACGAAGAATCCGATAACAATGCCTTCCATTGAGCCCTCAAGAACTCCGGTGGAAGCGTAACTTGAGAGGCTCTTGAAGCCCAAGAATATGAGGAGAAAGATGAGGTCTATGGACACCAGCGTTGAGACGGTGTTGATTATGTACCTCTTCATCATTGCCCAGTCTCGTTGAATGACAGCGACGAAAACGCTACTGAGATTCATGATTATTCCTCTCCCTCCTAACGATCTCCAGAAACGCCTTCTCCAGGTCGGTTTCCTCGTGGGAGATCTCATCAATGATTGCTCCTGCGTCGCGCAAGATGTCCATCAGGTCGTAGATGTCATCATTTTCACGCAGATTGACATCGATTTCTGCGACTGTCCCGTCTGAAGTCAGCGTCGCGCCTATGAATCTGGACGTCAGAGTTTCCTCTAAGCCTTCAGATACAGGCTCGTGGAGCGTAATGCGGTAAGCTTTAGTTTTGAAGAGGTTCACTAAATCACTGACATAGTTGTCTGCCACTACCCGTCCTTGCGACAAGATGATTACGCGGCCGCACACATCTTGTATTACGTCCATGTTGTGGCTACTTACAATAATTGTGCGGTTCTCTTCTGCGGCCAACTGTTTCAATACGACTCGAAGCTCCAGGGAGGTTTCAACGTCCAAGCCGAGGGTGGGCTCGTCCAAGAAGACCAGCGGCGTGCGTCGTGCCAATGCACATACGACACTGGTTTTTTGCTTCATGCCCTGGGACAATTTCCTCACTTCGACATTTCTTTTATCCTCAAGTGAGAAGAGCCGGATAAGATGTTCAAAATGTGCCCTGTCCTCGCGAGATGTGACCCCGTGTAGCCCAGAAAAGAACAGAATATTCTCCCACACCGTTAGCCGCCAATATAAGTTCCTGCTGCCTTCCAAGACTGCGCTCATGCTTTTCAGTATACGTGGATAACGTGCCTTTACGTTTTTGCCGAAAACTAAAATGTCGCCTGCGTTCGGGCGCATAAGGCCCAGGATGCATTTGATTGTCGTGGTTTTGCCTGCCCCATTCGGGCCAAGCAGGCCTAACACTTCGCCTTGCCTTACGTGGAAACTGACGTCATCTACGGCTTTAACGTCTCTGTTTCCTCTTTCGCGGAATACCTTCGTGAGCGATGTCACGTCCAGCGCTGTGGCTGTCTTGCTCAAAAGAACTCACCTCTCAAGGCCATACTTGGCTGTATTCGTGAAGGCGTTCGCCATCAGTGATTGCTCTGTGGCGCGCGACTTGGGCGTTATGGGGACTCTCATGAATTGGATTGGGCATCCGTCTCGCTTGGGTGTCCGGTGGTGGATTCGCGCCTCCGTTTGTTATTCTTAAGATCAGCGCATCGGTTCATAGCATCGATATGTTATCTCGAAGATCAGTGCATCAGCATGTTATGCTGGAATATTACATTGTGGTAAATCATGTTCAATATGGAATTAATTTGTCATAAGAATATTAAAGCACAATGTTAATAATGTCAATATCATAATTAGCATTCTTTGCAGAATGCTTGCGTAGATCATCATACTGTCAACTCACAAATGCGTTTAAGGAAATCTCACTCAAAATTCGAATGCCGGTTAGAAGGCATGTCCCATCTCCGCCTCAAGCATTTCCTGCAAAATCGGCCCAAAAAGCTTCTTAAGATTTGCGCTGATATCTCCAGCGGTCTTACACTTCTTAGCCAGCAATTTAACCAAAGCGTCCTCTGCATTTTGCATAAATGGTCAATACCTCCTTTAATGACAGTCATGACCATTTACACAGAAATTATTACGCTCTCTATTCGCGACTGTGCACCAACTCTCGACCGTGCCCCCATTCGGGATCATGCACTCAATGACGATCGTGCACTCATTCGCGATCGTGCACTTACTCGCGATTGTGTACTGACTCGCGGCACTATTGCACTCCGGGAGAGCCAATCGATCGCACAGAAGTCATTAGATCAGCGTGAATGGCTTACCAGATGAGCCACCCGCCTAGTGCGCCGGGCATGGCGCCTCATACGGGGGTGAAAGTCCCCTGCACGGGTAGGTAACGACCAAGTGCAAGCCAAGGGCAAGGGTGTCCATCGCGAGATGGAATCTGAAGGAAGCCTGAGGCAAAGTTCCGGCCTGAGGAACACGAACCACATACGAGGCACTTCAAGGGGG
>JAAZEW010000369.1 GCA_012512055.1 Bacillota bacterium | reverse complement strand
GTGTATGGGGGTTATGGGCAAAAAGAAGGCGCCCAGATTCCTTGTCCATGAGGACGGCTCCCTGGGCAACAATATTCAATTTTGCCGCCTGTGCAGGAACTGAGCAAAGAAGTAATAATACCATTAGGAATAGAATAAGTACCCGCCGCATCCATGGGGACCTCCTTTGCTGCCTTTAATGGAGCAGTAAGTTCATAAAGGCCGTTGCAACGGAAAAATAAATAGTAAGGCCAATGATATCATTGATGGTTGTAATAAGGGGGCCAGAGGCCACCGCCGGATCAATATTAAAGTGAAAGAGGATGAGGGGCACCACAGTCCCAGCCATGGTAGCCACAAAAAGGGTGATCCAAAGGGAAAAACCGATGACAAAGCCCAGCCAGATGTTACCCTGCCAGATGTAGGCCCCCACAGCAATAAGGAGGCCATTGACAATACCAACGATTAAACCCACCCCCGCCTCCCGCTTCATAAGCCACAAGAGATCCCGGGGACGAAACTCACCGATGGCCAGTCCCCACACCACCACCGCCAAGGCCTGCGTCCCCGTATTGCCGGCCATATCGGTAATAAGGGGAATAAAAAGGGCCAATACCAGCACCGTTTCCAGGGTTTCCTCAAAGCGGGCAATGATATTTCCAGACACAAGACCAATACCCAAGAGCAGAACTAACCAAGGCAGGCGTTTCATGGCCGCCTGATGGGCAGGTTCCCAAAGGTCGCTGGCAGAGCTAACGCCCTGAATAGCAGCCAGACGAGATATATCTTCAGTAGCCTCATCTTCCAAGACGTCCATGACATCATCCACGGTAACAATTCCCACTATACGCCTGGTATGATCTATTACCGGTAGAGCCAGGAAATCATACTTCTTAATTTGCCGGGCCACCATCTCCTGATCTTCCGTTACAGATACTGAAATAACATTCTTGGACATTACATCCCCAACCGGGGTTTCCGGTGCCGCCACAATCAATTGGCGGAGGGAAACAACGCCCACCAATCGTTCCTGGTCATCGGTCACATACAAATAGTAGATGGTCTCCGCCCCCGGGGCTATTTCCCGCAGTATTTTTAGGGTTTTGCCCACGGACCAATCCCGTTTAACGGTAACATACTCCTTGGTCATGCGCCCCCCGGCGGTCTCCTCCGGGTGGGTGAGAAGAGCTGTCATTTCCTCAGCATCCTCCGTTTCCATCATATCCAGGAGCTCCTCCACCTGCTCCCCTTCCAATTCCCCCAAAAGGTCCGCGGCATCGTCAGAGGACATCTCGCCCAAAACCCGAGAGGCCCATTCTCCCCCTATACCATCAACAACCTCAGTGATAACATCGGACTCCAACTCCTTAAAGATGGGGGCCAAAGATTCGTCATCCAAAAGGGGCATAAATTGCCGCCGTTCCTCCGGTGTAAGTAGGCTAATTACTTCCGCCTGATCATAGGGCTGGAGGGCAAGGAAAATATCGATAACTTCAGATTCCCTTTTTGCTGCCAGTAAGGTGCGAATCTGTTCCAATCTTTTTTCTCCATCCAACATAATAAAGGCCTCCCTTCCTACCATTGTGTCGGCCCTTATTCTGCCCATCCCCATTGGTCTATAACATTAAAACAAACATTAGGATGGTGGGTGGGCTGGCCGCCACCTATAATTAGTGCCTCCATTTTTCTTCGGGGAGGGTTCTCGGACCCTGTACCCACAACCACCACCTTCTTTCAAATAAAAATCCCCCTCACACAAGGAAGGGGTGTTAAAGGGCCGGCTGGTAGAACACAAAAGGCGCAGCCAGAGGGGAATACCCCTCCTTGTTGAGTTTTAGCACTGTACAGCCTAGGACTAGTCCAACCACATTAGGTAGAACCTTAAGCCGGCAATACCTGCTTACCCATAGGTGTCTCTCGACATTTCCGGGCAGTGGCCTATATC
>JAAZEW010000331.1 GCA_012512055.1 Bacillota bacterium | reverse complement strand
CCCGAGACAGAAGGCTTGCAGGGCCTCGAGCGCCTGCATGCGGCCTCTGTCTAATCAAGGTTGACTATGGCGCAATTTTCGAATACACAGGCGACGATCGCCTACGACGACATTGGCGACAGGAATTCCGCAAGCCATAGAACATAACATGTGGTGAACCAGCGTGAATACTTGAAGGGAGCAACTGGAAGAGGTTATTGGATATTCGAAAATGATGTCATGACATTGTGATGAGTCATATGATTCAGACAAGGGATCAATTCCCATAGACGGAGAAAAAAGAGTCCCCGCGCCTTAAGTCGAATTAATCGACAAGTCAAAGAAAGGAGCGGGGAACATGAAAAACAGAGTAAGACAGTTTTGGGACCACGCATGTAAGGTATATAGGCTTGATGCGTTTCTTAAGAGATATAAAGATTTTAGATGTAACCCTAGGATTTCTTCTGACACCATTATAGCACTTCTTATCCTTGGGATTGCAAGCAGGATAAAGAGTTTTTATCAGCTTGAACGCATGGGAATGAATGGTGAGCTTGCCAAGGCCATACGTGGGGAGAAACCAAGCGCGGATACGATTGCTTATTCAATGGTTAACGGGAATGCAGAAGAGCTAAAGGACTGTAACGCAAGGATAATCAATAAGGCAAGATACAATAAGGTATTTCAAAAGGGGACTATCCGAAGATGGACAGTCTGTGGAATAGACGGGACCGAAACATACTCAACCAAGACACCCTGTGAGGGGGCTTTAGGGTGGTCAATAAGACGTTATCCGGGTAGGAAGGATGAATATTACGAAAAGGCGGTAGCTTTATCCTATGTGGGTGACGGGCCTCATCTGCTACTTGGTATGGAGAGGGTTAGGCCAGGAGAAGGTGAGTTTACCGCAGCTATACGTCTACTAAAAGAGGCAGCCAAAAGGAACAACAGCTACTCAGACATTATCTGTGCAGATGCTCTTTATGCAGCAGCGCCATTTATAAATGAAGTTTTGGAGCAACACAAACATGTAGTCATTAAAGTAAAGCAAGAAGACAGGATTTTAGTAAAAGACATGGATGGCTTGGTGGCAAACAGAGAGTCTGGTGTTATCTTACATGGGGTGACCCCTAAAGGGGAAAAAGGCAAAGACGGCCACGGCGTGAATTATAACCTCAAGATTTGGGATGAGGAGAACTTCACGAGCTGGGATGGTGTTAAATCCCCATTAAGGTGTCTTAAAGTCGAAGAAACAAGGGTAACTACATGTCGCGGGGAGATAACCGGTGAAACGGTAACTGAGTGCCATATCGTAACGACTGTGCCAAAGGCGATAATGGAAGCCGATATTGTCTGGCAGATAATGCATAGAAGGTGGGATATAGAAAACAACACCTTTTGTGATCTGAAACAGAATTGGGGATTCCGGCATTGTTACATCCATGACCCTAAAGCTATAGAAGTCTGGTATACCATCTTCTGTGTCGCTGTAAATCTGATGATGCTATTTCTCTTTAGGAACCTAAAATGGGAAAGTAGAAAAGGCACAACGACAATTGAGATATCAAGGCAGATCTTGGTAAGCCTCATAACATTAAGTGATCCTCTGCCAATACCAATGTCAAGGACAGGATAGGCCTTCTTAAAAGTCGGTGGGGTGATTCGGGATAAGACAAAAATCATATAAAGAAGGCGTCTTCCGAAAACAACGCACATGGGGGAAAGGGGGCTCTATATGCTCGATTAGAGATGGGCAACATTTCCATATGAATTGTCAGTGCAGTTACAGTGCTAGTTGGAACAGATATCCAGGAAATATGGCTCTTGCGGAACTCCTGGATCCCTTTGGGCTGTAGTTGCTGCCGAAAATCGTAAATGGTATAATTGACTCGCATTTTGCTGGTTTCGGATGCTTCTGTGCCTGCAAACTTCGCTAAAGAAGAGGGGATATGTCAGTGCTTGGGTTCCTGAAACGGGCTTTTGACACAAATGAAAGGGAACTGCGAAGGCTGAGAGGGATAGCGGAACAAGTATCCGCTCTGGAGCCTCTCGTCAAAGGGCTTTCCAACCGTGATCTCACAGCCAAGACCTTTGAGTTCAGGACAAGACTGGATAACGGTGAATCACTGGATGATCTCCTTCCTGAGGCGTTCGCGGTAGTTCGGGAAGCTGCAGTCAGGGTGCTTGGCCAGCGCCACTTTGATGAGCAAATTATGGGCGGAGCAGTCCTCCATGAAGGGCGAATCGCGGAAATGAGGACAGGGGAAGGTAAGACGCTTGCTGCTACTTTGCCTGCGTACCTTAACGCCCTCACCGGGAAAGGTGTTCATATTGTCACTGTCAACGATTACTTGGCAAGACGTGACGCGGAATGGATGGGCACAATTTACAAGTTTCTCGGACTCAAGGTGGGTGTGATAATCCATGGGCTTGATTACGCTCAGCGAAGGGCGGCATATGCGGCGGATATTACCTACGGGACGAATAACGAGTTCGGTTTTGACTACCTTCGTGATAATATGGTCGCCTCCAGGGACGAAATGGTGCAGCGAGAACTAAACTACGCCATTGTCGATGAGGTGGACAGCATCCTGATAGATGAAGCCAGAACGCCTCTAATCATTTCCGGACAAGCGGAGGAGTCTACCAACCTCTACCAGCAATTTGCCAGGCTTGTCCCAAGGCTGAAGCGGGATGAGGATTATTCAGTTGATGAAAAGGCATAAGCTGTAGCCCTTACTGACGAAGGTGTGGAGAAAGCAGAGCGCATGTTGGGGCTGGATAACCTTTCAGATGAGTCCTACAT
>JAAZEW010000330.1 GCA_012512055.1 Bacillota bacterium | reverse complement strand
TCTCTACGTCTTTTTGACCTAATGACCTTCCTACCAATGAGTTGGTGGACGCGCCAAGGGCAAAAGCCGGCATGAAGGTAAGGTCATTGAGCTGGCTTACGATCTGGCTTGCAGCAAGTTCAATCGGGCCTATGCGTGAGATCAGTGTGAGGAAGACCCCGAAAGCGCCAAGATCAATGGAGTTGGCAAGCCCCATGGGGAATCCCAAGGTGAAGCTGTCCTTCATCTCTTTCCAACCAGGAAATGAGAATTCCTTGAGAAGACGGTATTCTTTGTTGTATTGCCAGAGGACGAATCCTACATATAGAATCGTCTGCACGACCTGGGATATGACCGTCCCCCAGGCAGCCCCTGCTATGCCAAGCTTTGGAAAACCAAACCTGCCGAAGATGAGGACATAGTTGGCGAAGGCATTGATTCCCACTGTCAGCCAGCTAGCAAACATGGGAAATGTGGAGTTGCCTATCCCGAGAAGGAAACTGCCTACACACTTCGACAGTAGGCTGAAAGGGATCTCATAAGATCGTATCGTCATATAAGTCAGCGCGGGATCCCGTACTTGTGGTTGGGCTTTGGAAAGCGCGAAATACAATTCAAATACCTTCGGCAAGACCAAACAAAGAGGTGCGAGAAGAGCTGACAGTGCAACATATCGTTGCAGGGATCTTCTTATCCGTTTCCTGTCACCTGCTCCATAGGCTTGGGAAACCATGACCAGGGTGCCGCCGGCCGTGCCGCGGAAGATTGCAGATACGGCAACGAAAAGCGTGCTCGCAACACCTACAGCGCCAAGCTCAATTGTCCCGACCCGGCCCATAAAAATTGTGTCCAAAGCTCCCAGCAGAGTATAAGCCAGATTGGATAGAATCAGCGGCCCCGCAAGATGAAGAAGCTCCTTTGTGTACTCTCGCTGTGATATTCTACTACATGACATGTAACCCCTCCAAAGAAAGAGAGCGCGACTTCGTCAGGGGAAAAACGCCCAACGAAACCACGCAATGCAGCTTGGCACGAGCCAACAATTCTGAGGTCTTCCCTATCTGGCGAACGCCCTGCTCCAGACTACGAGCATTCCAGAGCATTGTCTACCTATACTATAGCATTTCAGACTCTCTCGGGTCAAAACAGTGACATCAAGCCTGACCATAGCTATAATTGACGTAAGCGCATAATAAGTGAAGCACCAACTCGTAGACATTGCGCAGATATTACATGGATACTACACCGTCCAATCAGGAGGAATTGCGTTGCAGAATACATGCGGCGAAGGGAAAGCGATGCAAGAGGCACGCAACAATGGAGTAAAGCTCGAGAAGCTATATAGCGGTAAGACCAAGGACGTATTTTTGCAGGGTGACGGCAATGTCCTACTTTATTTCAAAGATGCCGTAACCGGAGCGGAAGGGCGGATCGATTCAGGAGCAAATGAAGTTGTCGGAGAGGTGGAAGGAAAGGGAAACGCTTCTCTTCGCCTGACAATGTACTTCTTTGACCTCTTACAGAAGGCAGGCATACCTACCCACTTTCTCAAGGTCGGCCCAGAAGAAAACACCATCATCGTGAAGCATGCACGCTCTTTCAACCTGGAGGTTATCTGCAGAGAAAAGGCATGGGGGAGCTTCGTTCGCCGCTACGGACAGTATGTCCGGGAAGGCAAACCGCTGCCGTCTCTTGTGGAGTTTACGTTGAAAGATGACAAACGCGGCGACCCTCTAATTACTGAAGATGCCCTGGTTGCTCTGGACATCGTGTCCGGAGAGATAGTGGATTACATGAGAGATACTGCACGCAAGGCAACGACTATTATCAAGGATGACTTGGCTTCACGGGGCTTGGAACTCATTGACATCAAGTACGAGTTTGGTGAAGTCGAGGGAAAGGCTATGATTATTGACGAAGTGTCCGGTGACAGCATGAGAGTTGTAAAGGATGGCAAGGTTCTTATGCAGAAGGAACTTGCTTTGGCTCTTCTGGAAGGATAGCCTCAATCATGACCTTCCTGCTTTCTCACTTTCGCTGCCAAAGGTTGTGAATGGACTTACGATCACACAGGGGAGGCCGGTTTTGTCTTCGCAAAGACTCAGCGCCTCCCCGCCACTGAGGTCGCACTCAGCACATGGATCCGGTGGATTCAGCTAGCCAGCTAGCAAGCAAGATGCTTGATTCGCCTACCATTCTCTGAAGAATGTCAGCATGTTGTTCTCTTCATCTGATTCTTTCACTTTGTTGGTATAGTCTGCCTTGATCCAGAAGTTTGCGTCAGGACGAAATACCCAGTAGGGTAGCTCAAAAGTAGCCACGTAGTACGCTCCGGAAGCCAACGCAGGGACTTCTGCGACAGGACCTGCCCCATCCTCACCCTGGTCCTTCAGCTTGGCATATGACGCACCGGCTTTTGCGTTACCAACGTTCCTTATCACCGCTCTTATCACAGTCTTACTGCGCGCCTTGTCCCACTCAGGCTCCTTCACAGCCTCAACAATTAGATCGGGAAGAGGAGACGTTGACGACGGGGGTTGCGCCCCGCCTTGTCCTCCGGCGCTTCTCCGGAAGTACTCCACTTGACGGAAATTGTGACGGCTGTCACTTGACGGGAACCGGCTGTACCGGACGAGCCTTATTACATTTGTGCCTTCAAGTTCCAGTGTGAGCGTGCGAGTGCTGGAGCGGTCCTCGTAAATAGTTGTAGCGTATTGATAATTTGGATCCTCAACGCTTGTCCCGTATAGATGGAGCAGGCTCTCTCCCCAGTCAATGTCGCTGGGATGAGCGTTCCCGAACACACGGATAGTCAGTTCATCTCTTCGCGGCCCGTTGGAAACCACAAGACGAGTAATACCACGAGTGTCAGGG
>JAAZEW010000363.1 GCA_012512055.1 Bacillota bacterium | reverse complement strand
GTCTTGCGCTGTGTTTCCTGATGCGGATGAGTCTCATAACTTGAGGATGCAGGACTGGCGGAGC
Organism: Bacillota bacterium; assembly: GCA_012512055.1. Next base: position 3,519 of record JAAZEW010000363.1, on the reverse strand, counting down.
TGGATTCAAGAAGGCTTTGTAGATTTCGTAGTGCCAATGGCGTATACGCCGGATACCCAAAAGTTCACAGGCCATATCAAAAAGGCTGTGGAAACATCACCTGGCGGGAAGGCTTTAGCCGGTGTCGGAGTCTATCTTATGCTTGATGATCCCGAGGACTGCATAGAGAAGATTGATGTTGCAAGGGAACTTGGCGTACCTGGAATAGTGCTTTTTTCATACGATTCCATCAAGGCAAGGGAAGATTACTGGGAAGCTTTGGCGTGCGGCCCCTTCAGCCATCGTGCAACAACCCCGAAAATGATTCACCAGGCCTCAGATCCAGCATTACCCGTCAAGGACCGGAAAGACAACTGAGGCAGAGATCTCACGCTACTATCCTATCATATTTCATGTGGGTTTTTCTTGGTCTTCTGCTTGTAGAGGCGGAGGATGCCGCAAATGGCAGGATTTTGAGGCAGAAAACGGAATATCAGAATAGAAGCCAAAATATTAGTGATTCCCTACTAGTTCTCAAGAGAACATGATGTCGGGGAGTGCTGCCCCATCGGAATGGGACGTGCTGTGAGGTGGGGGTAGTGACGAATGTCACAACCGGTAGAAACGATCCCTTACAACCGTATTTGGAAGATGCTATCCGCCGTGCTGATAGAATACGGTTTATTGTGGCGTTTGTTATGGAGTCAGGAGTCAAACTTCTTGTTCCACAGCTTAAACAGGCAGCAGATAGAGGGGTTTCTATTCAGCTCCTAACCGGTCTCTATCTGTCTGTGACTGAGCCTTGCGCGATATATTACTTATGTGATCAATTGGGCTCAGCTATTGATATTCGCATCTACAACGAATCCATAAGAGCGTTTCATCCGAAATCGTACATTTTTGATTACGGGGATGAAGGCGAAGTATTCGTTGGCTCATCTAATCTCTCTCGATCTGCATTAACCACAGGGGTGGAGTGGAACTATCGTTTCCTAAAGAGTGAACATCCCGATGATTACCTACGCTTTTCGAAGACATTCAATGAACTATTTCGCTACTGTTCCGAACCAGTGACCCCGGAAGTGCTCAAGGACTACGCCCTGCGCTGGAAGAAGCCGGCCTTTGCCAGACTAGAGGAAAAGTCCGCCTTGTCAAAGCCCCCTGTGAAACCTGAACCCCGCGGGGCTCAGATTGAAGCGCTCTACTACTTGAAACAAGCGCGTACGGAAGGCGTGGATAAAGGTATAGTAGTAGCAGCAACCGACGTAGGCAAAACACACTTGGCAGCATTTGATGCTTTACCGTTTGAGCGAGTGCTTTTCTTAGCGCACCGTGATGAAATAGTACAGCAAGCATATGACGTTTTCCATCAGTTAAGACCCGAATGCCGTTTAGGTTTCTATACCGGGACACGGAAGGATGAGGGGGCAGATGTCTATTTCAGTACAGTACAGACACTTAGCCGGAGTGAGCATTTGGAAGCACTTCCCAGGGACTATTTTGATTATGTAATTGTAGACGAATTCCATCATGCTGCTGCTGAGAGCTATCGAAGAGTAATAGACTACTTTAAGCCTGATTTCCTTCTTGGTCTGACTGCTACACCCTTTCGTATGGATAACCAGGATATCTTCTCTCTTTGCGATGACAATATTATCTATGAGATTTCACTGAAGCAATCAATTGAGAGAGACTTACTCGTACCGTTTCGATATTATGCTATCTATGATCCTACCGATTATGACCGAATAGAAATGGAAAATGGGCGCTATGTAGTTGAAGACTTGGAACGACAGTTGTCCTATAAGGAAAGAGCTGACCTGATTATCGGACAGTATCACCGTCTGGCCGGGGAGCGTACTCTTGGATTTTGCGTATCCATAAAGCACGCTGAGTATATGGCTGAGTACTTCTCTGCTAATGGAGTGACAGCAGCTGCAGTTCATAGTGGCTTACCTGCAAATGATCATACAATGGATAGGCATGAAGCAATAGAAGCGCTTGAGCAAGGCGAGATAAAGGTCATTTTTGCAGTAGATATCTTCAATGAAGGTGTTGACATGCCTTCCCTCGATACGGTTATGTTTCTCAGGCCGACTGAGTCGTACGTAATATTCCTCCAGCAGCTAGGAAGGGGTCTCCGCAAATGCCCTGACAAAGAGTATCTTACTGTGCTCGACTTTATCGGCAACTACAAAAGAGCGCATTATATACCCCTTCTTCTAGCAGGCGAAAATCCATGGACTGCCCAGCCTTCCGGGGCACGTCGGATGGAAGACTACCAGTTCCCTGAAGGTTGTATAGTGAACTTCGATCTTCGCATTATTGACTTGTTTGAAGAACTTGCTGTCCGCGATCCTCTGCCGATTAGAATGAAAGATACCTATTGGCGGGTTAAGCAATCTCTCGGAAGAAGACCGAATAGATTTGACATCTACGAAGGCAGCGACATACCGATCAGGGAATACCTAAGGGACGGGTGGCTCAGGTTCTTGGAGTCTGTGGGGGACCTTGAGCCTGAAGAAGAACAGTGGCTAGGATCCCCGGCAGAGGATTTTCTCATTGAAATCGAACAGACCCGTTTTACTAAGTCTTACAAGATACCTACCATCAAGACCTTTCTACGTGAAGGCAGCATAGTGTCAAGAGTCGGGCTTCAAGAGATTGGTGGCAAAATGATGGAGTTCTACCGGAATTACCCGATTCACCAAGAAGACTTAAGTGACCGTAGCAATCGGAAGTGGAGAGACTGGGGAGTCAAGCAGTTTGCCAGGCTGGCTAGGGTAAACCCTGTGAATTTCCTATCCAAGGGACGATTCTTCCACTACGATGAGATTAATCAGATCATGTACCTGGACCGAGAAGTCGAACCCTTCCTATCGTCGTTGCTTGCAGCCCATGTAGAGGATATTCTCGAGTTCCGCAGGATCGACTATTTCCGACGTAGATTCAAAGACTGAGAGAAGGATGAGGCCGTTGTCTGAGTGTATATTCTGTAACATACCAAGAGACGAAGTAATCGCAGAGAATGCACTGGCTGTAGCCTTCTTAGATAAATATCCTGTAAATCAAGGCCATACCCTCATAGTGCCTAAGAGGCATGTAGAGACCTATTTTAACGCTACTTTAGATGAGAAAGACGCCATCACCCGCCTACTCATTAACGTAAAAGAAAAGTTGGATGCCGAATATCACCCTGACGGCTATAATGTAGGGGTTAATATAGGAGCGGCTGCCGGACAGACGATATTTCACCTACACGTTCACGTGATCCCAAGGTATTTCGGTGATGTTCCCGACCCGCGTGGCGGTATCCGCCGCATCAAGAAGAGCCTGGTTCCTTATGCTGCTGAAGGAGAATAGGAAGAGGCTTGCACCACGCTCCCAGCGTGTTCCAGGTATGCAGACTGCTCTCCAGTATATGCAGGTCCCACCAGGCAATAAGTAAGATCCCGGTGTTCATGGAGAAGCACCATTTGTTGTGGGAAGTCTGTGTCAGCAGAATCGTTGCTGATGACAATGAGATCTACATCTCTTGAG
>JAAZEW010000329.1 GCA_012512055.1 Bacillota bacterium | reverse complement strand
GCGCCTTAGTCTTGTTACAATATCATTTTTAGCGCTTTCACTTAGTATTAGCGTATCCTGGGCATCGTCAGTCAATGTCGGCGCATCAGGCTCAATAACTCCCTGTTCCTTCCATAATTTGCTTCGCTTCACTCTCGCTCACACACCTCCTCCAGGCGATGTCCCTACTTTGCCGGATTACGCACTATCTAAGACGATGAAACACAATAGGCAACCGAAAAGATAGTTCGCGGGTCTCCGGACATTGTCACGGGTCATGCTTCGCTGCCTAAGTATGAGTTCATTAGTATTCGCTCGTTTTCCGAGGCGTTGGGTGGCCCCGCACGGTACGTACGTTTTCTGAGGCCGATGACTGCAACGAGGGCTGTCAAGATTCGGCCACTGGCCTACGGGCCGGATTTTGTCAAGGTAGCCCGCTTCGGGAGCCGTCCCCGAGTGCAACACCGACAACCCTGCACGGTACGTACACTTTCTGGAACCGGCGATTACTTGTGGTAATCTATTTAGTATACCCTACGGGGTATAATATACCGTTACAAGAAGCTTTTGTCAATAGGAGCGACTGTAGGAAGCCGGATCTTCCTTGACAGCCCCCAAGCCCGATGTTAAACTGCGATTAGTAGCTCATATTATGAGCAGGTGCTAATTGGTTCCTGCAGAGAGGGGGAACGCGAAGTGAACTACTTTCTCACCGAGGAGCAGGAGATCATCAAGGAGCTTTCGGCAAAGATCGCAGACGAAAAAATTGCGCCGCGGGCAGCTGAGTTCGATGAAAGTGAAGAGTTCCCGTGGAATCTCATTCGCATTCTGGCTGATTCAGACTTGTTTGCAGTATGGGTTCCGGAAGAATACGGAGGCCTTGGCGGTGGTGTGTTCGAGCAATGCCTTGTGGTGGAAGAGCTGTCCCGGGCTTGCGCCGGAGTGGCAGTATCATACGCAGCCAGCGCACTTGGAGGATTTCCCATTCTCATGTTCGGGACGGAAGAGCAAAAGCGCAAGTTCATGCCTGAAATAGCGTCCGGTTCGAAGCTGGCAGCGTTCGCTCTTACAGAACCCGATGCCGGGTCCGATGCAGGCAATATACGGACCACAGCCACCCGCGACGGAGACCACTATGTGCTAAATGGTACTAAGCAGTGGATAACCAACGGCGGCGAAGCAGATGTGTATGTCGTTATCGCAACGTTAGATCCTGCAAAAGGCCCCAGGGGAATGACGGCTTTCATTGTTGAAAAAGGAACTCCAGGATTTGACTTCGGAAAAAAGGAAAAGAAGATGGGCATTAGGGCTTCAGCCACAACTGAGTTGATATTCAAAGACTGCAAAGTCCCTGCAGAGAACCTTTTGGACAAGGAAGGCAAAGGCTTCTTGATTGCAATGCGCACTCTCGACAAAACGCGTCCTGGGGTAGCTGCTCAGGCTGTTGGGATTGCTCAGGGTGCACTGGATAAGGCAGCCGAGTATGCCTCAACGCGCGTTCAATTCGGAAAGAGAATCGGAGAATTCCAAGCAATCGAACATATGCTGGCTGACATGGCCACCCAAATCGAAGCCGCTCGCTCCCTGGTCTACAATGTAGCCTGGATGATTGATTCCGGTGAGCGCCATGTTACGAAAGCTGCAGCCATGGCAAAGTTATTCGCTTCAGATGTAGCCATGAAAGTCACCTGTGATGCTGTACAGATATTCGGCGGCTACG
>JAAZEW010000373.1 GCA_012512055.1 Bacillota bacterium | reverse complement strand
CCCTTGACTGGCCCACTGGATGGGCCAATCAACTACCGAAAAACCCTCAGATCCCCTTGACTGGCTCACTGGATGGGCCAATCAGCCACCGGATGGCCGTAGATCGATCAGACTTAGCTCTTCTGCGGCGCCATGTTCTCTGGGATCCCTATAAGTGGGTTCTATATGATCTTTCATAGATGGGCAAAGCTTCCATCTAACCTGGCAGCCGCAATTAGGGTGCCAGTTGGAACACATACCCAGAAAACAAGACGCTAGCGGAATTCCGGAGCGACGACATACCGGAGCGGGGACTGAGTTTGACACAGGGCAGTTGTTCGCGTATACTATCGTTGTCAATGAAAGATGGGTTTCCGTCGAGCATTTGTGGATTCGATATTCGGGGCGTAGCGTAGTTTGGCTAGCGCGCCTGCTTTGGGAGCAGGAGGTCGGAGGTTCAAATCCTCTCGCCCCGACCACTTATATGTCTACTCCTTGCCTACCACGTGAGTCTTTCCTCAACTTCCCGTTTGATTTTCACGTCACCTTATACTCCTATTTCATGATTTGAGACGCTTTCTCCTATCGGCCTGGAAATACTGAACCAATGCCAGGTGGGAGCGACTCAAATTGATGGAGAAGCAAACCTATGCAGGGAAAAAATGGCCTTCGGAGAATAAGTGAATTAGGATCAAAAAACTTATTTGGGAGGGTCGTATATGTCAAGGATGTCAAGGAGGAGTACTCTTCGTTTATCGATTCTTTTCATCACAATGATGGCCGTCTGCGCTGCATCCGCATGTGTGGCAGCTGCAGGTGAAAATGAGGTTGTCATCCTCTACATGAATGATGTCCACGGCAGGTTGGAGTCTTTCAAAGCGCCGGATTCTGACGCGCTTATTGGCGGGCTGATTAAACTAGCGACGCTCGTAGAAGATATCGCTGGGGAGAAGGCCGGCAATGTAATTATTCTAAATGCAGGGGACGCGCTTCATGGGACCAACATTGCTAATTTGTTCGAAGGTAGACCTATGGTGGAAGCCTTGGAAGCCATTGGCGTAGATGCCATGGCTATCGGCAACCACGAATTCAACTATGGACAGTCTGTACTTCAAAAGATGGCTGAAGAGGCGAGCTTCACATTTCTTTCAGCAAACACGATCCAGGTAGACACCAGGCGCGCACTTTTCCCAGGCGCACTAATTCTGCCTGTCGACGGAATGAGAATAGGAATATTTGGCTTAACCCCAATTGACACGCCTACAGTAACACACCCGAAGAACGTCGAAGGCCTGGAATTCCTCGATCCAATAAGGGTCTCAAGCTGGATGGTCCCATACCTCCGAGACTATGAGAAGGTGGACCTGGTGATCGGGCTCACTCACATCGGGTACGATGATGACAGACTACTTGCCAGCAAGGTTCCAGGTATTGATATTATCGTGGGCGGACACAGCCACACAAGACTGGAACAACCTGACAAGGTAGGAAGCACGGTAATAGTTCAATCAGGCGAACATGGGGAATCCCTCGGTAACCTCGAAGTGAGTTGTGAAAACGGCAAAGTCACTGACTACGTGGGCTCTCTAATTCCTTGTGCGCCTGAAGTTGTGGAAGATAGCAGGATAGGGGAGATTATTAGAACCTATAACAAGGAACTCGAGGCGAAGCTTTCGGAAGTCATCGGTGAGGCGGCGACCGCACTTGACGGGGAGCGCGCCAATGTTAGGACGAGAGAAACTAATCTCGGGAACCTTGTGGCAGATGTTATGCGCCAAGCAGGTGCTGCTGATATTGCTTTGACCAATGGCGGCGGCCTCCGAGCCTCCATTAAGGCAGGATCTATCACAGTGGGAGACGTATTTACTGTCTTGCCATTTG
>JAAZEW010000046.1 GCA_012512055.1 Bacillota bacterium | reverse complement strand
CTCCAAGATTGGCAGGAAGGTACTCTACAACAGATCAGCGCGTAGAGATTTTGAATAGCCTCGCCGTAGACAGTATTGCAAATGATATTCAAGAGACTCCGGGATATGTTGGAATTGTAGTTGCTGACACTATCCAAGATATTTCCATGTCTCCCAAGAAACGTGGACGGAATTGGCATGATTACGATCCGGGGAGGCCGTTTTTTTGGGAATCGCGCATCAGCTTCAGGAATGTCGGTGAATGGTGGGGGCTTCCCTGCAAAGATATGCGCTGGAAAAACTACTGGTTCAATGCCAGGAAAAAGAGGGAGCATGAGTTCAACGATTTGACGAAGAAGTGGGTTCAGTATATGTCGAGTCACCAATCGTATTTTCTAATTGAATGCTACGCAGCAACTCCCAATTTTCCGCCTAAGGAGTTCCCTGTGATTTCCGGGGTTCACTGCTTCTAATCAGGGGATAGCATTGGGGAAGCAACGAGAACCTGACCTGGAATCCAATGTAGAGTCACCTGTGAAAGGATGGTTATGGTGGGTAGCGAAGTTGTGCTTGCATTAGTGACCCTGCCTGGAAATGATCGCCGGCAATCCGTCGTGTATCTCCGAGGTGAAAATCGAGTGGAAATGCGCGATGAAATTCTGACCGAAGCTTCCCCGCAGGACGTACTTCCTGTGTTGCTCGAGAAAACCAAAGGGACAACCCCTAATGGCGATCAACTGCCTCTTTTTGACAAGAGCAATGAGCAGTTGATAATTGAAAGAATTCCAGTGAAGGAATTGAGACTAGATGAGAATCTGGACGTCTTTGATGGCAACAAGAAAGTCGGCGGACTGATAAATAGTAAACAGAGACAAAGATGGCTGGGGTCGGCCTCTCGCCAATTCTCGGACGTATTCAAATCGGCAAAGCCCGGGGACGAAATCGTGGTCCTCCACAGTGGCGATGGGCTTGTATACCGACTGTTGCTTCCTGCCAGGGCCTCACAAGGATCCTCGGATACAACGTCAAAACGTTCCAAGAAAGGCAGTTCCTCTAAGAAATCCTCCGGCGCCGGGGTACCGGTAGAACTGCTTTCCGCTGCACAATCTTGGATATCTGCGTTGAGTAAAGAGGCATGTGAAAAGGCTATTGCTTCGCAAATGGACATGGTTATACAGAATCTTAGAGACGTATTCGAGAAGACTCTGGCTGATGCTCTTATGTCACATATGCATCACCAAAACGAATTACGTCAAGAACTTGATAGGAAGAAGCAGGAGATTAATAGCCTGAAGATCCTGGTAAAAGACCTTGAGCACAACCAGAGGATTACCCAGGATATAGCGATTTCAAAAGTATCGAGTAATTTGGAACGGGCCTCCCTGATCCTTCGAGGGTACTCTGACCCGGCACAGGATGCTTTGATGCCTGGAGAGAGGCTCAGGCGGCTGTTGAAGCCATCTGAGCACTACCCGGATGACTTGACAAAAGAAGAAGGCATTTCGAATTTCATGGACGAGGCTGACAGGATGTACACCGACCTTCGGGAGCTCGTGGAAATCTTTGTTGAGCAGAAAATGATGACTGCCCGGAAAGGTGAGAATGATGAGCAATCAGATATTCGGGATTGACTTAGGAACCACAAATACAGCTCTATCCTATCTTTACGTGATGGACGGACGGTCATCGGTGAACCTGATCAAAAACAGGGACGGTGGAGAGCTGACTCCTTCAGTTGTCTACTTCCAACCCAACAGCGACAAAAGTATTGTAGGAAAAGCTGCATTATCCATGTACACCAAAGATCCTGATAGGACATTCAGGTGGGTCAAGAGAGAAATGGGGAAGCCCATTAAGTGGAATGTCAGCGCAGGAGCTAAGCCTGTGGAAGTAAATCCTGAAACCATATCCGCTCGCATTTTGAAATCCGTATGCGAAGACGCCAAGAGAAACCTCGAACTGGAAGACCCGATAACTGACGTGGTTATTACAGTCCCTGCCTATTTCGGAGATGCGCAAAAACGAGCGACCCTGGATGCAGCGGAGGTTGCAGGTCTAAAGGCCTCGTTAATAGAGGAACCGACTGCCGCGATCCTAGATTATATCTTGACTCTCCGTCAGGAAGGACGGCTTCGCAGAGTTCTCAAGAAGGACAGATCAACCATAGCTGTGTTTGATTTGGGCGGCGGGACTTTCGATGTGTCAATCTGTGAAGTCATATTCCGTGGGCAAAGTAACGGCCCTCCTGAAATCCTGGTCATGGCAAAAGACGGTGATCCGCGGCTGGGAGGATTCGATTTCGACTTATCTCTGGCAAAGGCTGCTCTGGAAAAGGCTATACGCCAGTCACCCACAAATGAGAATCTGAAGGTTCTTGATGAGAGCTTCCAGGAGTTGCGCTATGAATCCAGGATTACTGACAGGGGATTGCGGGATGTTGTTGCCGACCTGGTAAAGACTGCAGAGGAATGCAAGAAGGACCTAACTCATCTTGAATCAGTTGATTTTCATATCCCTGTTTTTCGGAACGTAGCTACGAGCGTCCAGATTTCCCGGAAAGAATTCGAAGACAGTATAGATGCGTATATTAGAAGGATTGAGGAAGTCATTTCACGCACAATCATGCAGGCAAAAAACATAACAGGCCGCGAACTTGATTCCGGGAACAAGATAGATAAGGTGATTTTAATCGGAGGTTCCACGAGAATTCCTGTGATAGACAGGTTGGTCGAAAGCACATTTAAAATACCCGCTTCCGGCGGGGCGGATCGGGATGAAGCTGTTGCAAGGGGAGCTGCTATCAAAGGAGCGCTTGACTCAGGGCTTTTGGTATTGGGCGGCGTGCAAATGACTACATCCCATGCTTATGGCGTGTTGGATGAATCCGGGCACATGACTACGGTAATTGTGCCTGAAGGTTCGAAGTACCCTCATGAATATCATCATGAATACGAAGTGCCATTTTCGCTGGATGTGAACTTGCCTTTACGGATCGGTCAGAGATATCTAGGACGCACGAAACAGATAGCTCTTAAGGAGTTTCACCATCCATTCCTCAATACCGGTGATCAATTGGATATTGGCATAACAGTGGATACCAACGGAATGCTTCATTTCAAGGCGGTTGAGCCTAATTCACGAGAATACCTGGAAGAGAGTATACTCCAAGGCATCGGCATGTCTCAGGGAGACAAGGACCTGCAATCCCGGGTCGTGGGGAACAACTGATGCAATTGCAAGACTATCGGTGGTGATGGTAAATTGGAGTTTACTTTGGTGACCAGACAATTCGTAAGCAGGGCTCGTCTTATCGAGAACCTAAGGCTCCTCCAAGACAGCAATCTAAGGGAGCTGCAGGTTTCTATGAGCACTCGAAATCTGCCGGGAAACTGGAAGGACATTGTAGACTCAAGAAAGCCTGTGCTCTTTTGCCTTGGCGAAGGCGGCATAGTTCATCCTGTCAGACTTGGCAACATGCTTGACATTGGATCTTATCCCAACCGGCTTGAATGCCGCATATCTTGTCAAGAATTTGTAAGTGGCGTGGAACCCGATTTTCAATCTTGGTTTGCCGAAAGATATCAATACCTCCCTATCTTGGATGCGATTCCTCTGCCAGACGAGATGCTGTCTTTTAGTGAGAGTGTGTCAGGAGAATACTGGCATGACGTCGCAAAGTCTCTGTCCCAACTGGAATCCTATAACAATACAGTGTTTTGGCGGATCATTGGGATTGAGGACGATGAGACTCCTCAACTTGTCTTGGATCTTGAGAATGAGGTTGCAGTGGGGGGGTCCTACCGGAAAGAACTTCAGATAATAGACAGCGACACTGGGGACATAATTAAACAGGTAGACGCTGAGCGTTCCCGTGAGATTAAAATAGAGATGCCGTCCTTTGCGATACCCCGCTGTTACGAAATTGCCTCGTATCCAATAAGACATTCTTCCCTAATGGAGAAGATAGAGATCCCGCCTTGTACAGTGCTTCCTCCAGAGAAGACCGGTATCCGTGATGTGATGGTGGACAAGAATGACCAGATTCGGCAACAAGCCGTAAGGCAGTTGTGGTGCCATATAGACGAGGATACGAGTACTAATTTGGAAACGAAAATAGAATTGCTTGCACGTTATGTCCTACCGTCATTTCCTGATGATACCGACTTGGTGGAGAATCTGGCTGAAGCATATCTTGAGAGTGATTGTCCTGAGGAAGCATACAACCGGTTGCGGGACCTGAATCCGAATCGTTTAAGTGGCAACGGTGCGATGATATTGTTTAGAGCCGCTACCGCTGTTGGGGCTGACTATCCTTATGAAGATATCATTCCGCTGATAGACTTGCAGACGGAGAACCAGATGAATGTCTTCGTGCAGGCAGTCGAGGAATTAGGCGAAAATCAGGCCATGCGATTGCTGGAGTGCCTTGCCGATATTGAAGTCCTTCTCCTTGCTCAAGCGGTTGAACTCATGTCTGAAGGTTATTTTACTGAACCGCCGAATATCCTGAAGGTTATCGGTTTTCTCGAGTTGAGTTCTGACGATCCCGAGAATCGTGTTTTCAGGTACCTTGTGAACCAGTGCGAGAGATACCCGCATTTAGAAACGAACCCACAACTTGTGAAACTGTACATCGATTATGGTGAAAAAAGCGACGAATCACCTAAGGAGGCTTTCGTCAGACAGGCTATTAAGTACTGTGTCCAGGACGGTAATACGGAGATGGTTGAGCGTTTCGTAAAACTGGCTAAGAAACGCCTTGATCCCAGGGTTTTCGAATATGTAATCGACGATACTTATGGTCACCTCTGCGACGGTGGTCCGTTTCTTCGGGAACTGGCTGCGGGGTATGTATGTGACATAGTTGACTCACTACTCAATGTATGCGATCTGGCCGGTTCATCAAAATGGCTAAGGCGACTCATTGCGACTTTCGGCAAAGAAGATCCTTCTGTGGGGGGGCGTATAAGCAGACTCCAAGATCGGTGGAATAATGCCTTCAATGATACAGAGATCCATAGGCTCTATCAAGCCCGTGATGAAAATGCTATTTGCACCAGGTTAAAGGGAGTTCTGTCAGAGAAGGTCTTGGTAGTGGTGGGAGGACTGAAACCTGACTATGCCGGTGAATTAGAGGAAAACCTCGGATTGAAAGAGTTAAAGTGGTATGAATGCGAAAGAAACCGGAATTTGGATATCAAGTCTGTGAGGGAGAAGCTTAGGAATCCACACTGCTGTGGATTGCTTAAAATTATAAGCCATATGGGCCATGATGTAGAGGCGGCATTGGAGCCGATACCGGAGAATCTACCGGTTGCCAAAGCGCAACTAGGGAAAAGAGCAATTCTCAATGCACTTACCGAGAGGTTTCTGCCATCAGCATAATGTCTTAAGAAGCCTCTCTCCACACAAGGAATCCGGAATGTATTCAAATAATTGAACCACGAGATTGTCATGCGGGAGGAGTATCAATTGCCTACCAAGAAAATCACCCTCTCCCAACTGGAGAGCTTTCTATTGAAGGCCGCCGATATTCTGCGCGGTAGTATGGATGCGTCAGAATTCAAAGAGTTCATTTTCGGCATGCTGTTTCTTAAGCGTCTGTCTGATGAGTTCGATGTCAAGCGCAAAGACTTGGTTGAAAAGGACTTCATAGATCTGAAGGACCATCCGGAGATTGTTGAGGAATTGCTGGAAGACAAGACCTCGTACGGTGAGGCCTTCTTTGTCCCTGTCCGTGCCCGTTGGCATGAGTCATGGGTTGACGAGAACGGTGAAACAGTCCCTGCGCTAAAGGATCTAAAATACGATATTGGCAACATGCTCAATAAGGCAATTGCAGCTATTGAGGATGAAAACGACCTCCTTTCGGGGGTACTCAAGAACAACATTGATTTCAATGCTGTTAAAGGGAAAACGAAGATCCCTGACCAGAAGTGGAAGGATTTGTTGGATCACTTCAGCCAGCCTGAATTCGTACTGGTCAATGATAATTTTGAGTTTCCCGACTTGCTGGGTGCAGCGTATGAATACTTGATTAAGTACTTTGCGGACAGCGCAGGCAAGAAAGGCGGGGAATTCTACACTCCTGCTGAAGTCGTGCGTCTCTTAGTGCAGCTTACCAAACCGGAAGCAGGCATGACAATCTACGACCCTACTGTGGGCTCCGGCGGTTTTCTTATTCAGTCCTACCAGTATGTAGAGGAACAAGGACAAAACGCTAATGACCTCCATCTCTATGGTCAGGACTCCAACGGCACCGTATGGTCGATTTGCATAATGAACATGATCCTCCACAATATCACCGGTTTTACTATTGAAAACGGGGATACCCTGGCAAATCCGTTGATCCTTGACAACGGCCAGGTGCGCAAATTCGACCGTGTACTGGCCAATCCCCCGTTTTCCCAGAACTACAGTCGGGCTAATATGAAGTATCCCAATCGCTTCCGTGAATGGGCCCCTGAAAAAGGCAAGAAAGCCGATTTGATGTTTGTCCAGCATATGCTGGCTAGTTTGAAACCTAACGGACATATGGCTACCATCATGCCCCATGGCGTGCTCTTCCGCGGCGGTAAGGAGAAGCTCATTCGCGAGCTCTTAATTAATGACGACGTTGTTGAGGCTATCATTAGCTTGCCGCCTGGCCTGTTTTACGGTACCGGCATCCCAGCCTGTGTGCTCGTGTGCAATAAGAATAAGCCTGACTCCATGCGTGACAAGATCCTCTTCATTAACGCAGACCGGGAATATGCTGAAGGCAAGGCTCAGAATAGGCTACGTCCTGAAGACATCGAGAAGATTGACTTCGTATTTACCCACAAGAGGGAGATTCCAAAATACAGCCGCCTGGTCACTAAGGCTGAGATCGTAGAGACCCATGACTACAACCTTAATATCCGGCGCTATGTAGACAATACTCCCGATCCGGAACCCGAGGACGTACAAGCGCACCTGATCGGCGGTATTCCGGAGGCAGAGATTACTGCCAGAGCTGACGACTTTGCCCGTTTTAGGATGAAACCCGACACACTCTTTAGGCCCGAACGCCCTGGTTACTTCGCTTTCTGCGAATCCGTCAATGACAGGTCTGGCATCAAGGGTGCTATAGAAGCTGACCTAGGGCTTCAGCAGGCTCTTACTGCCCACATTGATGCACTGGAGACGTGGTGGGCAGAGGTCCGGGTTGACTTTGCCGGGCTACACAATGGCAAGCAGCTACCTGAACTGCGCCAAGAATTGCTGGCTACACTCAAGGACAAGTTGATGCCTTTGCGAGTGCTGGGTGAGTTTAAAAGCGCCGGGGTTTTTGTAAACTGGTGGCAAAAGATCCGTTACGATCTTAAGACCATTATCTCGACTGGCTGGCACCACAGCTTGATTCCCGATGATTACCTGGTGGCAGCGTTCTTCCAGGCGGAGGAGGATGAGATTGAATCAATAGAAAGGGACATCAGTGAGGCCCAAAGCGAGCTTGCTGAGGTAGTGGATACTGCGCAGGAAGTGGCTGCCTATGAGCCGGAAGAGAATGAGAACGTCACTGTTACTGTTATTAAGAGAGTCCTCAAAGAGTTGATTGAAGATCTCAAGGACAGTACAGGTGAATCTGCTCGTAAAGAGCTTGAGACTCTGGAGATCCAGGATGAAGCTATCAAGGATATTGAAAGGCGTATTAGTGATAGAAGGGCTGCTCTAAGAACCAAGACCGGTGAATTGGAACTCAAGCTTCACCTTAAACGTCTGGGTGACGATGAGTTCAAGGCGGAGAACAAGGAGCTGATTCGGCAGGTGGATGCCCAATTGGCACAGCTCGATAGCAGCGAGAAAGCTGATAAGAGGAAGATTGCTGCTCT
>JAAZEW010000383.1 GCA_012512055.1 Bacillota bacterium | reverse complement strand
GTGCTGTTGCGCCCTCGTGTGCAGCCTGAGAGGTAAAGAGAAAATAACATAAAGATCGCAAGGCTCAGGGCGGCAAAACCCATGACTTTTTTGCGATTACCTGCTTGAAGCAATCTTTGAGGCGAACTATCAGGACGCTTTGCTCTCATTGCTTCTACCGGGCCATTTTGCCATGAAGTTACCGGACCAAAATGCCAGCTAACTGCCGGAGGTTGTGTCAAGTGTGGAGGGGAGCTGAGGCACCCCGTCCAGGGAGTGCCCCAGCCCTGCAAAGTCTTACGGGAGTTCCTTTTCTACTACGTATCTGACGATATGATCGTCAATAATCTTTTTCTGGCGCTGTTTTCCGTACATGAGGCAATGCGTACAGGCCTTGTTGATGAGCCGTGGGCTACCGGATGCGTACCGGAAGATTTCTTTTATGGCGTCATCAGAGAATATGTCGGAGACAGACCCTGCACAGCGCAGGTGGTGTAGGATGTACGACTTAGTCGTAGCCTCATCGAAGTGAATAAGATGGCAGCGAAGGTCAAGCCTTTGAACCACCGCAGTGTAGACCTGCTTTCTGAGTTTGTCCCAGATCTCGGTTTGCCCGACCAGGATAAGAGAAAGGGGGCTTTCCGAATCCATACGGCTGTTGAGCATGAATCTGATTTCCTCAAACATCTCCCGGTCAAGAAGGTGAGCCTCGTCTACAACCACTACGGGATTAAGCCCATGAACCCCGCGCATGAGCTCCACTTCCCGGTGAAGAAGCCTTTTGGAATCGCCCCGGTAGAACCGCCCTTGTATCCGATTTGGTCAAGAAGCCCGTTGTAGAAATGACGTGGGGTTAGTTTTGAATCGGCCAGGTAAAGCACCTTGTAATCCTTGGTACCCAGGGTGTATGCGAGTTTGCGGATTAAGGTGGATTTTCCTGTGCCGCAATCACCCGTAAGCAGTGCAAACCACTGTTTTTGCGCAGCGTATTGCAACCGGGCCAGGATTTCCTCGAATTGTTCGGTCTCAAACAAGGCCTCTTCTGTCATTTGCCTGGTAAAGGGTGTTTTCGTAAACCCGTAGAATTCTTCAATCACGATTCTTACCTCCTATGACAGATCGATAGGAAATTGCAGTCTGAGCAAGGCTCTTATGCCTTTCGTACTGCTTGGCCGCTGCATCGAGTTCCCGGGAGGTTTGCGGCTTGACCCGTTCCGGCAACGGCATTCTTTTGCGTGGTGCCGTGTGTTCGGTGATGCTTAAGGGCTTGATCTTTCGCGGTTCAAAGCCCTCGTGGAATACCTCAAGCTCATCGGGGTTGTCCGGGCGAAAAGCAACATCAATTCTCATGCCAATCAAGTCCTGGCCTGCTTCCCAGGGGATGCTTTGGAAAGAGATGCAGCCGGTTTTGTCGACAAGTCTTTTTTCCGTAAAGACAAAGGCAAAGTCGAGTTGTTCCTTACTGGCCCACCTAAGGGAGCGATCATCTTCTTTGAAAGCCTGCTGAGGCGTTTTCCCGTCCAGGGCAGAGTGAACCTTGTTTTGATAGAGTTCATGAAGCCAGATGTCAAGGTAGTGCTGGACTTCAGATGCGCTTTGCGGACGTTTGAGTTTGACTTCTTCCACAAAAACATCAAGGTATTTGTTTAAAGCCTCAACCTTTCCTTTAGCCGATGCGGCCCTTGGGCGAGCTGTAAGCTTTTTGATGCCGAGTTTGGCACATGCCTGGGTCATGTGGCGGCTGATGTACTGGCTTCCGTTGTCGGTGAAAACCCTGTCAGGAATACCGTAACGTTCAATGGCGTGGCGAAAACTATCAAGCACGTTCCATGTGTTTTGTTTCTCGTAGACCTTGCACGCTGTTACCAACCGAGTGGAATCGTCAATGATTACAGATGCATACAGTTGTTGTGCCTTACGTTTGGCCGTCTGCGGTAAGACGAGAAGATACTTGATGTCCAGTTGCCAAAGGTCATTTCGATGAAGGCGTTGGAATCTTCGTGATGCTCCGGCGCCGGTGCTGTGCTACATGCTAAGCTGCCTGGCTCCGTAACCACGTTTCATGAGGTGATCTCGTAGTGTTGAACGCTTCACTTCTCCCGGGGCAACAAGTCCTTCCATCTCAAGGATGGTGATAATCTGGCGGATGCTTCGCGTGGGTACCTCGCGACGTAGCATAACAGCCTGGTCAACAATCTCCTCGGTGACTGAACTTGCTTTCCCACCATGTTTACTCTTGGGAAGGAGTTCTTGGTAACCTTCATGTTCGTAAGCAAACAGCCATCGACGCAAGGTACGTTCTGAGATCTGCTCACGTTCACTAATCTCACGGATCAGTTGAGCGCGCTTCGCTCGGTCAATCTCTCCGAAAAGAAGCGGACTCAAGATTTCTATGCGTTTTGTGGCG
>JAAZEW010000328.1 GCA_012512055.1 Bacillota bacterium | reverse complement strand
GGTAATTGCAGCGGCAATAGGGGCTTTGCCGTTTGTCTTCTACGGCGCATGTCCCACATATTCAGATGCCTTCTTTGAGGCTATGTCAGGACTTACTACTACAGGCGCTACAGTGATAGGAAACATAGACGTCCAACCCAACGGGATCCTGTTTTGGAGGAGTTTTCTGCACTGGCTGGGCGGAATGGGTATTAATGTCCTCTTTATTGCTGTCCTGCCCGGTGCAGGTGTTGGAGGAAGCCGGTTATTCAGGGCAGAAGTGCCGGGACCGCTTCCTGAAAGGATTGTTCCCAGGATCAAAGAGACAGCGAAAACTCTCTGGCTGATTTACGTAGGGTTCACAGTGGTTGAGACAATCTTGCTTTATCTGGCAGGAATGAGTCTTTTGGATTCAGTGAATCATGCATTCGCTACCATGGCTACAGGAGGCTTTTCTACTAAGGCAGCAAGTGTAGGCGCATGGACGAGCCCTGGGATTCATTGGATTATTGCAGTATTTATGCTCCTTGCAGGTGTCAACTTTACCCTGTACTTCCGTGCCTTGAGTGGCCGGAGTCTCCGAGTATTCTTCCAAGATGCTGAGTTCAAATTCTATGTGTTTGTTATCATGGCCGCGACTGCTTTGATGACAGTGAACCTTTTGGGAGCAGGCAATTTCCAAAGCCTAACAGAGGCTTTTCGGCATTCGGCTTTTCAGGTGGTTTCAATAATTACTACAACAGGTTTTGCCACTGTGGATTTTGACATGTGGCCTTCGTTTTCCAAAGCAGTCCTCATGACTCTGATGTTTATAGGCGGATGTGCCGGATCTACAGCCGGCGCAATCAAGGTAGGTAGGATTCTGATCCTCATAAAACACGGATACAAGGAGATCTTTCAGTTTATCTATCCACGGGCTGTTACTTTGCCAAAGCTAAATGGGTCTCCGATTTCCCATAGTATGCTGGATACTGCTACCGCTTTCTTCTTTTTGTACATGGCTACATTTATTGGCAGCTCACTGATTATGACCGGATTCGGCCTTGATCTTGTCAGTGCTTTCTCCGCTGTGGCAGCAACCTTGGGTAATGTAGGCCCAGGTCTTATGGTCGTGGGTCCGACCCTTACTTATCAACCCATTCCTGTCCTTGGGAAATGGGTCCTCAGCGCTTGCATGTTGTTAGGCAGGCTAGAGCTTTTCACCGTTCTGGTGCTCTTTATCCCGGACTTCTGGCGAAGGGGATAAGGGAGATTTTAAGGCTGTTCGGGAATGATAATCCAAGCAATAATATAGGCAAGAATTCCAGTGCCGGCGAATACTGCAAGAAGAACCCAGATAAGCCGCACAACAGTCACATCGATCTGAAAGAAATTAGCTAATCCAGCGCACACGCCACCTAGCTTCTTTTCATATCTGCTTCTATAGAGACGTCTGACATTTGACATAGCGGGATCTGCCTCCTCATTCTCACGCGTCTTGATCACACTGTCATTATACTATGATATTTAGGTTTTGCCCGGGGAAGTCACAGAAAAAGTGACTGCCTGCGCCATCGCTGAGCAGGCAGTCTCTCATCAGAGATAATCCCCGGCCCGAGGTTTACAGTGTCTCTTTATTCATCAGGCATTTCTCCCAGGGTAACGGTTATAAGCATGTAATTCTTGTTCCGCCACACCTGGATCACTACCTTGTCTCCGGCCTTGCGCTTACGGACCTCTTCCTGGAGCATTGTGATGTTCT
>JAAZEW010000327.1 GCA_012512055.1 Bacillota bacterium | reverse complement strand
TTTACGTATATGCTAGGTCTTGTCGTCTGTCCCTACTGGGGATGGGCTTTGGGGACAGCGATGGGCGCAACTATCTGTTCTGTTCTTCCTGCCAGAATACAGAATTCAATGGGCATTGCTTTATATGCAATGTTCATTGCTCTAATTGTTCCGAGCTCTAAAAAATCCAAAGCCACTATGATCATAGCTCTGGTCGCGATTGCTATCAGTTCTTTATTTGCCTGGGTACCCCACCTTAAACAGCTTTCATCCGGATGGAGCATTGTTATTGCAACCATTGCAGCCTGCTTAATTGGGGCAGTCCTTTTTCCCAGGGAGGATCTCTAGGATGCAAAGAACCGTCATTGCAATAATTCTAATGGCAGTCGTTACTTATATTTCGCGCGCGCTACCTATGATCTCTGTCAAGAAACGGTCAAAATCCCGCTTCTTGCTTTCTTTTCTGTATTATGTGCCCTTTGCTGCCTTGGGAGCTATGACGTTCCCGGCAATACTGTATTCTACAGGAGACATGACTTCAGCCTTAATCGGAATGGCAGTCGCGCTTGTTCTGGCTTTCCTTGAAAAAAGCTTATTGGAAGTCGCTATAGGCGCAATCGTGACTGTCTATCTTATACAGCTGTTTGTGCACTAAAAGGCGAATGCCAAGCCAGAAAAGGCGACCGGTCAATCGACCACTACCCCTCCAGCGCGAGACAATAGCGAATTCTTTCAGGTGGGGCGGCAGTATTGCAAGGCGGCAATGCCCACAGTACACTGAGCCTCGTCATAGGGTGACAATGTCCCAGGTCAATTACGATCGGCATTTTCCGAGTCCCGCTACAGAGAGGCATTATCACAGGCCGACAACAGACGCGATCAGGAATTCCGCAAGCCATGGAGAGTAACATGTGGTGAACCAGCGCGAATACTCGTAGGGAGCAATTGGAAGAGGTCGTTGGATTTTCGAAAATGATCTCACGATATTGCAATGAGTTATATGATTCAGACAAGCGATCAATTGCCGTAGTGGGGCAAAAAGAGTTCCCGCGCCCTAAGCCCAATAGATTACCAACCACAAAGAAAAACATAGGGAACATGCAAAACGGAATAGGACACTTCTGGGACTACGCCTGTAAGGCATACTATCTTCGCACCGGCTCTCCAGGCAAGCCACTCGAGCCCATGAAAGCCCTTAAATCAGCTACAACGACCCTCTAGGCGAGCTACTTAGCCGCCGGAAGCACCACCAATCCATTAGAGTAGCTCTCAGGAAGAGCGCCTTACCGGCCGAGAGAGCTTCAGATCCGGTTGATTGGCCCACTGGGTGGGCCAATCGGCTACGTGCGCCGGGCATGGCGTTTCATACGGGGGTGAGAGTCCCCTGCACGGGCAGGTAACGACCAAGTGCAAGCCAAGGGCAAGGGTGTCCACCGCGAGGAGGAATCTGAAGGAAGCCTGAGGCAAAGTTCCGGCCTGAGGAACACGAACCACATATGAGGCATTTCGAGGGGGGCAAGGTTGCGTCGCAGACTAAACCCAAAAGTTACCCGGACCCGAGAGTGTAGATGTGGCAGGTAAATGGAACGAAGGTGAAGCGTCTTACCCCGGGAGGTCTCACGGACGGGCGGAAGCAGAGTAGGAAGCCCGGTTGAAACAAGATTTGCCGTGAGAAGTCAGCAGAAGCCATAGTACCGGAGGCCGAAAGGCTGATGGGAAGGGCTGAACCAGATGAGGTGGAGGTCAATGAAAGCTACCAAAAGTGGCGAATTAAAGCACAGACAACTCACTTTGTGGGACTACCTGCAGAAGGATACTCAGGAAGAGGAAAGCTATGCAGAAGTGTGCGTGTCACCAAGGATGGCTGAAACGGATACCACCAACACAAGCAAGCAAGAAGGAGGGCTGTTGGAGAAAATCCTAAGCCCGGAGAACATGAATCGGGCTTACAAGCAAGTCAAAAGGAACAAGGGAGCGGGCGGTGTTGACGGGATGACGGTGGATGAACTAGGGCCGTGGACAAGGGAACACCGGGATGAACTGCTAAAATCCCTTAGAGACGGGAGTTATCGTCCCCAGCCGGTAAGGCGGGTAGAGATACCCAAGGAAAACGGCAAGACCCGCAAGCTTGGAATACCAACAGTAATAGACCGCATGGTACAACAGGCGGTCAGTCAGGTGCTAAGTCCTATCTATGAGGAACAATTCTCAGAAAGTAGTTATGGATTCCGGCCCGGGCGTAGTGCCCACGATGCACTAAGACAATGTCAAAGGAACATCACAGACGGCTATGAATACGTAGTTGACATGGATTTAGAGAAATACTTTGACACGGTGAATCAAAGCAAGCTTGTCCAGGTATTGTCGGAGACGATAAAGGACGGACGAGTGATTTCCCTTATCCATAAATTCTTAAGAGCCGGAGTGATGGATGGCGGAGTCTTTGAAGAAAGCCCGGAAGGAGTACCGCAAGGTGGACCGTTAAGTCCACTTTTTGGAAACATCATGTTGAATGAATGCGACCATGAGCTGGAACGGCGAAGGCACCGCTTTGTACGCTATGCAGATGACCTGATGATATTCTCTAAAAGCAGGAAAGCTGCGCAGAGGACGCTGAAAAACATCATCCCGTACATTGAAGGGAAGCTATTCCTGACAGTTAATCGGGAAAAGACTAAGGTCGCGGAGATAAGAGACGTGAGATTTCTGGGATACGGATTTTATATCTACCAGGGAGAAGGACGGTTGAAAGTTCACCCGAAAAGCGCTAAGAAGTTGAAAGACAGACTCCGTGAAGTAACAGGGCGCAGTAACGGGCTGAGCGTTGAGAATCGCAGAGCGAAGCTGAATTACATAATACGTGGCTGGGTCAACTACTTCAAACTCGCGGATATGAAGAAACTCATGGAGACACTCGATCAATGGCTGAGACGTCGCTTGAGAATGGTGACGTGGAAGCGTTGGAAGAAAGCACGGACGAGGTACGCAAATCTGAAGAAGGCAGGGATACCGGATTGGCAGGCGTGGCAATGGGCGTACACAAGGCTGGGTTACTGGCGCGTAGCCGGAAGCTGGATACTGACCCGGGCGATGCCAAATGAAGTCTTTAAGAAAGCCGGTTACCTTAGCCTTAAAGAACTTTATCTTGCTGCACATGTGTAAAGTTTGGAAGCGCCGTATACCGAACGGTACGTACGGTGCTGTGGGAGGTCGGCTGGCCGAATAACGACCAGCCTCCTACCCGATCGAGAAGCCTTCGGATCCCCTTGAATGGCCCACTGGATGGGCCAGTCAGCTACCGAGAAGCCTTCAGATCCCCTTGAATGGCCCACTGGATGGGCCAATCGGCTACCGGGAAGCCTTCAGATCCGGTTAAATGGCCCACTGGGTGTGCCAATCGACTACTGAGAAGCCATCAGATCCCCCTAGATGGCTGATATGAACGAGGCCGTCAAGCCCCGATTTTAACTTTCGGTGGTGGGCTCTCCGAAAATCTAGTTTACGTCGACGGCTGGCAGTCTGATATCCGCGGGTTGGGTACCGCAACTAATACCAC
>JAAZEW010000345.1 GCA_012512055.1 Bacillota bacterium | reverse complement strand
TTTCGTTACATCCTCGACTTGAATCATTGCAACACACCTTCACCTTGGCTTCATCTTGTTTTCTTTGTTCTTCGCCTTCAAGAGAAATATCACTTGTTCGCCTTCCTGCAATAAGGGCAAACGTGAGATTCCCGGCGAATCGACTTACCACACTGTATGCATCGAATATTTCCGCGTCTGGTTACAAGAATGTAGACAATAAAGGAGGACGGAACGTTAATAAGCCCGAACAAGCCCCATAGCCACGCAAAACTCTCCCCGCGCATGCGCGCATCACGAAATATCCATGTAGCCTGTATCGTCACTAAAGCGCCTAGGAAAACCCACGTAATCAGAGGAAATTCACTCACAGGTTTTCACCTCTCATTTCACGCAACAAATGTATCGGCAAATAGAATATGGCTATGCCGAAAAATCCCACTGCTTGCAGGCCTAGGAGCGCTTGAGGATTCCACGCCAGAAGAGGAACCCACACAGCAACCAAAATACCGGCAGCTACCAGCGCAAACAAGGCTACCATTCTGCGCTCCCTGGCAAGCCGCATTTTCACCCCTCGCTCGATAGTTGCACTGAGCCTTGCCCAGTCAGGGGTAATATCTTCCGCCTTAACGCCTGTTGCAGTGCCATCCACGGCGCTTCCGGAAGCAACAGGACCCTCAATAGGACGAAGCAACCGGGAGATATCGGCGAGCGTGTCGGCATAGCCTGCGCACTCAGGACAGACCTTAAGGTGATCTGCAATCTCTGCTTCACTTAATCTTGTTTTATGTGTTGTCAGACTATCTGAGTTGGTCCGGTCAGCCTTGCCGTCTTGGACGTCCGGGCTCTTTGAGACAGCCTGTTCCTCAAATTCACCCGGACCCGCATATGCCTTATCAAGCAGCAAATCCTTGACTAGCTTGCACTGTCTGTTCATATAAGGCCCCTCCTGGTGATTTCCCGCTTAAGTATGTTCACTGAATCATGAAGCCTTGATCTCACTGTCCCTATAGGACAACCGACAACGTCAGCTATCTCCTCATATTTGAACCCGTAGTAGTGTTTCAACACAAAAACCTGCCTCTTTTCAGGACTGAGGGATTCCAAGAGGCCTGTGGCTTCGTCTACAGCCAGACGTTGAAGAGCCCGGTCTTCTGCGCTTTCCGCCTCTGAATCAGTCCTGCCGATACTGTCAATGGACACTTCTCGTGTCTTGGTTCTTAGCTTGTTTCTGTAGTTATTTAGCGCGATAGAGATTAGCCACGTAGAGAATTTCGCCCTCGGCTGATACCGTTCCAAGTTGACAATAGCGCTTAGGACCGCCTCTTGAGCAATGTCCTCAGCAACATTGGCATCCCCGATGATACGGACAAGCGCGCCCAGGAGCACCGGGTAGTTGCGTCGAAATAGCTCTTCCATAGCGTCTTTTTCGTTTTGCTTGGCACGGCTCACGAGAGATCTCTCATCGGGCATCTCCAGTCCTCACTCCGTTCCCCTCACTAGTTAAACACCATTAGCCCATAAATAGTTCGGTTCTCAACCGGTTCACTACACAAATCACACGAGGCGATTGTGTG
>JAAZEW010000390.1 GCA_012512055.1 Bacillota bacterium | reverse complement strand
TTGATGGTCCAGATGGCTGCACGTGGCCAAATCCGAGGGGCACACCATGCTCTATTTGACGGGCCTTTAGCTCTTGACAACGCTATTAGTCCGGCTGCAGCGTAAGCGTCAAACAGCCCCCACCTAGGATCGCGTCAGTGGAGATAGGATAATCCCCTGACAGTAAACGTCGACCGGTCCCCACCCGGGATTGCGCCGGTTAACATAGACAGTGGAAGCTATTTCATGCTTACGCTGGGAGGATTAGGGAAGCCTCATAAGAGAAAAGCGTATTTTCTCTTGCCGTGAAGGATTCTTCGGATTTCCACAATGCAGTCCTTGACGACATAAAAAACTAGATAGTCATCAATTATGAGCATTCGGTAGTTTAGACTCCTTAAGCGTAAATCTTTTGGAATTACCCCCATATGCGGGAAGTCTTCAAGTTTTGAAATAGTCTCGTCTATTTCATTGATAAGCTTGACGGTTGCACTTGGGTTGTCTCTTCTGATGTATTCAAGAATATCAACTATATCTTGTTCGGCCGCAGGAAGGTAGCGGATTTCATGTTTCATGCTCATTCAATCTACCTTCAGTTTCTTCATCAAGTCTTTGTGCGATATTGTAGGCACTCCGGCAAGACTTTGAGCTTCAGCTTCACTCAACTTTTGACATAATTCTAGTTGAGCTTGTTGTTGTTCATATAGAGCCAGGCTCATGACTACCATGTCGCCTTCACCATTCTTAGTGATAAAGACAGGCTCTTTTTCCCTATGACAAATTTCTGAAATCTGATTAAAGTTATTTCGTAGGTCGGAAATTGGTTTGATTATAGGCAAAAAACCCACCACCTATCATTAACGATGCATTTATTCTATCATAATCATGATAATGCATTCAAGATTTCTTTTGTCCTTCGTAAGGATTTCAAAGATTGAGAACATATTGACAGGAAACTGCGTGAGAAGTATAATGCAATTGTCATATAGATACTCAGTATCTATATTCTCAGTATCTATATGATCCAGGATTGGCGTTCTCCACGTTATCCAGGTATTTGATGGACGTACTTAATCGAGATACTCGATTGAGATACTTGATTGAGGTATTCGGTCTTTGATCGAGGTGTTTGAATGTCTGTTAAGCATGCGTTAATGGCGCTCCTCTTCAAAAAACCCACGTACGGATATGAACTTCACGCAGCTTTCGATGACATGGTCTATGCGCTATGGCCTCTAAACCCGGGACAGGTGTATTCCACTCTTGACCGCCTGGCCCGTGATGAGCTGGTGACATTTGAGCGAATCGAGCAAGATGACCGTCCTGATCGAAAAGTCTATACCCTTACTGAACGTGGGCATGAGGCTTTCTTAGAGTGGGTTAGAGAGTCTGAGATTCCTGATAATCTCCTGCGTCGTGATTTCTACTTCAAACTCATCTGCATGCAGACAGCAGGAGTGGATGGCACAAAAGAAGTCATATCCAAAGAACGTAAAAGACTGTATAAAGCAACGAGAGAATTGAACGACTTTGCCTCGAACCTGGATCCTGAGAAAGATCGGCTGATGTTGCTTCTTGTTGAAGGAGGGCTCCTGGAGCTCGAGGCTCAACTTAAGTGGCTTGACATATGTGAGATGCGTCTTGCCTCCAGGACTCAGACTCAAAATGAAGGACGGAACGTCGGAAAACCCGAAGGCTATGAGACATTGGGGCGAGAGAAACCGAGGAGTTGAGATTCATGCGGGTAAAAGACATTTTGACCATTGCAAGATTAGGGCTTTGCAGGAATAAGCTGTTGTCAGCGTTTCTGATCGCGGGAATGACGGCGGGAGTCGTAACAACAGGGCTTGTTGTGGGGTTTGGGATGACTGCAGCCGAAGAAATGCTAGGATACGGTCTCAGGGTGCCTGCTGACAGAATTGCCGTTCTTTGGACCCCCCCTTCGACAAAGACTATCCTTGAATCAGGCGAGGCGATATCTTGGACGACATACGACTCAGGCATAGGACAGAGAGGCTACCTTCTTGCAAGCGACGCGGAAGACCTCAAGCGGGAAATGCCTGGCATCAA
>JAAZEW010000352.1 GCA_012512055.1 Bacillota bacterium | reverse complement strand
GGTAACGGTGTGGGAGAGTAGGTCACTGCCGGAAGCTTTTTTTGTTGTCCGCCTGATTTTCCAGCTAATCTCTTGACTTTCAGGGGCTGTCTCCTAGTCTTCATGGCGTTCTGATCTTGGCGAAGGACTTCCTTCAGAAAATAGGCATCTCAAAAAATAAAAACGTAAGAAGGAAAAAACGTAATCATGTAGAATAATACTTATTAAAGGTAAATAAGTAACTTCCTAGCATTCTTCTCCTTCATCAACATTCTTCTACCTACATTATCATAACTATTTCTAGGAACGGATTATATAGGGATCACTGATATGAAAACGTAGGATAATGGACTCAGCCGGAACGTAAGTTTGCAAATTGCAATAAGAGGGACACGGGGGAATTCGCAGGCACATCTGCTCAGGCTGAGTTAGTGTACATGATACGTACGGGATGTCCCTTGACAATTACTTAAGGAAGACACTGAATATCAGAGGAAGACGCTTATCTACAACCTACGCGTACGACGGAAGACATAAGACATGCTAGGTAATGGAGGAGAAAGGCATTATGACGCAAGCTTCACGTAGGTATTTTGATCGGGTGGTAGAAGTCTTAGAGAATATTGAAAAGAATGAAAAGGAATCAATTGATAGGGCCGCCAAGATACTGGCTAACGCAATCTCGGAAGACCGTTTAGTGAACATCATAGGTCCTGGTGGTCATTCAAACATTGGTGTGGAAGAAACGTTTTGGCGAGCCGGGGGGCTGGCACCGGTAAACGCTATACTTGATGCAGGGACTAATCTCATACACGGAGCTAAGCGTTCGAACTACGTCGAAAGGACATGTGGTTATGCTAAGGCAGTGCTTGATTCATACGGGATTGCAGAGGGAGATGTACTGATAATCGTTAACGCTTACGGCATAAATGCCATGACAATAGACTGTGCGTTTGAATGCAAGAAAAGAAATGTAACCTCTATTGGAATCACCTCAACAGGGTTTGCCGATTTCGTTCCTAAAAGCAGTGTGTCACGTCACCCTAGTGGAGAGAGCCTCTATAAGATAGTAGATGTCTTCATTAACAACCACATGCCATTAGGAGATGCGGTAGTGGAAGTGCCCGGTACGGAGCAAAAGATGGGACCTACATCTACCTTCGCTAACTGCTTTACAGTGAACTTGCTGATGATTAGGACTGCGGAGAGGCTATGGAATATGGGGGCAGTGCCGCCAATATGGATGAGTGCAAACCTGCCAGGTGGAGATGAAGCAAACAAAAAATACGAGGGAAAGTACTCCCCTAGGATAAAACACCTGAGGTAACTCGGTATTTCCTGTACATAGATGGTTCTAATTCGTCATTAATAAAGAATATTTCTTGATTAATAAGGAGGCAATAAAAAGGATGCCTAGAACTTACTTATTAATTTTAAATAATTAGGATGTATTAGTGTCAGCATGGCTCATATACTTACATAGGCTGCTACCATGACTTAATGGGACGAATCAGTAAGAGAAATTATACATTCTGGCATACATGAAGATGGTGAAGTATGCGCATCCAAGCTTTTGAGAAGGAGGGATTGCATAAGGGAGAATTGCATATCAGAGTGGTAACTAATGATTCCGATCAAGCTATTCACTTTCCCGATGTGTTTCTAATAACATGGAGGTGGCTAAAGTGAAAAAGATGCGAAGACCTACCGTGTATTTTGGGCTAGTTCTGGCTGTCATTCTGTTAATGACCAGTATTAACATTTCCAGTGCTAGCACTGCTAAGAAATTTGCAGGAACGAAATTGGTCATTCTATCAGGTTCAGACGGCTTACCGACCAACAGGATAATTAGCCCATATATTCCTGAGTTTGAGAAAGAGACAGGCATCAAGGTTGAGTTCGTGGAAATGGCATTAGGCCCTCTCCATAGCAAGGTGGCTACGTTGTTCGCAGCGAGAAGTCCAGAGGCTGATTTGGTCTGGACATACTCAGGGTGGACTGCGGAGTTTGCGTCTGCAGGTTACCTGGAGGATATTACAGACTGGATTGAGCCTGAACTTAGATCTGACTTGAATGCAGCGATGGTTGCCGCTACTTATAAGGATCGGATATACGGTTTGCCGAAGTTTCTTAGCATCAGAAATTTCCTATACAACAAGAGAATATTCAAAGAATGTGGTCTGGATCCTGAAAAACCTCCTAGAACCTGGGACGAGTTTGTAGAGGCCGCCAAGAAATGCACAAAAGACACAGATGGAGATGGCAAGATAGACCAGTGGGGAGTGCTCCACCAGTACGGTCGAGAGGACTCCTGTTTCCTTACTTACCAGGAGATTCTTATCTTGGCAGGGGGAAAGATGTTTGATAACGATGACAATCCCGTGTTTGGGGGGCCTGAGGGAGTTCTAGCTATGAAAAAGCTGCTGGAGCTGCATGAGTTAGGTGTTGTAGATCCTGCGTCCTTTGGAATTGCCTCCGGTTCCGATATGCGTACTCGATGGATACAAGGAAAGACAGCTATGGAGTTTGGTTGGGCTGCTGATTACACTATGTCCAACGATCCAAGTGTATCAAAGGTTGTTGGAGAGGTAGGGTTTGCATTGGCACCCAGCCTGTCGATTGAAAGCGGCGCAATGGACGGATCAGAAGCCTATGCAATATCCAAGTTCTCCAAGAACAAAGAAGCAGCATACGAATTCTTGAAATTCATGGTTAGACAAGAAGTACAAGAAGATATGTGTCTCCGCACAGGTTGGATGCCGGTACGAACATCCGTGTTTTCATCTCCTGAATTGCGAAAGGCAAATCCCCTTGTTGCGCACGTAGATAAGCAGATGCGTTATCCAGTTTACCGCTTTGCAGCTCCGTACGCTGAGGAAGTAATCAATATGTTCGGGAACGAGATTCTCACAGTCATAAAACTCGAGAAGGATGCTGAACAGGCTATTGAGGACAGCGTGAAGGCGGCCAGGGATATCGTCAAGCGCTATCGGTAGACATGAATTCATCTTGTGGGTAGGGACATTCAATGTGTCCCTACCCTACCCTGGCATATATAGATGTAGCAGGGTAGCAAGTGAGTGTTTTGCGGAGGTGGTAGGTTTTGGGATCACCTGATTCACAGGTAGGTGGACTACAATACCGGCTTCTGGCGAGCGCGTCAAAACTGCGTAGGCGTCTCGATCGCATATCTGAGGCTGGCTTCGCATACTTGATGCTAACACCAACCATCGTTGTAATGGTAGTACTGGGCATCTTTCCCATTGTATATTCCGTCGGCTTAAGTTTCTTTAGGTATCGCTTAAATGTTGCAGCCCCTCCCTCCTTTGTAGGACTTGCTAACTACGCACGGATGTTGACTGATGCTGAGTTCTGGGCAAGCCTAGCAAGAACGGGTTACTTTACGGTTACCTCAGTCGGCCTAACGGTTCTTATTGCTTTGATAACAGCTCTCTTGCTCAATCAGGATATCAAGGGCAAGGCGTTATACATAGCTCTGCTCTTGATACCCTGGGCAATGCCGAAAGTCGTCAGTGGGCTGATATGGCGATGGATATACGATGGAAACTACGGGATTATGAATGCAATAGCAGTCAAGCTTGGGATTGTAAATGAATACCAGTGGTGGTTCATTAAGTCCCCTTTGCTTGCTTTGACACTTGTAGTAGT
>JAAZEW010000378.1 GCA_012512055.1 Bacillota bacterium | reverse complement strand
CGCCTGTAATGGTCACAGGGCCTATGTGGAAAACCCGGGACATAAATTGCGGGCTTTCAAACGCCTTGGGACGCGCTCCGACTGTGACAAGACCGAGATTCTCGATGAAAGACGATACGCCCACTGCAGTTATGAGGGCAGAGATTCGAGGAGCGTCCCTCACCGGACGGTAAGCTACCCGATCTATGGTCATACCTACGAGCGCAGTCACACATACTGCAAGCACAGCAGCAAGAGGCCACGGAATGCGAAAAATCACAATGAAGAAAAACGCGGAGTAAGCTCCAACCATGAAGATATCGCTGTGGGCAAAGTTAATGAATCTGAGGATGCCGTACACCATTGTGTATCCGATTGCAAGCAAAGCATACAGACTGCCCAGTGACATCCCGTTTATCAGTTGTTGAAAGAACACGGCAGCGTTCATGAACGTCAACTCCTTCTCGGCAAGCCCTTGCCCCACCTCGAACTCTCCATAAATAATACCAGGGCAGGAGGGTTCCGGAACCCTCCTTGCCCGACATGATCATGAGCATATTCTATGTCGATAACGAGATGGGATTTGCCATAGGTGTTACCCTACGGGTTGGCTACGCTCTTGAATTCCCACTTACCGCCTTTTGCCTCACGGATAACCGCTGCCTTAACCGCATCGCCCTTCTCGATAGAGAGATAGCCGGTGACAACTTCCAGGTTCTCCGTTGCCTCCAAGGCATCGCGAATCTTCTGCGGATCAGCGGAACCTGCGCGCTTTATCGCATCAAGAACCATGAGTACGCAATCTGCGGTAAGAGCTCCAAAGGAGTTGACTTCCCCACCATGCTTCGCTTTGTATGCGGCTATGTACTTCTTGCCGATATCAGTCATCCCCGCCTTCTCGTGCCAGTGTGCAGTGTGCATCAGGCCTTCAATGGCAGGACCGGCAATTTGAAAGATTTCAGGCACATCAACACCGTCAGCGGAGAGCATGGGTTGTGTCAATCCAAGGTCTTTCGCCTGGCGTAGTATGAGGCTCACTTCCTCATAGTAG
The DNA here is from genome assembly GCA_012512055.1 of Bacillota bacterium. Next base: position 719 of record JAAZEW010000378.1, on the reverse strand, counting down.
TTGGGCAAGTAAATTACATCCGGGTTTGCAGTCTTTATCGCGGTAAGCTGCGCGCTGAAATCCTGGTCCCCGGCATTGCACGGAGTATATGCCACGATCTTACCGCCCAGGCTCTCGAAGGAATCCTTGAAATACCGACCCAGCGCAACACAGTAGTCATTGGAAATGTCGAAGAGGATTGCGGCTTTTCTTGCACGTAAGTCTTCGTAAGAATACTTGGCTGCAATCTCGGCCTGGAAAGAATCTGTGTAACACGCCCGAAACACGTATTTCTTGCCTTGAGTGGTTAAGGGGCTTGTGGAGGCCGGACCTAGGACAGGTACTTGCTTCTTCTCACATATGTCTCCTGCTGCAAGCATGCTGCCGCTTATCATAGGCCCGATAATGGCGACGACTTTCTCTTTCTCAATGAGACGCGAAGTAGCGTTAGACGACTCAACTCGATCAGACTTGTTGTCGACTAACACGAACTGGACAGGCCGCCCCAATACTTCCATGGGCACGAGTTCTTTGATGAGCTGGGCACCTTCCCAACCCATCTGCCCATAACCGGCTACCGGGCCTGTCATCTCAAGATTGAAACCGATCTTGATTGGTTCCGCGGAATATGTAATTGCACCAAACAACATGAACGAAAGAAGAACAACCAACATAGCGAAGGATGCGATGGATCTCCTCACTTCTCACTACCTCCCATCTGGATATGGAGCTATGACTCT
>JAAZEW010000326.1 GCA_012512055.1 Bacillota bacterium | reverse complement strand
CAAGCAGGTCGCCTTGACAAAATCCGGCCCGTAGGCCAGTGGCCGAATTTTGACACCCCTCGTTGCAATCACCGGCCACCCAAGACAATCGGAAAACGAGCGAAAACTAATGAACTCATACTTAGTAGTAGATGAACGGTAGACGAATAGGATCAGACGGAGATTCCCCGCTTCCAAATCCGACGAAAAGGCCAACATGCCTCGAAAAGCATGCCTTAAAAAACATTGAAAAACATTTGGGTTTAAGAAGGAATATCAGAAGTGCCGTAGAATGATAAGCTACAATGGCACATTTGTGCTGAACATATGTGCAAGCAGAAGCGGTGTCTGAGTGTTCTCGGGTGTGCCGAGCATAGTGGAAGAAGACGCGGTGTCTGCGTGTTCCCGGATATGCGGAGCATAATGCAAGCAGAAGCGATGTCTGAGCGCTTCCGCATGTGTCTCGACCATAGTACAATAAGACGCGGTGTCTGAGTGTTCTCGGGTGTGTCGAGTATAGTGCAGGTAGATGCAGCAGTGGGGCCTCTGAATACTCTCGGATTTCGCAGGGCCTATGCTTACCTGCTGCGATGCGCTCCGCCGCTGCACATGGCGCGCTGTCCGGCTGAACGCCGGTAATATGAGTCCCAGGGGTGGAAGAATGGCTTTTGATGAACGCACGCTATATGAAATTGCCAGGCACTACCATGAGCTGGGCAAGACGCAAAACGAAATTGCGGACAGTTTAGGTATATCCAGAAGCCAGGTGTCCAGGGCTTTGAAGCAAGCCGAGGATGAGGGGATAGTCTTGATACGCGTGGTCCCTCCTGAGTTCGATTTCACTGACCTGGAAGCCAGACTGTGCTCTGTCTTTGGCATTGACGATGCCGCGGTCATCTTAGGCAGCGCGGGCCCGCCCTCGAGACTGCTCACACAGAACCTGGGCATGGCAGGCGCTAAGTATCTCGACAAAACGCTTAAAGCCGGACAAGTGGTAGGGGTGTCGTGGGGCGCGACCCTGCGCGAACTCGTCGCAGCCCTGAATGAGACGGGACCGAGTCCCAGAGAGATAATGGTAGTTCCGCTTCTCGGCGGTCAGGGACAGGCCAGTCCTGACCTTCAGGTAAACGATATCGCGTCCCGCGTCTCCACGGCTTTTGGCGGGTCCCACCTGTATCTACACGCTCCCTCATTTGTTGATACTCCTGAAGCGCGCGCCATGATGATGAACGATAGCAACATAAGAAATGTCGCCGACAAGTGGACAACCGCGCACTTAGCTGTAGTGGGGATAGGCTGTTTTGTCCCTCCTTCAACCCTGCTGGAGGAAGGAGGCTTTCCTCCGGACGAGTTGACCGAACTCGCGAAAATGGGGGTAGTCGGCGATATTTGCATGAGATTCTTCGATGTGCATGGCGAACCTGTCGATACTCCGCTGGCGGAACGGATCATCGGGGCAAGTCTGGAACAGCTAGAGAGCATAGAGTGTGTTGTGGCAGTTGCGGGCGGCGTAAATAAGGCCCAGGCCATACTGGGAGCGCTCAGAACCGGTGTAGTGGATGTGTTGATCACTGATGACGTAACCGCCCGAAGGGTGCTGGAAATGGCATGATGACAACTATCGTGATGACCATCGTGATGATCGCCGTGATGACGTTTATCGTACGGTATTAAGCCTATTTCAATCCGGTCAAAAGAAGTTAAGGAGGTAATTTGAATGCCGCTTGGGCAAGGAGCTTTAGGGCTTGGGGTGTCATACGTATTGGCGCTCTGTTATCTACTTCTGATGAGGCTTCTCGGAGGCATATTGAGTAAGCAGTATCCTGAAGAACACAGTGTCGTATGGGACACACGTACAATCTCCCGTGTCACGATATTGGCTGCTGTGGCAGGGGCAGGCGCAATGATTAAGATACCGGGGCCTGCTACGACCATTGCCCTTGACGCTGCTGCCGGCTATTTTGCCGCCGCGTATTTCGGATGGCCTGTCGGCGCCACAGTGGCTGCAATAGGAACCTTTCTGGCAAACGCTTTGGGAGGCTTCGCAAGCTGGTTCCCGATGGTGCCGATCTACATGTGCGCAATGGCTTTTACGGTCACACTCGGGGTGTTTGTGGCGAAGAAGACTAATATCCTGTTTGCAATAATAGTCGGCACGATAGTAAACACAGTGACTTGTTTGGGTCCATGGGTGATTATGATAGGCCCTGCTCTGATGATTGCTTTACTGCCGTCCCAGCTAATCGGGTCAGCAGTGAACGCGGCCGCCGGCCTGACAGTGGCAAAGGCTCTAAGGAGCGCTCAGAAACACGGGAAACGCGAAATCGACGAGCACATAGAGCCTGAAGCCTGAGTGAGCACTGATGGGGACCGGTGAGGACTCAAGTTTCAAGATGTGAGAGGTGTTCCACTTGGAGCCTACGATTGTTTCACTTAAAGACGTGACCTTTGCTTACAAGGGCTCAAAACGACAAGCCCTAAAAGGTATCTCCCTCGATGTCAAAGAGGGT
>JAAZEW010000325.1 GCA_012512055.1 Bacillota bacterium | reverse complement strand
GGCTGTCATATTCAGCGAGATAGACATTTCCATCGTTGAAAATCTGCAGGATACTAAAGGTTGAGTAAGCCAGTTGCCTCTTCTCGCATACAGGTAAGGTGTGGACGAAAGTATCCACAACCTCCTCAAGCTTCAGTCCTCCCTTGAGCATAGTAACAGCCATTCTCACAGTCAGTGATGAGAGGATATTTGCCTTGACCCCGCTCCCCAATCCGTCTGAAAGCACCACTATGGTAGAGTCAGGACCGGCTTCCACCTCCACGCTGTCGCCGCATAGCTCTTCGCCGTGCTTATTCAGTTGACACTTCTCTACTTCAACGTGAAGACGTCCCATTGTTCTCCCCCTCATTCCTGAAAGTATTCATGAGATTTGTGAGGAGCACCTTGGTTTCAGCAGTAGTCTCGCCTAGCAATCCTGCTATCTTCTGGGCAACCTCCATCTGTTTGTTTATGACCCCTTGTGCCTTGTCCAGAGTCTGCTCGCGTATCTCAAGAAGTCGTCTCTCACGCTTCCTCTCTTCGGTTATGTCAGCTATAATGCCCATTGCCAGTCTCTCACTGGGTTCATAGAATATGGTCTGATAAGTTACGAGTTCTTTGTCAGGATAGCAAACCTCGCCCTGGACGATAGTCTTCTCTTGGAGGGCCTGCCTAAAGTATCCGGGTTCCAGGATAGCAGAAAGGTTCTTTCCCACTACCTCCCCTTTCTTTCGCTTGAACCTCCTCTCTGCCGTAGCGTTCAGATCTCGAATAACCTCGTCTTCAACTATAACAACTATGGCCTAGGGACTAGACGCAACGAAAAAGTTAGCCACTGATTCGGCTCTCTCGCGCATATACGGGATACACATTTCAGGATCTGCCATCCCTTGGAACACGGCGATAGCCTTGTCTCTACAAGAATCATACCCGCATGCGCCGCAGTTGAGTTCATCAGACTTGGAATGCTTTCCCGTTTTTGCCAGTATAGCCTTGATTATGCCCTCATCCGGCGCCTGGACATCAGGCTTGAGATTGCGATAACTCCTTTCAAGAAGCTTTTGTGGGATTTCGGGACGCTCGGGCACATCCTGCGCATCAGCCTCTTTACTCTGGTTACGGTCATCCGAGGACTGCTTTACATACTCCAGCACACGGGCTCTTCTGGTGTAGACATCCTCTACGCTGGGATTTTTAGGCCCGTTAATGCAGCCTCCTTCACACGCAAGCATGTCCACAAGGCGCGGAAGATGCGTCCGGTCGCCTTGCCGCATACCGCGGATAAACTGCTTCAACACCTCTTTGCAGCTCTCGAGGCCCGAAACTGTCAGTACATCGCAGTCAAGCATATCCGTACTTAAGGAGGCTGACCTCAACATGCCTCCTTCAACAGGAAAGAGCCTGGCAGTCTCAGGCACAGCTCCGTCAAATCGAGACGGCGCCAACGAAGCCAAATCGACTCCGGCTTGTAGAAACACGTTTTTGAGCTCCTCAAATGTCAAGACGAAGTCTATGGCGTCATCTACGCCGGGCTCCTCCCGTTCACCCAGCTTCGCAATGCATGGGCCGATAAATACCACTTTTGTGCCTGGCATAATCTGTTTCAGATACCGGCCGTGGGCAACCATAGGGGATACAACAGGCGCAAGGTACGGAATAACCTCCGGATAGTGTCGTTCAACGAGGTTCACCACTACAGGACAGGGGCTGGATATGAGAGGCGTGTCTTCCTCCCGGAACCTCCTGGTATATTCCTCGCTGACAAGTTCCGCCCCAATGGCTGTCTCCTGGACGAAACTAAACCCTATCAGCCTGAGGGCTGTCGGGACAACCCGTGGGTCTACATCCGGAAATGCAGAAGGAAACGACGGGGCGAGACTCGCAGCGACTCTTTCCCCTTTTTCCAGAAGAGGCCTTAGGCTGCCAAGATCGCTTGCAACCTTCTTCGCGTTCTGGGGACAGACCATGACACAGCTACCGTCGAAAATACACCGTTCTTCGCAAACCCTGGCATGAAGCTCATGGGGCAGCGCGCCGCGTTCCATCCTTATCGCCTTTACAGGACATGTCCTTAGACACTTGTAACAGTCCTTGCATTTTGCGTCAATCGTGGTGATTATTCCCACGTTACCACCTTCCTTGTAGTAGACCT
>JAAZEW010000359.1 GCA_012512055.1 Bacillota bacterium | reverse complement strand
TCACTCCCGGAATTGTGTAAGGGAGTTCAGCAGAACCATCGTATACAAGTTCTACTAGTGGACGGATATCGTCTGGAAGTATTATCTTGTCTCGTTCCACTAGGGATGACAACGTCTTCAATAAGATGAAAGCATCGTAGATGCGACTTGTGACCCCAAACTCCACCCGGTCTTTGTCGGGTAGCAGCAGATGATATCTCGGTAAGGGCCCTGTAGGACGCGGAGATCTCTTATGACGATGCATGCGTCCGACGCGCTGGAGCAACAGATCAACTGGGGCTATCTCTGAAAACATTTCATCAAAATCCACGTCTAGGCTTTGTTCAACAACCTGGGTAGCTACAAGAATTGCTGCGTCAGGCCTCTTAGCCCACTTCGGGTCATCAGGACGCAAGAGGCTATTTGGTCCGAATAACGTAGTCACCTTGTTTTCAATTGCTTGCCTACGCCAAGCCGGAAAGCGGGCATGAAAGAGCATCAGATTGTCATTGCTGTCCACGTGATTCATTCTTTTCCGCAATTCACAATAGATACGTTGAGCAGAACCAACAGTATTGGCGATGACGCAATGACATCCTCCATCTCTAAATCGTGAAAGCACAAGATCCGCAATTTGCTCAGGTTGTTGCAATGAACCCCAGTGTTTAATGAGTTCCAGGCTTGATGAGCGAGAGGATCTTGGCACAGCGTAGTCTGCGCATTGTCCATCTCTGGAGACATAAGTGATAAGGGGATACGGGTTAGATTCACGTGTTTGGCTTGTACACGATACCTGATTTTCTGTGCATCGGTCGTGTTTCATGGCTGCGTGGCGTGGAGCATAGGCTTCCATCAAGGAAAGACGTTCTGTGTTAGGTAACGTAGCTGACAGAAGCACTACGGGTATCCCTATGGCCTGACACCACTGTAGTAGACGTTTGATTATTTGAGACATGTAAGCGTCGTAGGCATGGATTTCATCTATGATAAGCACTTTTCCTGAAAGGCCAAACAGTTTAAGGTAAGAGTGTTTAACATGCAGTACGCTTCCCATGGCTTGATCTACTGTTCCAACCCCGTACGCGGCAAGTAGTGCCCGCTTGCTCGGGCGAAACCACTCCAGAGCATGGTCGGCCTCACCCTCAGGGGTGTCTTCCAGTGTCGGGTGTTCCTCCGGTGTCTTGCTATCGATGAGCCAGGCCGTGCCATGAACTAATCTCACGCCTTGCTCTTGAATAAGTCCTTGATTGCTGAGGAGTTCATATGTTCGACCATGCATCTGATTGCTGGTAGCCGTTGTTGGCAAGGCCATATATAGGCCACCGGCAAGGCCGGATCGAATCCACTGAAGTGCTAGATACAGCGCAGCCTCAGTCTTGCCTTCGCCCATAGGGGCTTCTATGATAACAAGGCCCGGAGTAGAAAGGCTCCCATTATTGCAAAGCCTCTCTATTTCACGCTGAATCGGCCACGGAGTTTTGAACTTAGGCCAAACGTCCACGAAGAATGGGCCAAAGCGTGCTGGGTGCTCTTCATGAAAGCCAATCTTTTCGACGGCGGCCGTTGCTTTGACAGCGCTGGTGGCAGAGTATTTCTCAAAATCGGTATTAAAGTCACCCATGGGAAACAGTTCGGCATTGGAAGCGATCCAGTCACTTAACGTAAGAATTCCCGACAGAATCATCCCTACAGAGCTGTGATTTGCGAAGCTGGAAGCAAGAGACGCTGGGCAAAATGTGCTTCTTACCATCGATTCAATCCGTCGTCGCAGGGGTTCCCACGCTGCTTTTACATCGTCACGTTCGTCCGGGTAGATATCAGGACAAAAATCTCCGTGATGCCCCGCGAGACAAGTGCTTACCGTTAATGCTTCTTGGTATGGCCACCCCATTTCATCAATGAGGTAGTCCATCATCCAGCGCTTGCTCATTGCATTGTGGTAGAAACGGCCGGTGTTCGGAGCTCTAGGCAGACTCAAGACACTCACTTGCGCTGCCAGGCTCTCTGGCCCTGAAAATGCGAATCTAGAGTGGCATTTCCCTATGTCATGCATTGCGGCAAAGTACGAAAGCAATCGAGTGACTTCATGGGCATCAATATTGCTTGCTTCTGAAAACCTAGCGATAACCGACTGAAAAGCTGATGAATGGAGTAGAGCATACGCTACCCATCCTGTATCTACCAAATGGTAATGAAGCGGATGAAAAGGTTTAGACTTGGCCCATATTATGTTGAGTGGATCAGGGGATTCCGTGCGCAATCTCTCGACCATAGAGACACCTCCAAGTGATCAGCTTCATCTTGCATTTTGAGCACGACTGTTATGTCTTTGGCGATTAATGGTCAGTTTTAGTTGAGTTATCAATCGAAATGTGCGTTGCGGTTCAATCTCCTAACAGTCAGTGAGTCGATAAGGATTGGCCTCTTTACTCAGTTAACAGATACGGGTGGCCTCGCTATGGGGTGCCTTCTTTCTCTTCTGGGTTGCGTAGGATATAGATAATGATAGACCAGCAAGAAGTAGCACCCAGGCAGCGGAATATTGTCGGGGGATCCACCTGTAAGCAATAGTTTCCTGTCAGTTACTTTTGGTTTGTCTTCTCAAGCAACTCCCCAAGTATGGCTATCTCGATTTCCTTTTCGGCCACTACCTTCTTGAGAATTGCATTCTCGCTGCTCAGATGCCCAATATGACTAAACATGTCAGACATCATGCCCCGCGTATCCTTGGGTAGAGTCTCAGATGAGTCTGTTGCTTTCTGCTTTCTCATCCACCCGTGCACAGTACTAGGTGGCAACTTATATCGCCTGCAAACCAGTGAAACATTACCAGCTTCAAGACATTCTTTCACAATTTGCTCCTTGAGCTCCTTATCTAGTCTCCTTTTCATGCTTAAGCCCCCTAGTCTAGACTAGATACCAACTGATAGACTCTTTCTACTTGGGTCTGGATACTTGAATAGATGATGGGGTTCTTGCTGGAGCATATTGGGTAGGACCATAACAAGCATATGTAGTCCATATGGAAGCTATTAGCCTAGATACAATGAATCCAGCGAATTCAATGTCTATGACCGAAGGATTTAAACCTATACCCCCACACACGTGGGGACATTTTCCACGAGGACATGATATTGTACATCTTCGCAGGTACACCCCCACGCACGTGAGGCATTCGTGCGCCGAAACATGTGTCTTCTTAAGAAATGCCTGTCAATTATCAATATATTATACATATTCACCTTAATTCAGACAAATCATACATCAGGTTCCTCTGTAAGTCAATAGAGTCTTAGAAGATTCTCGCTGAACTCCAGGTCATTTTTCAACCACCTATTTGCTGAGAATCTCAATATGTGAGCCAAAATCGCGGAAATGTATTCGTAAGTTAGTGAGAGACTAGCTAGGTTGTACTCGTAGGTACTCTAATCAATGTAAGTCCATCAAAATTAACTGCCTCGCGACTACAGTCCCCCCAGAATCGAATAGAAAACCCTTGTTCAGTATTGGTACTGTGAACAAGAATGCAGCCACCATCACGTTTCTTTTCGCAAATCTTGTTCCAAAGTTTATCCCGTACGAGGGCAGATACTGAGCCAACGAATACTCCGGGTTTTAACTCAAGCATCCAACGAGTTATCTCGCCTCTTAGCGATACGGGGACTTTCTCAAGAATTATGAGTACCATCAGATTTCTCCTCCGTACTCCCGATACATACTAAGTCGGCATGATTGATGCCTCCTTCTTGGGACTCAAACGGATCCCATATACCGCCAGGCCATGCAGGATCATCGTCGAGATATTCTTGTGCATCTATTGTCGACTCAGCATCCTTCACCTGTATGAGCAGCAGCTCTTCGATATCAGATACAATACGTGCGAGAAGTCTCTTCTCTACGAATGTGTCACGGCATACCTTGCGAACAGTCTGCTCAAGCTTGGGTTCGCCAGATGCGACTGCCTGAAATGCTATTGGTATAGTGGTTTCGACTTTGTAAAGGTCAGCGATGTCATATACGAAAGACAACTGCTTGCCGGTATGTATGAAGCCGAGACCCGGGGAATATCCAAGCGATACTATTGCCGAATGGCATATGCCGTATAGACATGAATTTGCAGAGGATAGGGCGCGGTTTACAGGGTCAGTTGCTCCCCATTGATCCCGTCTATATGATCTACCCGACCAAGGGATGCCCGTCTCTTTGCTGGCTCTAGCGTAGGCCTCCCTCACTCGTGCCCCTTCACGGCCCCTGATTTGCTGAAGTGTAACCTCTGAAGGTAACGGTTCTTGAAATCTCATCTCGTACATCTTAAGGACAACCTTCAGTCTCAGATCCGGATCGCTACAGAGCTTGGCTTGTCGTACTAGGTTCCGTGAGGCTCTAGTCTCGCCCAGTCCGTTAGCGTAGAAGCGAACCCCTTGTTCACCCACCCAAGCAACAAGACATCCTGTCTCGGCTAAGACGCGGATTGCTGCATGCGTAATGCTTGTTCCGGGGCCAAGCATCAATAAGCAAAGAGTTGCACATGGTACAGGTGTCCTGCCAGAGGCGTCATGAACTGCAATTGCCTTGTTCTCACGATCTACTCTGCAATGCTCGACATAGAGATAGCTCCAGCTATCTCGAAACTTCGGAAGCTCCCGGAGATCCTTCATGCCGTGTCTACCTCCCTTATTTCGCTATTGAGTTTAGGTCCCTAATATCAATCTAAAAGCAGGCAGAATGCCCGATGTCCAACGACTCTTAATGCAGCCAATGTCCATACTGCTTAAAGCCTACTTCTATAGTGTGACTATTCTGGATTGTCGTGCCAAATCCTCCTTGGTTAGTACTCCCACCAACACGTGGGGATCGTCTGTGGTCACATTTAACCGTTTAGCTAGGCGCTGGTACACCCCCACGCACGTGGGGACATTGATGCGGGCTTAAATATCAGAAACTCGTCGGGCGGTACACCCCCACGCACGTGGGGACATTCAATGGGATTTTTCTCGACATTTGAATCTCTCCGGTACTCCCCCACGCACGTGGGGACATTGACTCAAGCATCGACTTTTTCCAGAGAGGATGCGGTACACCCCCACGCACGTGGGGACATTTAACTCTAATTGACCGATCGCTGTTCTTAGCTTGGTACACCCCCACGCACGTGGGGACATTGAAAGAGACTGCAACCCCGCTTGCACACTGTTACGGTACACCCCCACGCACGTGGGGACATTGTCT
>JAAZEW010000346.1 GCA_012512055.1 Bacillota bacterium | reverse complement strand
TAATAATACAAACATTAATTATCGGAAGTGTCATCTATAAGGTATGTTCAGCGATAGAAACATTAAATATATTAAGGTAATTATAATGATGTACCCCGTTTCATAAATTTTGTATACATATAAAATATTTTTTTTAAAAAGGGAGGCGAAATATGTGACAATGAAACCATTAGCGCTATTCATGTGTATAGTTATGTTTATAGGCATGCTACCAATTGCTTCTTTTGCTACAGAGGCAATCAATGAATCAAGAGGCTTTTCTGATATGCCAAATGACTGGTCCACAGCCGCATTGCAAAGTGCAGTGGATAACAAATTGTTAGTTGGCTTTGATGGAAAGCTAATGCCAAATGGTCAACTGACAAGAGCAGAAATGGCGACCATTGTTACTCGTGCTTTTAAGGCATCTTTGAAAGGTGATATAGAACACTTTTCAGATGTCAAGCCCTCTGATTGGTTTGCTGATTATTTAGCAATATCATATCAGATGGGTATTATTAAGGGCTCCGGCGGACTTATGAAGCCAAATGATGCAATTACGCGTGAAGAAGTATTTGCTATTATTACAAGAGCTTTTAAATTACAACCTGCGGACAAAATAAATCAAACCTTTTCTGATTTAGATGACATTTCTGATTGGGCAAAGGGAGAGGTATATGCCCTTGTTAATGCCGGTTATATACAGGGGGCATATGGTAAGTTAAATCCGAAAGGATTGATTACAAGAGCTGAATTTGCACAAGTTATGTACAATATTGTAAAGCATTACATAAGCACACCGGGTGAGATAGCATCAGTGTTAGATGGAAACGTTATGGTAAATGTTCCAGGTATTGCTTTAGAAGACACAACAATTAACGGTGACCTCATTATAAGTGACGGGGTAGGGGACGGCGAAGGTATTCTGGATAATGTAAAGGTTACAGGAAGGATGGTTGTTCGAGGAGGAGGTGTAAACTCTATAATAATTAGAGGAGCCTCGGATATATCAAATATAATTGTTGCGAGAGTGGACGGAGCTGTAAGTATTAGGGTGCTGGGAGATGCTAATGTCGAAATTATCTATATAGATGATGGTTCTAATGATGTAAATATCGAAGGAACAGTGGGGAATGTGGAAATAATTGCTCCCCATATTACAGTCAACGCTAATGGAGCATCAATCGGACATATAGATGTTTTAGGCAAAAGTTCTAAATTAATTATTGACGAAAATTCGAGCATTAACAGAATTAATGTTCAAAATGATGCAACTAATGCTATAATAGAGGTTGAAGGAATTGTATCCGATATATCCACTACAGCTACCAGAACAATTGTTGTAGGCAACGGCTCTGTAGTAAGAGTTGAGGCACAATCCGGTGCTTCTAATACGAGGATTGAAACTCCGAATACAGAAATTACAGTTGCTGAAAATGTTACCGGTGTATCAGGCGGCGGTAGAACACTAAGTGCCTCAGGAACAATTGAAACTAATAATGCTTTAGGAGACGATATAGTAAGAGAGCCGGAAGATGAGGATGAGGAAGAAACACCACCGGAAGAAGATATGCCTCCAGAGGAAGAAACGCCACCTAAAGATGAGACACCGCCAAAAGATTATACACCACCGGCCGATGACGATACTCCACCTTACACTCCACCGGTAGTGTCTGTAAGTGCTATTAGTGTGGATCCTGACCTTATGTTGCTGACGGTGGATCAAACAGAAACAATCGTAGCCACAGTTCAGCCCACCAACGCCACCAACAAAAGGGTTATTTGGGAATCAAGCGATCCCGAAGTAGCAACTGTTGATGCCAGTGGAAAAGTAACAGCGGTTGCAGGAGGAACAGCAACAATTACCGTAACGACCAGGGACGGAGGATACACGGCAACGAAACAAGTTATTGTGGGAGACTTGCTTGTTCCAGCGGGTGGAAACATACAGGAAGTAATAGATGAGGCGCAAGATGGGGCTGTAATTGCGGTCGCACCTAGTACGTATGAAGAACAGCTCGTCTTTGATAAGCCACTAACATTACTAGGTCCGAATGCTGATATATCTGGGACAGGGGTTAGGAACGCAGAGGCGACTATCACTTATCCTGATGATATTGATGAAATAAAGAACCAGTCGTTAGTTTATGTAACGGCTGATAATGTGGTCGTGAACGGTTTGTCATTTTTCGCAGATGAAGCAGAAGAAGGCAATGTTATAAGAGAGATTCATTTTGCGGGTTATGACAACGAATTTAGGAATAATCGTGTAACATCTTATACGGACAAGATTGCTGTTCATTTTGGAATAGCGGACTCGTATAAAGCAGACGGTGTTAGGTATTTCAATGAAATCAGGTCTAATGACGGAACGATCGTTAAAGACAACTATATAGAAT
>JAAZEW010000324.1 GCA_012512055.1 Bacillota bacterium | reverse complement strand
CCGTAAGCTTCCTCGTAACCCTGGGGCTTTTGGCCATTGTCCTCAAAGGCCTCAATGCTCTGACATCAGGATCCGAATTCAAGATAGGATCACGCAGAAGGGTTGCCTGATCCAGGGCACACACTACAAAGGACATGTATGATCCGGTATCGTAAGAGGGTGGCCGTCGCCTGGACCCAAGGACTCTTTTATTGTGGGTCTCGCACGAACCATACTAGAGCCGGCCACCCTGCCTTCTAATGATTCATTTTCCCACTAAGTATGAGCTCATTAGTGTTCGCTCGTTTCCAGAGGTCTTGGGTCGCAGGTGTTGCAACGGGGCCGGATTTTGTCAAGGCAACCCCCTTGGGGAGCAGGAATTCTGCAAACGCCGTTTCCCTTGGATATGCATTCCAACTAGCGCTCTGGTTATAGCTGTCAGACTAGATGGGAGCTCTGCCCATCTATGAAAGAGCATATAGGGCCCCCTTTCCCCTATCCGGGTGATGCCTTATTGATCATCCCAAAGCTCCCTTACAGGGGGTCTTAGCCGAATATGGCCCGCCTGGAGAGCCATTCAGAGGGATCTGGGGGCTTCTCAGCGCTCACTTGGCCCACCCAGTGAGCCATTCAGGCAGATCTGAGGGCTTCCGGACGGTCGATTGGCTCTCCTTGAGAGCCAGTCCGAAGACGGCGACCAGTTTTTGCGATTTAGGCGAGCTACGTTAACATAATGTGGGAGAGAACAACGGTCTCATGGTGATCTACTTAGGCTATTCCCAGAAGCATAAAGACTTGCGCAACCAGAAAGCATACACCGGTAGCTATAGCAAGGGGCATCAATGCTGCAAATGCCGTCCATTTGATGTTATGGGTCTCATGCCAAATTGTCCACAAAGTCGTAGCGCACGGGTAGTGGAGAACTGAGAAAGCGATGAAGCACAGCGCGGTTCGAAAGGTCCATCCGCATGATACTAGGAGGCCTCGAAGAGCGTTGAGGCTGTTCATGTCTACCATAACTCCTCCTGAAGAATATCCCATTATCAAGATGGGAAGGACTATTTCATTTGCAGGGAGCCCCAGGAGAAATGCGGTGAGGATAAAACCGTCAAGGCCGATGGCATTGCCAAGGGGGCCGAGAGCATTTGCGAGACGGAGAAGGAGGCTTGTTCCCTGGAGATAGGTATTCGCCAAGATCCATGTAACCATCCCTGCAGGAGCTGCCACCGACGCTGCTCTTGCAAGAACAAATACCGTTCTGTCCAGGAATGATCGGAGAAGGATTCTTATTATCTGAGGACGTCTATAGGGTGGTAGTTCAATGGCAAATGCAGAAGGAATACCTTTCAAAATAGTTGAGGATAACGCATATGACACAATGAATGTCACCACCACCCCGAGGAACACGGAGAATAGAAGCCAGACAGTGGTCGCACCTGCACCGCCCATTGATGAAATGCCTGCTCCCAGGAATATGGAGGATACCAGAATTATTGCCGGAAACCTGCCGTTACATGGGACAAAAGTGTTTGTGAGAAGCGCGATTAACCTTTCTCTCGGAGAATCAATGATTCTGCAAGCTACCACCCCTGCCGCATTGCATCCGAATCCCATGCACATTGTCAAAGCCTGTTTGCCATGACTCCCTACACGCTTGAAGAATGTATCCAGGTTAAAGGCTATTCTTGGCAAGTATCCCAGGTCTTCCAGCAAGGTAAAACACGGGAAGAAAATGGCTATCGGTGGAAGCATGACTGATACTACCCATGCGAGAGACCTGTATGCGCCGAATACTGTCATACCAATGAACCATTCTTTGGCTTTGAAATGCCTGAGAACGTTCACAAAGTAGTTTTCAACTGAGAACAAAAGTCGGAAAAGAAGTGAAGAAGGCCAATTTGCTCCGACGAGAGTTATCCAGAAAACAGCTACAAGGAGTAGCAGCATGGACAGGTACCCGATTATGGGAGACGTAAGGATATCGTCCAACGTAGACGTTAGGTCTTTACGGTATCTACCATGGTTGTGCACATTCTCCTCGCAGATCTCCTCTGAGGTTTTGCTTAACGATTGCGCAATAACGTCAGTGAGCTCGCTATCGGAGAATGACCGGGCTTCCTCGGTTATTTTCATGACGTCTCGCAATGAAGAAGGCATCGGGTTTTTCATGCGGACATGCCACCTTCTGATACTGCTCTTGTAAGCCTCTCGAAAAGCTCTTCTCTGAGCTCCGGATCTCCGTCCAGAAGACGAAGGGCAATCCATCGCGGAGGAAGACTACATGAATCTCTTTGGATTACATTCTCGATCCAAGGCTCAATGAGGTTGACAATTCCCTCTACGCGCTCATCGTATTTAGGTTGCAACGGGTCTGTCACAATATGCCTGTCTGCCACGGCTTGGACTGTATCCATGAGTCTTCTTAGCCCTCTGCCAAGACTGGCTACTGTGGGAACTACCGGTACCCCGAGAGAGGAAGACAGCCCTTGGATATCGATGGAGATTTTCTTTCGATAGGCTTCATCTACGAGGTTGAGAGCAACTACGACACGAGAAGTGACTTCCAGTATTTCCAGGACCAGATCTAGATTTCTCTCGAGGCATGTTGCGTCAGTTACTACCACGGTCACATCAGGAGCGCCGAAGCAGATAAAGTCTCTTGCGACCTCCTCCTCCTTCGAGCTTGCCAGTAACGAATATGTGCCTGGCAGATCTATGAGTCGGAACCACGCGCCTTTGTGCATTGAGAACCCTTCAGCGACTCTGACTGTCTTGCCGGGCCAGTTACCTGTATGCTGATTTAGGCCTGTAAGGGCGTTAAATAAGGCGCTCTTCCCGGTATTGGGGTTGCCTGCTAAAGCCACTGTGTATCTTGGAGTCGGTTTTCCTCTGATTCCCATGACACCCGGTACTCGATAGGCTAGGCGGATTCGTGCGCGATGGGTCAATCTATTGAGATTATCCGGCGTTATCAGGCAGGCAGGAACTTGACCCAGATGACAAGCCCTGTGTGTGTTGATATCATTATCAGGAGATTCACTGTCATGAGACGGCGCCACATCCGGGGTCACCATGATTTCGTCAGCTTGTTCCCGTCTGAGCGCAACCATAGCGCCTCTTACGGAATATGCAGTAGGATCGCCTGTCGGACTCCGTCGGATTGGGGTCACTTGCGCTCCGGGAACAAACCCGATGTGCAGAAGGCGTCGCCTGGCCTGATCTTTCGAAGCAAGTCGAGAGATTCTGCAGGTTGCGTAGGTTGACACTGATGAAAGAGAAACCTCTTCTACTGCATTGGTTCCACGAAATGTCATGGTTCCACCTCATTTCACGGTACAGCCCAAGAGGACAACCTAAGGGTACAAAACGGTTTCGGAGCCCGTATTTTCGGAACCCGCATGGAGAACGTCTTTACATACTATGACTGCAAGATAGTAACAGGTTACTTCAATAAGTAGATCACCATAAGTAATCGCCGGTTCCAGAAAGTGTACGTACCGTGCAGGGCCACCCAAGGCCTGGGAAAACGGACGAAGACTAATGAACTCATACTTATGATGCCAATAGAGCAATTGATTGACCGGCAGGAAAATGGTAAGATATAGATACTCCATAACTTAATCTGAGACCTGACAGGTGCCCTTTCAGGGATAATAGGGAAGAGGAAGCAGGATGTGTCCTGTGATCCCGCGGTTCCCGCCACTGTATCCGGCGAGCGTCCTTTCATCTTGCCACTCAAAATGGGGAAGGCCTAAGGATGCGCGATGACCCGGAAGCCAGGAGACCTGCCTGTCTACGGTTGCTTGTTACGCCTTCGGTGAAAGGGGGTTGCAGGCCAAAAGTTTATTTTGGCGAGGTGCCCCGATAGAAGGTCGGGGCACCTCTTTTT
>JAAZEW010000323.1 GCA_012512055.1 Bacillota bacterium | reverse complement strand
GGAACTCCCATCTGAAGGCACCATCTGGGTGTCTCCGGGGGCAAGGATAGGTTATATGGATCAGCAGCTCGAAAATCTCGATCCCAAAGCTTCGGTTTTGGAGGAGGTTTTGAGCAGTTTCAAAAACCAAAGCCCTGAACTGGTAACTAAGGTCAGCACCATGCTTGGATGCTTCTTATTTACACCGGATGATATAGACTAATCTATAGAAGTGCTCAGTCACGGCGATAAGAAGAGAGTTGCCCTGATCAAGCTCCTCATGTCGAACTTGAACGTCCTGGTCCTTGATGAACCTACCGAGCACCTTGATCTTCCGTCCAGAGAGAAGCTGGAAGAATCGCTCGTTTTCTACGCTGGTACTGTAATCCTTGTATCACATGACAGGTATCTTCTAAAGAAGGTGTGCACTAAGGTGTTATCCATCGAGAATCAGACAATCCGGACTTACCTGGGCGGATTCGAGGAGTATCATGAGAGTCGTAAGACAAAGGATAGACGTCTCGCAACCGATGAGGCTAAGCGCGACCAGGAGGCATCACCTGAGCTGCACACTGAAGAAAAGCTGCTACTGGAGACTAAACTAGCGAGGCTCAACTCGGAGCTTTCCATGATGACAAAAGATGATCCCAATTATCAGGATATTGAGAAGGAGTTTTTTGAGATTGCCCGTCGGTTACGGGGGAATACCAAGTCATGAAAGAAGAGAAGAGCAAAAATGAGAGACTTCGGTCTTCGATTGATGTCGGGGGTACGCTGTAGTACAGTGTACTACAATGGGAGGTGCCAATGATGGCCACAATTTCACTTCGACTGAGCAGAAGAGATCATGAGCTCATAAAGGAATATGCGAAACTGAAGAACATCTCCATTTCCGAGCTCTTGCGGAACGCGGTAATTGAGAAAATTGAGGAAGATCTGGACACCGAATTGTTTGACAAAGCCTTTCTGGAGATGCAGAGAACTTATACGCTGAATGAGGCTAAGCGAGAGCTTGGATTGTGATGATAGCCTGGCAAGTAGTGATTTCAGATATTGCATTGAAGGAACTCAAGAAGCTGGGCAAACAGACAGCTTCGCTCATTGTTGGATACATTGAGAAACGTCTGGTTGACTGCAAAGATCCTAGGGCTTTTGGTAAATCTTTGGCTGCAAGCCATAGTGGCAAGTGGCGCTACCGCATCGGGGACTATCGACTGTTATGCTTGATAGATGATGAGAAGAATCTTGTGACTGCTGTTGCACTGGGTCACCGAAGAGATATCTATGATACGTAACTCTCAATAGGCCTCAGAGTATTTAGTTGGCATTTCGGAAAGGCATTCACATCATGAAGTTGGAGAGTCAGGCCGATACTCATTCAACTTATCCTACTTGCTGCACTGTTATTCATTTCAGCGGGTTAGTTGCTGTGGCGCTGGGTTTGGGTTTATCTTGGTGCATACAAAGCAATGATAGTGATTAACGCATGGGAATTGACAACCTGGAAGATCTACTGAAGGGGCGGTAATGAACGTCGAGTCATTAGGAGGTTGACAAGATGCACGAAGGCTCTGTCGCTTTTGTAACAGGCTCCAGTAAAGGGGTGGGAAGGGCCATAGCCCTCGAACTTGCCGGACGAGGCGCGGACGTCGCAGTAAACTGTAGGTCATCGGTGTCAGAGGCTGAATCGGTTTGTCACATGATCCGAGAAATGGGGCATCGGGCTACTCTCGTCATAGGAGACACCCGAGTAGAGGAAGACGTCCAGCGAATGACAGACGAAATCCGCCGCGTTCTCGGCCCTGTCACCGTCCTTGTAAACAACGCTGTTTACGCTTTACAGAAGCAATTCCTTGAGTTCACCGTAGACGAGTGGAAATCTCAGGTGGACTACAAGGCAGTCGGCTACTTCTTGACTGCCCGAAGTGTCATTCCCGACATGTTGAAGCACGGCGGTGGAGTGATCGTTAATGTGCTCTCCACAGCCGGGGAACGGGGCGGCTATGGGGAGATTGCATATGCTGTAACAAATGGTGGAGCGATGGCTTTGACAAGGGGTCTGGCATCAGAGTTCGGCAAGAGAGGGATTCGGGTTAACGGAGTCATGACCAACTGGGTGGAAAATGCATTCCACGTCGACAATCCTGAAGATGCCAAGTTGCTGCCACGGTTTGCTCTTGGGCGGGTCACTCGTCTCGCCGAAATAGCTAAAACTGTGGCTTTTCTCGCCTCAGACGACGCATCTGGAATTACCGGGGCGATCATCCCTGTAGACGCCGGTTTTCTATTGACCTAATCCTGGCTTCCTGGCAAGTATGCCAGTCCTTGTTACGTGACACGGATGATAAATTCACGTCTCAACTCCCAGCTTTCCATGATGACAAAGGATGACCCCAATTATCAGGACTGAATCGAGGAAGTGATGGCAATGACCAAACACAAGGAGCAAGGCAAAATGATTCTTGGGTATGCTCTTTTTGTATGGGCGATGGTATCTAATCCCTTTTTCTCAACTGCTGTACGAATCCAGTCTGAACGGGATCACAAAACTGCAACAGAAGGGCCGTATCAATATGTACGCCATCCGGGATACCTTGGATTCATCGTAAGCAATCTTACGACAGCATTGGTGCTTGGTTCCCTTTGGGCATTGATCCCCGGGGCAATTACGGCAGGATTGCTGATTATCAGAACCGCCTTAGAGGACAGCACGCTCCACAACGAATTGGACGGATACAGAGAATATGCTGAAGAGGTGAAATACCGGTTAGTACCGGGTATTTGGTGAATTGAGCTTTATCTTAAAAGGCAAATTCGGGAGGACGAAGCTATACCGGCAACATAGCTTTCTACTAATAATGTGTGATTTAAGAAAATTGTGGTAAAATGAGAAAAAGGATATCTCAAGGAACAGCAATATTTGGTGGTAATGTAGGATCTCAAATACGATGTCAAATAGAGCGGATCGGTAAGGGGGGAGGATATGCAAAGAATCTCCGGTAAGATGGCCGGCCTGTACAAGGCAGGAGTGGTCAAAAGGACTATTGTAGTGTGGATCGCATTTCAAGCTGTATTGTGGATAGTCTTCGGTATCACATATTTTCTTAACCCCGACTCTTGGAGAGGCATTTATGAAACTTCGCATGTCGTTTCCAATTCTGATAGCTTACTTAGGACTTTCGTCTTTATCCTTGGAAATAACCTGATACTCTTCCTGCTTATTGCTTTAGGCAATATCTTTGTCCGGTTCGGGCCATTCACTCCCGGACTACTGATTCTGGCGCTCCAGGGGGTCATGATCGGACTTACTGCTGGGGCTAATTCCTTCGAATTTCCGTTTGCAACTGTTTGGGATGCGAACATCCGGTACCTCAAAGTAGGACTGTGGGAAACAACGGCTTATGCCCTGATATGTGCAGTAACTCTTTCAAAATCACTGAATATCGCCGATACTTTTCCTGCAAAGCAGTGGGCTGAGACAAGAAAGTTGAAGGATATTGATTTTAATGTAGCTGAGAAAATAGTGGTTTTGACAAGTGTCCTAATGCTAATAACTGCAGCATACATAGAGGCTATTCTCATAATCGGATCATGATGTGATAGTATCGACGACAAGCGGCTGTGGCTTAAACGGCACAGGGTATTGACATTATTGGCGTAGACGAACACCGGCGTACTGTAGGCGATGTTTAGGTATGAACCGGAGACTTTCTCTTTGTGAGTAAAGGAGAGTACTCAATGACAGAAGAGGTACCAACAAGACAGGAAGTTGAAAAGACTATAGGAGCCTCTGTAATGCCTGCATGGGATGAGCTTAAGAGATTTGTGGAGACAAACTACAGTCATGAACCTATTTGGGATGACGGTGGTAAGTATGGTAAATGGGAAGTGAAGTATCGCAGAAGCGGAAGAACTCTTTGTGCCTTTTATGTCAAAGAAGGATCCTTTACTGTACTTGTTGTTTTCGGTAAGGCTGAAAGAGAAAAATTTGAGCTATCGCAGACCGAATTTTGCTCTTCCATTACTGAACTATATGATAATACTCGTCAATACCATGATGGCAAATGGCTTTGGATTAATGTTTCAGATATGAATCTGGTTGAGGACATAAAGAAACTGATTATAATAAAACGGAAACCAAGAAAGCGTGACATTATACCGGAGTAGTTGTCACCCAAACGGCGCTACTTGACGGAATAACGAAGACGCGGGTCGGAAATCCCAACGACAATTTCAGGAGGAGAGTACATGCTGAGTTCATGTGGACTGTTGTGTGAGACTTGCTATGCTTTTCCGACAGACTGTCCGGGATGTGACAAGCTTGAAGGCAAGCCCTCTTGGTTAAGCGACATAGGCAAGTCGGTATGCGAGCTATATCAGTGCGCGAGAGACAGGGGTATCACGTCATGTGGGGGCTGTGCTGTATTGCCATGCAGACAGTTCGTGGAATTGCTCGATCCCAGTCTCAGTGTAGAAGAGCATCTCGGCCACGTTAATAAGCGTGTGGAGAAGCTGAAAAAGGCCCATCCCTCGGCTTTATCGTCATCTGTTCGCATTATTCCTCGGGATGCCTTCTACGTGATCGGCTATCCCCTTGCCACGACTACCGAACGCTCCAGATCTGAAATCCCGGCATTTTGGGATAGGTTCTTCGAATTCGGCGGCCCTGCTAAGCTCGGGAAGACTGCAGGAAAAGAACGGGGTAGGGGGATTTACGGCGTCTGCACAGCGTGGAACTGTGATTCCGGTGAATTCACCTACGTTATAGGCATCGACGTGAGCACACCTGAGGACATACCGGAAGAGATGGTACAGCACGCTGTGCCAGCT
>JAAZEW010000045.1 GCA_012512055.1 Bacillota bacterium | reverse complement strand
CCGATATCCTGCCACCTTGAGCCTCGATCGTGGCTGAATATCAGGCACTAACAGGCCTTGCGGTGGTCGATTTTCAGCCACTCATGGCATTTCTCCGAGAAAGGTGACAGAAAATCATACAGCAAAAAAATTTTTGTGGTCGAATTTCGACCACCGCTAGTAGGAGTTGCTAACCGAAGCCGTAGGGTGTCTGCCAAGTATTGTTTCATCCAGTCAAAGTTGTAGGTTTTTCAGGTAGCTGTGGCTTTCTGAAACACTGACGTATACTGTCCCAATCAGTCAAAGTCGTAGGTTTTTAGGTAGGTGTGGCTTTCAAGAACGCTGACGCATACTGTCCTAGTCAGTTACAGTTGCAGACCTTTCTCGGCAATAGCGATTAAGGATTCCCCATAGCATCCTGAGTATAGGGGCCACGGATGTCGCAAGCGCTGGCTGCGTAAGACGGCGGCGACTCCTATTGTGCGACTGCCCTTCACAAGTGGCGTGTTCTGAGAGCAGGCGCCAAGTGGCACAAGTCCCTTAGATGTCAGCCATAGAGGATTACGATGATGACAGCAACAGAGGACCATGACAATGTAGCGTTCCTGGTATCAGGTATCCAGAGAGTCTAGATACCCGGATCTAGCTGCATGGCGGTTCATGTCCTGAATGAGCCGGATAGCAGAGCGCATTGAGGCAGTGACATGCTGAGCAACGAAGTAGACTGTGGCTTGTGTGTCGTCTTCTGTGCGTCCGGCGCGGCCCGCCATCTGGGTGAGAGTCGCGGTATCGAATATCCGTTCATAGTCAGCGTAAAGAACCAGGACGTCAGCATTTTGAACTGTGATGCCTCGTTCAAGCACGCTGGTTGAGACAATGATGTCAAGTGCGCCTGTCCTGAAAGCTTCTCGGTGTAAGTCCCGGTCAGGGTGGGCTGCGTGAATTGAAGCTATCCGTGGTGTCCTGGGATGCCGGGAACTCCCAATGGACGATGCACTTCGAATGGATGAGGAACTCCCAATGGGCGAGGAACTTCCAATGGGTGAGGAATCTTCAGCGGGCGGGAAGCTTTCAGTAGGCGAGGAGCCTCCGAGGAGCGAGGGACTCCCGAGGGGCGAGGGGCTTCCGATAGGTGACGAGCCTCCGACGGGTGACGGGCTTCGGACGGGAGTTGTGTCCTGATTGCCGGGTGACTGTCCCGACTGTGCCGACACTAGTAATGAAGCAGATAATCCTGTGCAGACCATGCGTGACAGTGCCACTGTCGGGACGAATACGAACATCTTCCTGCCTGCTCTCAGTGAACGTTCTACTATGGCTAGTACCTTGTCCGGTAGACGAAGTCCGTTGCCTGCGATCCTGCAGGTTTCGTCATCACCTCGCCTGATTTTGTCGCGGCGCCTGGAAGCCCCGCTTGAAAAGGTATCTCTGTCGAAGATGCCCTGAGACGCGTTTCTGTCAACGATGTCCCGAGAGGTATTTCTGTCGAAGATATCTTGAGAGGCGTTTTTATCAAAGACGTCCCGAGAGGTATTTCGGTCGAGGGCACCTTGAGAGGCATTTCTGCCGAAGATGCCCCGAGAGGTATTTCCATCGAAGACGCCCGGAAACGGGCTTCCTCGGCTGATTTCATCCGGCAGAGGCAGGCGAGTCCGGATGATTTCCGGTTCGGGCAGAGGTCTGCCGTGATGGCGTGCGGAGATCCGTACTAAGGTTATTTCGTTCATATCGGCTTTTCGCAGCAGCTCCCGGTCAGGGGTTGCGGTCATAAAGACTGTATTGCCGCGGTGAGCAGTGGCCCGCCTGACTGCGTAATGCAGGATTGAGCTGCCGCGATAAGGGAACGCGTCGACTTCGTCCAGGATGACAAGATCGAAAGCCCGGAAAAACCTGAGTGCCTGGTGGGTTGTAGCTACGACTACATCCGCGTCGAGATAACGTGCTTTCGCGACGCTGCGAAGCTCCAGGATACGGGCATCAGGTATGGCAGCGCCGATGCGTGGAACCAGTTCAGCCACGACATCGCTTCTTGGGATTGCAAATAGGACTTTGCCTCCGCTTCTGAGCACATGCGCTATGGCCTCGAAGACCACTTCTGTTTTCCCTGCGCCACACACTGCAAAGACAAGGCATTCATTGTGTTCAGGGTCTTGCAGGAAGTCTGTGACCAGTTGCGATGCATGTTTCTGCGCCGGGGTCAGCTCAAAAGGTAGGCTGACTGCAAAATCTCGCTTGGCCTCCGGCTTTATCGTGGGTGGCCCGTTTTCTGTTAACGCCAAACTGTCCGAAGAGTCAAGAGATGTGCCTGGGGATACTGTGGTGTAAGCGGTGGATGCAGTGGATGCATTTGAAGAGCCGGGCGCGTCTTGATTGTAGGATTCATTTAGGAAGCCAGGCTTATCCGGACAAGAGAATTGATCTAAAAACCCGCCTGCATTTTGCGTGGGCAGTTCATTTGGCAGACGATCCCCTTCTCCAGGTGAATAGTATAGAGGACGGCAAGCCCTTGCCTG
>JAAZEW010000322.1 GCA_012512055.1 Bacillota bacterium | reverse complement strand
TGGCCTACGGGCCGGATTTTGTCAAGGCGACCTGCTTGGGGAGCCGTCCCCGAGTGCAACACCGGCCACCCTGCACGGCACGTACACTTTCTGGAACCGGCGATTATTTGTGGTGATCTACTTAGTCACGATGAGAGAATCTCCATCATCTACACCCCCGGGCGATCTGGGGAGCGTGTCCGAATTTCTATCACCTTCTAAGGTTTTTCTGCTGATCATGGTGTTCGTGTTCGATTTTCGAGCATGTCCGGCTACATAGGTGTCCGGTTTTCGAACACACTTTAAGGTTTTTGAGGCTTTTTGAGCGTGGTGACTGTCTTTTGATTCCTGAGTGTTCGCTTTTCAAACACGCTTTTGGAAACGGTGTCCGTTTTTCGAACACGTTTTTGAAACGAGTGTGCGGTTTTCTATCAGCGGGCCCCTTGTAAGGCGGGTTTATGGGATACGGTGTTCGATATTCGATCGCGTCAAGGCGAGATCGTGTTCGAAATTGGAGCACAGGGAAGGTTTTTGCTGGCTCATTTCAATTCTTCGGCGACTATTTCGCGACACGTGGTCGAAAATCGCACAGTCGAAGAAGATCTGTGGTCGTCTTACGACCACACCGAATGAGATTTTCAGATATTGCTTGCGCCAGGAATGGATGCCAGTCCGCAGGCGTTCTTAATCCCTCGTATGATCGCAACTTCCATGGCGGATGCGGCTGCTTCTCCGATAGCGGAGATGTCGGCTGCCCTATCTCCGGTCAGCGATGCTTGTCCTGTTGAGAGAGCGAAAACAGTGTCCCCGTCGTACATGGTGTGCACAGGACGTATCACCCGGGCTAATCCGTCATGGGCCATCTGGGCGACTTTGTTTGCGCCTTCCTTAGATAGGATTGCGTTCGTGGCTACAACGCCGATAGTGGTATTTCCTGCAAAACCCTGGAAGCCGTCTGCACCAGTTCTATGCTTACTGCTATTGCTTCTATGCTTACTTTTACTGCTTCCATGCTTACTACCGTCGCTTCCGCGTTTAATATTACTGCTACCATGTCCACCTGCCTGATATGTCTTCGCGAGGAACTCCCCGGAGTCCCTGTGGTAAGCGCCTGCGAGCACCTTCCCTGAGCTCGGGTCTGCTATATCTCCCAGGGCGTTGACCACCGCTATTGCGCCGACAATGACAGGGACTTGCCTGCCGCCTGAATCATTGCCGGTTCCAAGCCGTATAGACCATGTCCCCAGTCCGCCTTTCATGGCATGCCCGGGGCCGAAAAGCTTGCCTACAGTTGCACCTAGGCCTGCTCCGGCATTGCCTTCTTCAGGTGGAGAGGAGGATGCGTTCTTACAGGCCAAGTACCCCATTTGGGAATCAGGACGCGCTTTGGGGTTTCCAATGCCCAGGTCGAAAATGACAGCCGCACCCACGATAGGGACTACGCCGAAGCCTGTTGCGAATCCCACGCCCTGCTCCTCAAGGAACTCCATTGCGCCGCACGCTGCGTCCAAGCCATATGCGCTACCGCCGGCGAGCATAATAGCATGGACTTTTTCTACCAGGTTGCACGGACGCATAAGGTCAGTCTCTCTGGTGCCCGGTGCTGACCCTCTCACATCCACTCCTGCTACTGCGCCGTCCATGGCCAGCACAACAGTGCAGCCGGTGAGCCCTTCTCTGTCCTCAGCATGTCCCACAAGCACTCCTTGTACGTCAGTGATACTTGGCAATTCCCAACACCTCGCGTATCGTCGTTTGCCATCTGTGCATATGGCCTTCTGTTATCTCAGCATATGATCTTCTGTTATCTGCGCGTATCGTCGTCTGTCATCTACGTATATCGTCGCTTGTTATCTGTCGCAATGGATTGTGATCATATTGTAATACAGCGTAGATCCGGTATGCAATCGCAAATGTGCCAGCCCAAATGCGCCAGCCGTACCGACTGGGCCTGACCCTAAGTATGAGTTCATTAGTTTTCACTCGGTTTCCGATTGTCTTGGGTGGCCCCGCACGGTAAGTACACTTTCTGGAACCGGTGCTTACTTATGGTGGAGACCGTTGAGCTTCTCCAGTAACTGCCAGTTTCGCCGAAGACGGCGACCTGGTTTCGCGATTCAAGCGAGTTCCGTTAACATAATATGGGAGAGAACAACAGTCTCATGGTGATCTATTTAGGATTTGCAGTGGTGAAATTCACGCAAAACAGCTTTATCCATGCTAATTGGACAGTGGCGATCTTAGTCTAATCCGTCGCGTCCTATTCTTATCTGACCTATGGCTACCGCCTAAGATCCACCTGCCAGTAGAGGTACTCCGCGCCCACGCCTGCCTTGTCATGGGCGTCAACAAAAATATCGTACCGCCCGGGCCTGAAACCAGGCCTAAAAGAGATCCTGACCAGCACAGGTGAAGCTGCATTGTCGCTCTGGTAAGCCACCTCCGCCTCGGCGAATTCCGGATGTTCCGTTATGGGGAAACCATTGAACCTCACTCTTACCGAGGATATGTCCAAGGATTTTCTCTCTCCATGATACCGGCCACGGGATTCGGAGATTGCAGGTATGAGCTTGAAAACAAGCATACGCCTATTAAACACCATGTCCAGGAGTTCCGACTGCGTGGGCAATTCCCTGCCTGAAGGCAGTGGCGTGCCATCACCGTCCACCACTGTTATAAGGGGTTTCAGAGACATGGCAAGATCTTGTTGTGCCTTCTTTATGGATTTCCCTTTCAGTAGTACTGCATTGGTAAGTGCAAGGAGAGCATCTTTTGTGGGCATTCGCACTTCCTTGTCAGTGCTCCCAAGACTGTCAAGGGACTCCATGATGAGGGTCTCAAGGGATGGCTTCCCGACCCTGTTCCAGAGCATGTTTCTGACCAAACGAGAGCGCATCAAGGGGCCGATTAGCGGAGCTCCTTCCAGAGTTGCCAAAGGGTTATCGAGGACATCGAGAGTCCGGTTGAAAGTGCTGGAGCTGATACTGCCGTCAGGAAGCGAAATGGAAGATGCAAGAGAGTATGCTACTTTGAAGATTACGGTGCCCGGGTATTTTACGATTTCAGAGTCCAGCGGTTCAACAGGCATGTCTTTGGAGCGAATGTGCCTGCCTCGCCTTGCCAGTTCAGCTATTTCTCCGAAACTCTTCCTAAACACATTGTCCACAACACGTTCTATGGAGAGATCCACGTATTTCGTGGTAACAGTCTCTTTTGCCTCGAGATGCAAGTTCGGCTTGCGGAGATAGATAAGCTTTTGCAGGATGGACATACCTAAAAGAATCAGATTCATGTTCTGCCAGAGGACGGGAATATGATCCTCAGGCAGTTTTACAGCTCTCCCGAAATCCAAAGATGCGATGCTGATGATATTCGAGCCGCTGTCTTTCAATGTGGATAGATTCGGAAGGGACAGATTGCGTAATCTTGGCCCTCCGGGGGATGAGACAATTATCGAATCTACCAGGAACTCTGTTAAGCCATGGTCAGCCAGGTTATAGCGTCGAAGATAGGGCTCAGGGTAGTCGTGTCCGATGACCCGATGGGAATCGGAGTATCCGGAAAACCCGGTGACTTCATCAGCTATGGCGTCCTCCGGGTCACACAGATTACCGTCACCGTCCATACAAGCATAATGAGCGTACCAATCTGCTACTTGATGGGAGAGCCAGCCGCACGCAATTGCCAAATCAAGGAGCCTTGCATCACAAGAGTTCCACGCCGATTCCGGTATCCTATGCCAGGTATCTACCAGGGTATAACCGAAATTCGGAAGCCCTCTTGCGTTATCAGGAATAGAATTATGCGTATAGTCATAGGCAGTGAAATTATTCAACGTATGATAGCTGGATATGGCGTCTGCCGTATTGGCTGCAAGTGCATATGATTCTTGAGTCTCTCTCGACGACGTGAGCATACCTACCATATCTTGGTTAATCGTATCGTCTCCACTTTCCATCAGCTTCTTAGCTCTCGCCAAGGCTTTCCTGTTAATGTGCGTATGGGTGAAAGGCCCCCACAGAAACGCGGGAAAAATGGGATTTAAGAGGACTAGCATAAGGAGTCGTTTGAGCCGGGACAAAGACATCCCCTCCTACTTGCTCAAGCTTCTGCCTGTGCTATATATATACACATATGCAATGCGCGGTGTGCCCCGATATCGCAAGTAGCAAAGGCCTATTAAGGCCTATGAATCATGCCGGAAAGGCCCATGAGTCATGCCTGGAATACCCATGAGTTATTCCTGGAATGCCCCTGAGTTATGCCGGGAATGCCTATGAGTTGCGCCGGGAGTGATCCTTACCGGTTGACATATTACGCAACAGGCCAACTGAAGGCTACTATGGCGCCTAGCGCAACACCTGCAAAAACCTCCAAAGGCGTGTGGCCCAACAGCTCCCTGAGACGTTGTTCAGGCACCTTGCCTTTTTTGTATATGTCTTCGAGCATGCGATTGATGACTCGCGCCTGTCTTCCTGCAGCTCGCCTAACGCCTGCAGCGTCATACAGGACTATGAGGGACAGAACAGACGCCATAGCAAAGAGAGGTGATTCCCAGCCGTAAATCCTTCCTACCATAACTGACATGCAGGATACGAGGGTCGAGTGTGAGCTTGGCATTCCCCCCGGATTTACCAATCTTGTAAAGTCAGGCCTTCGCTTTGAGGCTGCATCCAGCATGAACTTGAGCAGTTGAGCAATAATCCATGCCACAAGTGGAGCGATTAGTGTAGCGTTTCTCAGCATCAAAGGGTTCACCTCTCAGGCCTTGCCATAGCATTTTCAGTATGCCCTCCGGGTTCAGTGTGGCTATCCCACAAGCTGGTGCGCCAGTTCTTTCAGGAACAGCTCGACGTCACTGACTACACCTACAGCTTGGTGGCTTCCGCGGTCTGCAAGTTTTGTAACAGTAGCCGGGTTAATGTCAACGCATACAGTCTTGACGTTCCCCGGCAACAGGTTGCCTGTAGCTATCGAATGCAACATTGTGGACAGCATCAGCGCTAACTCAACGTCTTTCAAGTTGCGACGCATGGCTTCTTGAGCTTCCACAGAATCAGTGATGACACCGGGCATCGGGCCGTCGTCTCGTATGGATCCTGCCAGAACATAGCTTATCCCGCGCGTCACACATGAGTACATGACCCCTCTGGTAAGCTCGCCTGCTTCTACCGCTTTTTCAAAGCTGCCATGCTTGCGGATTGCGTTGATGGCTTTGATATGGTGGGTATGGCCTGCAGGAGCTGCAATTCCGGTGTCTAAGTAGACCCCCAGAGACGTCCCGAGCAAGGCCCATTCCACATCATGGGTTGCTACTGCATTTCCGCCGAACAGCACGTTAATGTAGCCTGCTTCTATCAGCGAGGACAGGTGCTTGCCTGCGCCGGTATGGATAACTGCAGGCCCTACCACTGCAAGAATCTTCTTGTTACGAGCTCTGATGTCTCTCATTGTCTCCGCAATATTTGCCAAGGCCAAAATCTTCGGACGCTCGCTGGAGACTGCGCTTCCCATGAAGCTGAAGACTTCTCGTTTTCTTGACTTCTCCAGAGGAATTACCTTAATGCCTTTCCCTCCGACAATTACGTTGTCACCTTTTTTGATGCTGCCTATAGGTACGCAGCGCGCCGTCGGAGAAACCCCGGAGAAATCGACGACAATACCACAGTCCATCTCAATATCGTCCACGGGGATCCACGAACCGCGAATCTTCACAAACGTGTCCAGGTTAGTGCTGGAATAGAAGTTGTCGGGAAACACTCCGTCTTTCGGCGCCGGCTCTACCGCTATCTCATCTTGATGGAGTTCGACCACACCTAAAGGCCTTATTTCATCCAGTATCATGTCGAGGCCTTCTTGACTCTTGGCTCTAATTAATATCCTGGCATAGCTGGGATCTTCATTCTTCCTACCTACTTTGAATTCTTCGATGTCGAAGTCGCCACCTTGTGCAATAATGGCGTCCAGCACGTTGGGAAGAGTCCTTGAATCGATGATATGTCCCGTGAGCTCAACAACGGTACTCGTCAACACAACTCACCCCTTCTTTATTTCTTGTAGGCAGGCTTGGTCAGCCTATCCGTCCTCTCTTTTGTTATCTGGAAGGCATAAGCTCCTCCATATCCAGCTTGGCTTTCTCAGCCTTATAATAATCATAGGTGCCGGGGAAGCCTAGAATCCCTGCTACGAAGCTTTGTGGCCATTGTCCCCTATAAGTGTTGTATGTCCTGATAGACACTTGCCAGTCATCGAGGGATGTGCGAATCTCATTTACGGCTTCCTCAAGGCCACGCATGGTCTGTTGCACTATAGGAGGAGAAAACAACTGGGGATAGGCTTCTTGAAGAGCGACCACATTGACTGACAGCGAAAGCCCGCGGGCTGCTTCCTGGAATCTTGTAGCCGCTTCGATAGTCTTGTTAGGATCGCCTTCTGCTGCCGCATCCGCGAACTCCCGGCCTGAGCGGTCCAAAGCCTCCGCTCTTGCCTTTATTACGTCGGTCAGCGTGCCCTTTTCGTGTTCAAGGAAATCTCGCTGAATTGCCCATATTCCTTTTATTTTCTCACCCAGAGTCTCGAGAGCCGCCCCATAACGGCCTTCCTGCGCCAACACATTCTGTTGCTGTTGAACCAAGTTCCTCTGTATCCCCATTATCCAGGAGAATCCCGAAACAAGCACAACTAAGATTACAATGCCTATTATTGCCCCGAAGAGGCACCCTTTTTTCATTCTTCTTCCCTCCCATATATCCTTCGGAGGATATCATGGATATTCCTTGCGATGGATATCACTGCTCCGTCCAGATCATCAGCATTAGCATATGAGGCTGCCTCTTCGATGAGAGGACCCATATCAGACGATGTCAATTTCGGCAAGCCTCTGCCAATACTGTACCAAACCTTTCCCGACCCGCCGGGTGCATCAGGTATTATCAAGAATACGATACCGTTGTTTTGATGGGGTCCTTCCACTTCACCTAACCTGAGCCATCTGCCGTAATGAGTGGACCATTCAACCGGGTGCTTAACGCCTTTTTGGACGACTACGACCACCTCAGCGGTACGCCGGGATTTCAAATCGTCCAGTGTTTCATTGGCCATCCGGACTGAGGATGCTCCTACTAAGCCGTCCGGGTCGACTACCCAGTACTCACCTAAACGGGGGAAATCAGGATCTCCTGACGGGACCTCAACGTTCTCGTCATAAGGCCTGTCCAGCACGGTGCCGGAAGACTGAGGAGTCTTTTTCTCAATCCGGCACCCTGAGACTGCTACACTTGCGAGGGCGATCACCAGTAGAGAGCAGAGAAACCGGATGAGGCGATTCCTGGTTGGAGAAATCAGAATCATGCCTTGTCAGCTCTTTTCCTTGCGTCATCTTCGCTGCCATCATCGATCCGGCTGAACTTCCCGGCACAACCTGCGCCCCGTCCTCCTGCGCACGCACATGCGCATGCACAGGACACACAGGCACATGCGCACGATACACAATGACACCCTGCGGACCTTCCGCCGAACCCGCCACCGCCGCTCCCGGATTTCTTAGAATCCCCTGAGCCGGAAGACCCTTTCTTCTTACCTGGCAGCTTCCCAAGTTTCGTGCCTGGCGCTACTATGACAGGTGCACCGAAAGGCCTGGGAGTCCCATAGTAAATTCCACGCCTGCCCTTGTAATCCCTTCGGCGATTCCTGAAGATAGCGCTGATAATCATGATGAACACCAGGACGACTATGACAAGAATTATAAACCCCAAAATAGCAGGGGCGGCTGTTTTCGCGGACCCACTATATCCGGATGCCGGTTTTTGTTCCGGGGTTCTCCGGAGCCCGGTAAAGACTTCAGGTGAAAACGCGAAATTTACCTTGAAACGCTCACCCGGCCGGAGCGATGTTACCCACACAACCTTGTCGTCACGCCTCTCAGAGGCTGCAGGCGATACAAGCTTCAAGTCTTCAGACGACCAGGGGTTTCTTAAGGTAATAACCATGCGTTCAACGTTGCTGTTATCGTACCAACCCGGGGTGAAGGAAAACTCGACGTGTGAATCACCCTTGGGGTATGCCATTCTACGTTGAGTCACCTTGAATCCGAAATTGAAGCTCTCTCCCTTTCTGTAATCACCATCCAGTTGGACATAAACCCCGGTCCATGCACCTTGATTGTCAGGCTTCACCCGCACTGCCGAACCGGTCCATGAGGCGACTTCATAGTCCGCGTTTGGCAGGCCTACAGTGACCCAGGGAATCGACCCCCCAAGCACTTCCCACTCTTGCATATAGTCAGCCACCCAGCTTCCGTCAGGCTGAGGGGTTATTTCCACGGTGTAATTCTTGATCTTGTAGGTCCCGGTGTCTGCGAATACCGGCGCCGCAAAAATGCAGCAAGCAACTACAAGGAAGACACATGCTTGTATAAGCGTTGTCTGTCTTACGTTGGGAAGCTTCTTTCGCATCATAATGTCCTCCTTTCCTTACTTATCAGCGCCTGTCTTACTTCCTATGCTACCTGTGGTTCTTTGAGGCAAGACCCGTTCTATCTGGCAGGCGCCGCCGCATATGGCAAGGTGCTCGCATTCTTTGCACTGAGGAGCTCTAAATTCATGCTCTCTAATTCTGCGTGCAAGGGGGTGGTTGAAAATCCGCCTCCACGGGACTTCGAGGATGTTACCGAGCCCTTCATCATGTAACCATGACTGGCAAGGCGCGACTACCCCGTCAGGCCTTACTGCCATGTTAGTTATGCACGCGGAACAAGATTTCGCTCCTAACCCCAGGTTGAGAGGATTGAACTTCAGATAACACGTGGGTGTGAACCAGTTAAACTCAAGCTTGAGTTCGTTTGCAATCTCAAGGGACTTTCTGAGGACTGCTTCGAGTTCAGCCTCTTCCAAGGCATCTTTGTGGCTTGCCCCGCGCCCTGTCTTAATCAAGCTGTTGCATCCGATGTAACGAACACCCAAACTTGCAAGGAAGCGGATAAGCTGAGGGAAGTCATCTGCGTTCTCCCGGGTCAACGTTGTATTGGTGGACGTATAAAGCCCTTCGTCAAGCGCAGCCCGGATTCCGCTGACTGTCTCCTTCCACGCACCCGGGGACCTCACGATCCTGTCGTGAATCTCAGGCGTAGCCGATTCAATACTTGTCTGGACATAATCCAAACTCACTCTTTTCAGGTCTTTGGCAAGACCCGACATGGTTCTCCCGTTGGTGATGAGCCCTGTTACGAATTTTTCGGCATACTCCACGAGTTCAAGCAAGTCAGGCCTGGTTGTGGGCTCTCCCCCTGTGAAATCTATATGCGGGACGCCGGCTTGCCATAGCAAATCCAAGACTTTTTTCCAGGAAGCAGTGTCCAGCTCGGGTATATCAGGCATATCCGATGCGTAACACCATGAACATGCATTCTGGCAGCCTGAACCCTTCATGGAAGAGATCATGAGATCCATCCTGGCAGGCGCCTGCCATTCTTCCCTGCTGATAACCTCGCCCTCCACACCCTTTTCCCGAGGACACGCCCCTTTGGACAACTCAATAATGAGTCCGTAGATATAGTCGATGTCTTCTTCAATTCGGGATACAGGTGTTCGCGGATAGAGGCTATGGACTCGCTCTGCAATCTCCTTCTTAATTCTGAGCCAAGCCTCTAAAGAAACCTCTTCGCCGGGGCGCGTTTCATCTCCAACTATTTCTATGAGGGCCTGGACTATGTCAGAGGTGGAATCCTCAAGCAGAAGAAGCTGAGTCCCGTTTATCCATAGCATCGACAGTCTGGGCTTTCCAAGGAAGTCCCAGAATTTCCTCTCCGGCCTTCTCAGGTGGAGCCTGATTACACCGGGCCCTTCAGGATCCAGAGTCACGTGGAACATCCCGGAGTCTTTATGCAGTCGGCCAGCACTTAAATACAAAATACCCTTCTCCTCTCAAACGGGTCTTCGGATAAAGAATGCCTCAAGATCCACGTAACGTCAAGGGGGATATCTAAGGATGAGCCGGCGATTATTTATGGCGATCTACTTAGGGGGGCGGAAAAGAGGATTTTTCATCACCGAGAGGAACATTTTATGAAAGAGCGGGGGAATAATCCATGAGTGTAAGATTTATACTCGGACGGGCGGGAACAGGGAAAACCCGGGCCTGTCTTAACAATATCAGAGAAGCCCTTATTGAGGATCCCAGCGGGCCTCCTGTTATTCTGCTTGTTCCGGACCAGGCTACATTCCAAATGGAGCATATGCTGATCAACATGCCTGATTTGCCCGGATTTGCCCGTGCGCAGGTGCTGAGCTTCAAAAGACTTGCTGCCCGAGTTCTTACCGAACTGGGGGGAGGCGGGCGAAAACACATCAAAGAACTTGGCAAGGCTATGGCCTTGAGGTCATTGGTTCAGGAGAATGCAGACAGTCTCAGGCTTTTTGCCTCGGCATCCAGGCAATACGGGTTCGCATCTTGCCTGTCTTCGACTTTGAAGGAATTAAGTCAATATAACATCAGTCGCCTCGACTTGGAGAATGCCATGGATGAGCTGGAGAGGCAGGGTATGGGTGATCTCCCTGTAACTCTCAAGTTGCACGACCTCATAATCGTAGCTGAGGCTTACCGCGAGTATCTTAGTGACAGGTATCTTGATCCTGACGAATACCTGACTTCCGCTGCACTCAGAATAAGCAAATCCCGCCTGGTGCGCGCCGCGACTATCTGGGTGGACGGGTTTCGAGGATTCACGCCCCAGGAGTATTCCGTGTTGGGCGCATTGCTTGTAGAGGCGGAGAAGGTCAACATCGCCCTCTTGCTGGATCCCGAAGAAGCTTCCCGGCCTCTCAGAGAGATAGACCTTTTCCATCCTACCTGGGAGACTTATGATTATCTTCTAAAGCTTGCCCACGAGCTTAACGTGGAGATAGAGCCGGCTTTGATTCTTGACGGCAAGGATGCGCCGAAGCGCGCGCCTGCCCTCTGCCATCTTGAAAAGGAATCCGCCTCCAGGCCCCCCAAGCCGTTCCCCGGGGTGCCGCACGGGTTCAAGCTGGTGGCTTGTGCAAATCCAAGGGCTGAAACCGAAGCTGTGGCCGTGGAGATTCTGAGGCTTGCAAGAGAAGACGGTATGCGATTTCGCGATATCGGAGTCATAGTCCCTGCACTTGATGAATATCACGACTTGATCGCGCCGATTTTCAAAGACTATGGGATCCCCTGCTTCATAGACAGAAGGCGTCCTGTGTCCCACCACCCCTTAATTGAGCTTATCAGATCAGCCCTTGAGATCGCTTCCTACGGATTCCGTCAGGAGCCGGTTTTTCGGTACTTGAAAACGGACCTTATTCCTGTTGGGCGCCGGGAAGTGGACATACTGGAGAACTACGTGCTGGCCCATGGAATTCAAGGGGCGCTGTGGGCTGACGAAAATCCCTGGGTCTTCAGGCGAGTATATGGCCTGGGTGAGCCTGAGGAAGCCGTCCCCGGAGACGGGGAGGCTCAAGGGAGTATTGACGATATCAGAAGAAGGGCCACCCGGGATTTGCTGACCTTCTACCATAAGATGCAAGGACTGGGCATCTCTGTCCGGGATATGGCCACTTTCCTGTTCGAGCTCTTGATGAACCTTGCGGTCAGTAACCAATTGGACAAATGGAGAGAAGAGTGCATTGATTCAGGGAATCCGGAAGGCGCAAGGGAAAACGAGCAAGTATGGAATGCAATTGTCAATCTCCTTGATGAAGTCGTCCAGGTCTTAGGTGATAAAGAGATATCCTCGAAGGAGTTTCAGGAAATAATTGAAGCAGGCCTGGAAAGCCTGACTCTCGGACTTATCCCTCCTGCTCTGGACCAGGTCATTGTCGGCTCAACCGACAGATCAAGACATCCTCCGCTAAGGGCGGCTTTCCTGATGGGAGCTACATACGATTCTTTCCCGAGACGGGCGCCGGAGGACACCATTCTGACGGATAGGGACAGACAGCAATTGGGTGAGTTCAATCTGGCCCTTGCGCCTGACAGCAGGCTCTTGCAATTCCATGAGCAGTATAACGTCTATGTGGCTCTCACCAGAGCATGGGATTTTCTCATGATAAGCTATCCCCTTGCTGACGGGGAAGGAAAAGCAAAGCGCCCTTCACAAGTCATAGGACAACTCAGGGATCTCTTTCCTGAGCTTGGCGAGGAGTTCAAAGGGATGGGCCTGCCTGCACCCGGGGAAGAGGCGCTGGACACTATTACATCAGAGAAGAAGGCTTCTGCGCTCCTTTCCAGGGTTTTTCAGAGAAGGCACAGAGGGCAGGCTATTGACGGTTTCTGGCTGGATGTTTATGAATGGCTTGTAAGCGAGCCGGGCCGGCGACGGGATGCCGGGTTTATCTTAGGAAGCCTTGGGTTCAAGAACGATGCAGGAATACTCAACAAATCGGCAGTTGACTCATTCTTCCAGGGCACTTTGCGCACCAGCGTAACTCGGTTGGAGAGGTTCGCGTCATGCCCGTTTGCTCATTTCGCCGGTGATATTCTAGGCCTTACAGAGCGGGCACTCTACAAACTGGAACCCCCGGGAATGGGCATGTTCATGCATGAAGCAATGGGTGTTCTGTTTTCTCGCCTTGATGATTCGAGACAGCTTGCTAAGATGGGGCCTGACGAAATCGCTACGTTTGTTGGAGGGATAGTTGAGGAATTGGCGCCTGAATTGCAGAACGAGATTCTCATGTCGTCTGCCAGGTATCGTTATATGACGAGAGTTCTAAGGAGAATCCTCCGAAATTCGGTGACTGCCTTAGCAGAACATGAAAGGCACAGCCTGTTCCGGCCGGTAGGGCACGAGATAATCTTCGGCGGGCCCGGGGATTTGCCTGCTCTTACCCTCAAGCTCGACACCGGTGGACAGGTAGCGGTCAGGGGGCGCATAGACAGGGTTGACATTGCGGAGTCACAAGGCGAGTGGTACTTGCGAGTTATTGATTACAAGAGCCGTGCCCATAGGTTGCGTCTCTCTGATGTATACTACGGACTTGCACTGCAGCTTCTTGTATATCTTTTGGCGGCTATGGAGAACCGGGAGAGATTGACGAGAGCAAAAGCGTATCCTGCAGGCGCCTTATATTTCCCCATGACTGACCCGATTATTTCAGCCAAAGGCCCGCTTGATGATGATAAGCTGGAAAAGCAGCGCATGAAGAGGCTGAGGATGAGCGGGCTCATCGTGGGTGACGCGGATGTGATAAGACTCATGGATTCTCAGGTTGAAGCCGGGGAGCAATCGAACTTGGTGGCTGCAGGCGTGACGAAGACGGGGAGGCCCAGCAGAGGGTTAGGCGCGTGTGTGGTTGAACCGGAGCAGTATGAGGTTCTGTCGAGGTTTCTGAAGGATAAGCTTAAGGAGCTGGCGCAATCGATCCAAAGAGGCGAAATCGGGATCAAGCCATACAAGCAAGGAACAGCCAGAGCATGTGCTTTTTGCAGCTACAAGCCAGTATGCGCCTTTGATATCTTAGTCGAAGGTAACAGATACCGGCTCCAGAGACGCCTGAAGGACGAGGAATTCTGGTCAATAATACAAGACCCGGGTTGCGTTTCAGGGGAGGAAGGGGAGAAGGCATGACAGGCGGTACAGGATCCCCTGCTATTCCCCGCGAAGATCCGTGGACTGAAGAACAGTGGGATGCGATAACTACCAGGCACCGCAATCTCCTGGTTTCTGCTGCAGCAGGAGCAGGGAAAACTGCAGTTTTGGTCAGGCGGGTGATATTTCTCGTCACCCATCCTGAGGATCCTATAGATATAGACATGCTCCTCGTTGTGACTTTTACTGATGCTGCAGCAGCGGAGATGAGGGACAGAATATCGAAGGCGCTGGAGAAGGAACTGGATTCCAAGCCGGCAAGCGCCAGGCTCGCCAGGCAATTGGCCCTGGTCAGCAAGGCCGACATATCGACACTCCATTCCTTTTGCCACAAAAT
Source organism: Bacillota bacterium (assembly GCA_012512055.1). The sequence goes on along the minus strand of JAAZEW010000322.1, from coordinate 25,863 downwards.
CATCAGGCAGTATTTTTATCGTTTGGGAATTGACCCTGCGTTTCGAGTAATGGACGATGTGGAGAATCAGTTGCTTCAATTGGAAGTCATAGATGATTTGTTTGAAGATTACTATGACGATGTCGACTTTGAAGAGGTGTTTACAGACCTTGTGGACAGGTACGGAGGTGGACGGGGCGACGAAAACGTCAAGGACTTCGTCCTTCGTGTCTACAATTTCTCGCGTAGCAGGCCTGACCCTGACAAGTGGTTATCCGGGCTGTCTTCTATGTTTTCAATCTCCGTTAGCGCCGGTATTCGTGATCTACCTTGGATCGATCTTGCGCTTCAGGGGATAAGCCGTAGAGTCTCCATGGCATATCGAAGCCTGGGCCAGGCAGTGGAGATTGCACGTATGCCATCAGGCCCTGACGCTTATGCGGAGTTGCTAAGACAGGAGTTCGAGTCTTGCAGCAGGATACTGAACGCGTGTAGGGACAGGGATTGGAAGGGTATTGGCGAGCTCCTGAATGCGTTGGAATTCCCAACTCTTCCAAACATAAGAAAAGGCGCCTCAGATGATGCGCTGAAGAAAGAGGCGCAGGCACGGAGGAACGAAGCAAAGGAGATCTTAAGGGGCCTCGTGGATGAGTGTTTTTCCAGATCCGCTCAAGAACTAGTTGACGATATCAGGGCCATAGCTCCCTCTATGAAGACATTCATCCATGTGGTGAAGGAATTTGGTAAAGCATATACGGCTGCAAAGCGTGAGAAGAGCCTTGTAGATTTTGCAGATATGGAGCATCTCTGCCTTAGAGTTCTCGGGGAGTGGGATGACTCAAAAGGCGAATGGGTTAAATCCGATGTGGCAAAGGAGCTCGAAGACAGGTACAGGGAAGTCCTGGTTGATGAATACCAGGACATAAACCCGGTGCAAAACGAGATCTTACGTCTTGTCTCATCTCCCAGGAACAGCTTTATGGTAGGTGACGTGAAGCAGAGCATATACAGGTTCCGCCTTGCTGAGCCAAAACTTTTCATGGAGAAACATAAAGCATTTCCAAAAGGGGACACAGACAGCGACAACAAGCGTATTGACTTGTCTTGGAACTTCCGCAGCAGGCGGACGGCGATTGACTCTGTGAATTTCATTTTTCGCCAGGTGTTCTCACAAGGCGTAGGCGAGATTGACTATGACATTGACGCGGAATTGGTGGCGGGAGCTCATTATCCGTCTCCCGATATGGGGCTTTTCAGAGGAGATTGCGACAATCCTCCTGTAGAGGTTTACCTTGTTGACAGAAGCGCTACCGAAGAACGGGAATCGTCAGGTGATACGCCTGCCTTGCCCAGCATGCCCCATGACGGCAGCCGCGCCCCGGGTTCGGGCGAGGCGTCAGAGGAAGAGAACCCGGAAGATCTGGAAACCCTGGAGATCGAGGCGCGATTGATGGCTCGCCGCATATCGGAAATGGTGCGAGGCACGACAATGAAGCCCGGCCCGGAGTTTCAAGTATGGGACAAGGAGAGAAAAGCGTACCGGCCGGTGTCTTATAGAGATATCGTTGTGCTCATGCGTGCCACAAGGGGAAGGGCAAACGTATTGTTGGAAGTGTTCAGGCAGGCTGATGTCCCTGCATATGCCGAGCTCGGCACAGGATACTTTGAAGCTGTAGAAGTGGAAACCATGCTTTCGCTATTGAAGATAATCGACAATCCCAGGCAGGATATTCCCCTCGCTGCGGTGCTTCGTTCCCCTATAGGCGGGTTCTCTAATGACGAGTTGGCCAGAATCCGCCTGTGTAACAGGGAATACGATTTCTATCATGCTTTGGAGGCTGCTTCATCCGGTTGTGAAGAGGAGGGCTTAGCCTCTGAGGCAGCGGGATTCTTGGGAAGATTGGAGTCCTGGCGGACAGTTGCGCGAAGGGTCCCTCTTTCTGCTTTGGTATGGCAGTTATACAGGGATACCGAGTACCTGGACTACGTCGGCGGAATGCCCGGAGGCATCCAGCGCCAGGCGAATCTCAGGGCATTTCACGAACGGGCAAGACAGTTTGATAGGTTCTCCCGTCAAGGCCTCGTAAGATTTCTAAGGTTCATTGACAGGTTGAGAGAGGCTGAAGGAGATCTTGGGACAGCCCGAGCCTTAGGAGAAGCTGAAGACGTGGTAAGGATTATGAGCGTACACAAGAGTAAAGGCTTGGAGTTTCCTGTGGTCTTCATCCCAGACATGGGAAAGCAGTTTAATCTCCAAGACCTCGGATATGATATCCTTCTTCATTCTGAAGCCGGACTTGGGGCCATGTACTGTGACTCCGCAAGGCGGATTAAGTACCCTACCCTCGCATATCACGGCGTGAGAGAGGCAAAGCTGAGAGAGGCCATCTCTGAAGAGATGCGTGTTCTTTATGTAGCCATGACCCGGGCGAGAGAGAGATTGGTTATGGTCGGCTCAGACAGGAATCTTGGGAAATCAGCTTCCAAGTGGCGCGCCCACGCCTCGAAAACCGGGTGGGGCTTGCCTGAAGAGGTTCTTTACTCAGCCAGGGGGTTCCTGGATTGGGTGGGCTCATCTCTCGTTCGCCACAGAGAAGGACGTTGTATTCCCGGGGCCGAAAGCTCTACCGGATATCCTGTTGACCCTGAGGTTTTTGGTGATTCTGCCCGGTTTGCCGTTAGCGTGCTGTCTGTTGCCGGGGCATGCTCGGGATTTGAGAGCCTGACTGATTCAGGGCCGAGAGAGTCTGACATTGACTGGGACCTTGTGGTGGGAGCACATCCTCTTGGCAGGCAAGTCAACCCTCGGCTGTGGCAAGAAATCCAAAACCATGCATGTTGGGACTATCCGTATAGCCTGCTGACAGAGAGGGCGGCTAAAGTTGCATGGGCTGAGATAAAACGCAGATTTGATTTCAGCGGCGAAGATGCGGAGTTGAGCCGCGAAGATGCGAAGATCAGCCGCGAAGATGTGGTTCCGGTAATGCCTGCGCCGGGTCAGCTATTACCGCGCCCCGGGTTCCTCCAATCCGTTGATATTACCCCTTCTGAACGCGGGGAAGCAACTCACTTGGTTATTCAGCATTTGGATCTGAGAGAGCCTTTGGATGTTTCAGGTATCCGGGACAGCATTCGAAAGATGATTGACGATGAACTGCTTACCGGTGAGTTAGCCGCTGCAGTTGACATTCAGTCTATTTACGACTTTTTCAAGAGCGCGTTGGGCCTTCGTGTGAAAGCAAATCCGGACATGGTCATGAGGGAGGTTCCGTTCTCTCTTGGCATCCCGGCTTCAAGAGTTTACCCTGAGGTTTCCGAACTTGGTGAGGCTGTCTCCGGATGCGAGCGTGTTTTGGTTCAGGGCATCATGGACTGCATTATTGATGAAGAAGACGGGTTCGTGCTAATCGACTTCAAGACCGGCGGGAGGCTGTGGAATGATCCCACGGCTATTGCCCGCAGGTATCAAGGACAGATCTCCGTATACAAGGAAGCGTTGGAGACTATCTATAAGAAGCCTGTAAAAGAGGCTTACATATACCTTCTGAGTATGAGAAAAGCGGTTTCCCTGTAGAGCCCGTCCTTTTCCGTGCATCGGTTACATTGCTGATACACACAGGGTAGGAACCATGCGCATCGGCAATGTAAACCCGGGTAGATCGCCAGAAGTAATCGCCGGCCCCGGAAAGTGTACGTACCGTTCGGGTTGCCGGTGTTGCACTAAGGGGACGGTGCCCCAAGCGGGTTGCCTTGACAAAACCCGGCCCGAAGGCCGGTGGCCGGATTTTGACACCCCTCGTTGCAATCACCGGCCTCAGAAAACGTACGTACCGTGAGGGGTCACCCAAGACAATCGGAAAACGAGCGAAAACCATGAACTCATACCTAGGTGGGTACGTATCACGCGGAGCACCGTATGGTTAAGTACGACCGGGTAAGATCAGGGCACGACAATCGGCCGTCTCCTGACAATGTTACCGAACCTGTCAACAACAGTCTCAATCTTGATAGTAAAATCCCCAAGCACCTTCAGCTTATCTATGGATGATAAATTCATGAACTGATGAAGTGTAACCTCCAACTGCCTGTAGAGATCATCCAATTCCTCTTCGCGAGCTTTCATTCGTTCCATTTTCTTTTGCACATCACTCTGCATGCGTTCCATTTCCCGCTCTTTTTGAGCCAGTTCCTCGAGAAGTTGCTGCTCACGTTCGAGTTGGCGTTGAATGTCTATGAGCCGGTCCACGAACCCTTTGAGGTCAAGCATTCCATACAGCCGTTTTTCAATACGCTCCACTCTTGCGGGCAGAGTCAGAATTTCCTCCATCGGGTCCTGTTGAAGGCCGGATCTGGTATCCGGTATGGCCTCAGGCAGCGTGCTTCGTTGAGGAACTCGGGTGTCGTCCTGCCTGGCAGTTGCCTTCTCAACAGGCCAAGGGGCGCATTCTTTTGCCGCATCTTCCGCCTCTGCCTCAGCGCGTCTCTTAATAACCGTATAAAACCTGTGTCTGAGGGTGAGGTAGGGGACTTGAAAAAGGCCAGCCAGCCTTTCGATTTCTTGCTTTCTTTCCCCCGGTCTTCTGTCCAGGACTTTCATTAGAAGTTCATCTTCATACTCGGTGAACACATGACGCTTTCTTTTCTTCTTGGGTTTTTCCTGGGTGGATACCTCAGGTGCAACTTCAATTACCACAGTATCCACTGACTCTCTCACGCTTTCCATTGGCAAATGCCCTCCCATCAAAACTCAACTTGCAAAGGTCAGTATAAGTATTCCTTCTTGTAGTAGTGCTTATGCTTCATGCTAATACACTATGACCATTTACCGTGGGAGGGGCACAACATCAGACATTATCCGCGCCTCGCGGATGTGCGGGTGCTTTTTCCTAAACCAAGCAAAAGCATAACGATTATGGAAATAATAAGTTCAGGTACCATATAGGATGCATTGTACGTTGCTGAGTAGAGCCATACGTTAGTTCCTTCCGGGGCGTACGTTGCAAAGAATATGACTCCTGACAGTACATGCATGGCAAACCTGCCCAGCCCGCCCAGGATGATGCCGACCACCTGGTATTTCCGGAAGAAACCCGCCAGCCCAAGGAAGGCGAATGCCAAAGGGTAGTCAAGAATAAGCTGCAGTGGGTGAACGATATACGGGCCTAAAAGCAATTTGGTAAGTCCGAACGCAAGGCCCGCCAGTAAGCCTACGCCTCCGCCGCTACGGAGCGCAATATAGAAAATCGGCAGTATTTCCAGGGATACGGATCCTCCTTGAGGCATTCTGTAGACTCGGATCATACTGAGTATTACGGCAAGGGCGACAGCCACGCCAATTTCGGTAACCGTATAGACAGGCCTGCGGCCTGTGGTTGATCTTGTTCTGGACGGATTTGTGAGCCAGAGAAGATACACTAATATGCCTATAGCCACGATCATTATGATATTCTCCGTTTTTGAGAGGACAGTCCCTATGTTCGTCAACCATGATGAATCTGTCATTACTAATCCCTCCTAAGTTACATAGCATACTCCCGGGGCATTCTTATCATAGACTCCCCGATTCACAGGCTATTAACACTAAAGGCCGCCGGACTTCACTATGTCCGCGGCCTTTCAACCTAATCTTGCGTCACTCGCAACCAAACGGCACCCGCTTCCCTACGCTGGCATTATCCAGTGCATTACCTTGATTCAGGTTCTAAGGGTAGGCTCACCACAGGCCTTCTCAGCCGCACAAAGATGTGCAGCACCCCCAGCGGACATCTCTTATGTAGTTTTCATGTCGCTACCATTATGACATTCCTTCCGCATGAGTGCAAGAGGCACGTGGCAAACTAAGGCCATGAAAATTGCTTTCTTTGAGGTGGAGAAGTGGGAGAGGGACAGGTACCGCACGCGCCTTCGCGATGTTGAGCTTGTGTTTTCCCATGAGACAGCGCAAGAGACAAACCTTAACGGCCTCACGGATTCATGGGGCATGTGCGTATTCATATATTCGCAGCTAACTCCGGACATACTCGGGAAGTTTCCGGAACTGAAGTTGATTGCCACGAGATCTACAGGTTTTGACCATATAGACATCGATTTCTGCAAGAAACGCAAGATATACGTGACGAATGTGCCGTTCTACGGTGAGAATACTGTAGCTGAGCATACATTTGCCCTTATACTGGCGCTTTCACGCAACGTCCATAAGGCTTACTGCAGGACCATCCGTCAAGATTTTTCCCTCGAGGAATTGCAGGGGTTTGACCTTAAGCGCAAGACTCTGGGTGTCATAGGGTGCGGAAAAATAGGCCTACATGTAATACGAATAGCGAAAGGTTTTGGCATGGAGGTCCTCGCCTATGATACTAAGAGGGAGGTTTTCCTTGCAGAGGTGCTGGGCTACCGCTATGTCCCGTTTGAAGAACTCCTCGGGTCGTCAGACGTGATATCCCTTCATGTGCCGTACAACCGGAAAACGCATCATATGATAAACAAGGAGACCTTGAAGAAGGTCAAAAGAGGCGCAATTCTAATAAATACGGCCAGAGGCGGATTGGTTGAGACCGAAGCGCTGGTATGGGCCTTGGACCAGGGCATCATTGGAGGCGCAGGCCTCGATGTGCTGGAAGGAGAAGAACTCATGCTCGAAGAGGGTTATGTTCTGAGAAGAGATTATTCGAAAGACGTCTTGAAGACGTTTGTGCAAAACCAAATACTGCTGCGCAGGGAGGACGTGGTGATAACCCCACACAATGCTTTCAACAGCCGGGAGGCCACTTTGCGAATCCTTGACACCACTTGCGAGAATATCCTGAGATTCATTGAAGGGCGTCCTCAAAACGTAGTTGCCCCGCAGGATTCTCGGCCACACCGATGAGGGGAGGACTTCAAGACGGTTTGCCGAATGAATACGGAAGGGCGCAACCGGGCAGACGGAAGCGCGGCGTGCAATTGGGGAAACGGAAGCACGGCGCAACCAAGGAGGAGGAAACCGTATGTCAGGGCAAGCAACAAGACAACCTCTTTACGAAGTAGGCCCGGAACTTGTAGCTACTGCCACAGGCAGGGCACCTGCTGATGTCGTCATCCGTTCCGGACGATTGGTGAATGTTATAACCGGTGAAATCCTTGATGGCATGGATGTTGCCGTGCGTCTCGGGCGCATTGCTCTTTGCGGGGATGCCTCCCGGTGTATCGGTGAAGATACGAAAGTCATCGATGCAGAAGGGTTCTATTTAGTCCCCGGATTTCTTGACGGACACCTTCACATAGAAAGCAGTATGGTTACAGTCAGCCAGTTCGCCAAGGCGGTTCTGCCATGCGGGACTACCGCGGTTTTCATGGATCCGCATGAGATTGCAAATGTCCTCGGTATGGACGGGATACGGTTAATGATAGAAGAGGGTAGAAACCTCCCCCTTAAGGTCTACGCAACAATGCCGTCATGTGTCCCTGCAGCTCCGGGGTTGGAGGATGCAGGCGCCAGGATTACTCCTTCTGACATTAGATCCGCGATGGCATGGGATGAAGTGGTCGGCCTCGGAGAGATGATGAACTTCCCCGGTGTCCTGGCGCGGGATGAGGATGTCATGAAGAAAATAGCCGAGACTCTGAAGGCAGGCAAGGTTGTCACCGGCCACTACGCTTCCCCTGATCTCGGCCCCAACCTCTCCGCTTATGCATCTTGCGGTATTATCTCGGATCATGAGTCTGTCACTTGGCAGGAAAGCCTGGCTAAGCTACGCCTCGGGATGTACGCGAAACTCAGGGAGGGCTCCGGGTGGCGGGACATCAAAGCTACCGTAAAAAGCTATACAGAGACAGGAATTGATCCAAGGCGCATAGTCCTTGTCACAGATGATGTGCACCCTGACACTTTGTTGACTCTTGGCCATGTGAACCATGTAGTGAGGCGTGCAATTGAAGAAGGGACTCCCCCTGTGGTGGCTATTCAGATGGCGACGATTAATGCTGCAGAGTGTTTTGGGATGAGTTATGACCTTGGAAGCATTACCCCTGGCAAGTTTGCCGATATCCTGTTTATCAGGGATCTTGCCGACCCGCGTCCGGAGAAGGTCATGGCAGACGGGGAGATTGTTTCAGAAAACGGACGCATGCTTGTGGAGTTCCCGCCGAAAACCTATCCTGAGTACGCCACCGAATCAGTGCGGCTGGCACGGCCTGTGGCCTCCGATGATTTTCGCATCAAGGCCGGCCTCTCTGGCAAGAGTGTTCGTGTCAGAGTTATACAGGTTACAGACGGCCAGGCTGTAACAAAGCATACCGAGGCAGAATTGACATCAGACGGTAATGGGGAGATCCACGCGTCACGTGATGGGGATTTAGCCAAGGTCGCCGTGATAGAAAGGCACAAGGCTACAGGAACGATGGCTCTCGGTTTCGTCAAAGGATTCGGGCTTCAGTCCGGTGCAGTCGCCTCAACCGTTGCCCATGACAGCCACAACTTGCTTGTTGTAGGTATGAATGACGGAGACATGGTTATTACAGCCAACGCCTTGGCTGAGGCAGGCGGCGGGATGGCTGTTGTCAAAGACGGCGAGGTGTTGGCTATCCTTCCCCTGCCTATTGCAGGATTGATGTCAGACGAGCCGGTGGAAAATGTTCAGTCAGGCGTGGAAAGACTGGCCGGGGCATGGAAGGCACTGGGGTGCAGGTTGGCGTCTCCGTTCATGACCATGGCCCTTCTGTCCCTACCTGTTATCCCTGAACTCCGCATAACAAATCGAGGCTTGGTTGATGTTACAGAATTTCGGCACGTTCCCCTGGTTACCGGTTGACCGGGGTAAGCTGCTATCCGCTCTGGTTTGGTTAGTTCGGGCCGACGCCGACGTTCACTTGAAACTGTGTCAGTTTGGAGCCTAAATGTGCGCTTCCGGCTGACAAAGCTATTACGAAAATCCACATTATGATAGTGATAAAAGCTGATTTAGATACCTTCACGTTCCACAATTTCGCAAGTGCGATGGAGCTTAAGGCGATATAAATAAGGCTGAATACGTTTATGTTTGACAAAATAACCCCCCACGCGGTAGTCAGCTCCTGAGGTGACAGAGTCATTCCCAGTCCGAGGACAACAGCCTGTCCGGTAGAGGCAATGACTATGGCGGTTACTATCCCTGATATTACCAGAGTCACATTGAGATAACCTGATACGGCCAGGCTCTTTCGAAAATCCACTTTTGAGCCGATCATCGCTCCTATCCCTGAGAATATCAATGCACGTAACGGCCAGACAATGAATTGTCCCACGATAGATGTAATCAGGGCAATCCCTATCGTAACAGACCTGGATGGCATGGGTACGCCGGAGGGAAGCAATTCAGGCATAGTCTTGAAAGCATGAATCACAGGGACTAAGCCCAGCAATCCTGTAAGGATAATAAGTGTGACAGGTACAACATAATCCGGAGTTTTGACAATATCCTGAAAAGTGGGTCCGGGGTCTGCAAGTACGCCTACTGCACGGGCAAGGAGAGTTTTGTCTCGTGGAGAATCGGGATGGGACATGATAACGGTCAACTCCTTTTCTACGGTTACGGAGATTACTCCATATATTCATCATGAGCCACTCTTTTCCTTTGAAGAGAGGCATAACTTGAGCCCTCCATCGTTTTCCGATTGTCTTGGGTGGCCCCACACGGTACGTACATTTTCCGGAACCGGAGATCACTTATGGTGGAGACCGTTGAGCTTCTCCAGTAGCTGCCAGTTTCGCCGAAGACGGCGACCGGTTTTTGCGATTCAAGCGAGCTGCGTTAACATAATGTGGGAGAGAACAATGGTCTCATGGTGATCTACTTAGGCAGGGAATGACGGAACAATGGGCGAAATGAAAAAGGTAGGCCTAAATATCTAAATGTAGGGAGAATAGGACAGAGTCCGGGAAAAGTATTAGAATAGGTAATGCAGGATATGGCAAGCGAAAGGGGTTACCTGAATTGGCGGGACGAAGGGTTACCATAGTAATAATCGGGCTTGTTCTCATATGTATAGCGACTATCGTCGCTGGAAAGAGACTGGGCGAAGACAAAACTGTCATCGCGGTGGACAGTGTCAAAGTTGCGCCGCGGCCTTTCACTGTCACTGTGTCCGCTCAGGGAGTAATTGAGCCTGCCAGGACAGTGGAGGTCAGGGCAGGGGTTACGGGAAAGGTACAAGAGATCTATGTCAAAGAAGGCGACACCGTGAAGATCGGACAGCAACTCGCGAAGTTTGAGAAGCAGGACCTCGAAGCGCAGTTACAGCAAGCCAAGGCTCAAGTAGTAGCAACCGAAGCAGAGCTAATGCAGCTCGAGTCACAGGTTGCGGGAGAATCGGGTAAGACATTCGCTGTTCGACAGGCTGAGACCCAACTTCAGGCTGCAAAGGTAAGGCTTCAGGATCTCCTTAAAGGCTCGTCTGAAGCCCAGATTGCCCAGGCTGAAGCCCAGGTTGCTCAGGCAGAAATCGCGCTAAGGGATGGGACGCGTCAGCTTGAGGCAATGGAAGCTCTCTATAAAGAAGGGGCTGTGTCAAAGGCTGCTTTGGAAGATGCGAGGGCAAGGGTTGAAAGCGCGAACGCCCAATACCAGGCATCAAAGAAGCAGTATGAGGCCATTTGTGAGCAGCCTGCCAGGGAGCAAGTGGAGCTTGCTGAGGCCCAGGTAAGCGAGGCTGAGATAGCATTAGGCCTTGCCAAGGAACAAGAGGTTTCGAAGGAGAAGAGCAAGGAGGCGGTAAAGGCTCGGCTTGCTCAAGCAAATGCCGGCCTTCGGTTGGTTGAAGCAGCTCTTGCCAAGACTACTGTGACTTCAAATGAAAACGGCATGGTCACTGCTGTTTCGGTAAGGGAAGGGGCTGTTGTCACAGAGGGTATGCCCCTTGCTGTTATTGCTACTGCCGAAGGCATGAGAGTGAGAGCTAAGGTAGATGAGACGGATATCGCCGGAGTGAAAGTTGGGCAACGCGCAACATTCTCTACGGATGCCATTTTGGATAAGCAGTTCTTCGGCGTGGTTTCAGAGATTGCTCCTCAAGCAGTTCATGACAGTATCACGCCTGGGTTTCCCGTCCTAATCAATATCGAGGATCCGGCAGAGGGCCTCCGGGCCGGGATGAGCGCAGACGTGGAGATTGCTACATACTCCAATGAGAACGCTTTGGTTGTGCCGATACAAGCCATTGTCCAACGAGACGGCGAAGAGGCGGTTTTTGTCGTTGACGAGGCAGATTCCAAAGCTCGCACGGCTCAGGTGGTAACAGGTCTTACAGATGCAATAGACGTGGAGATTCTTGGCGGGATCAATGCCGGCGACTGCGTGATAGTTGGTGACTACGACGCTCTTAAACAGCTTGGTGACGGCAAGCAAGTGCGGCTGGGTAAGGTGAAGTAAGGTGATACCATATGATTGACGCAAAGGACGTAGAGAAGGTTTACGATACCGGCGTAGTCCAGGTAGCAGCACTAAGAGGAGTGTCCCTTAGGGTGGGGCGCGGTGAGTCGATGGCTATCATAGGGCCTTCAGGCTCCGGCAAGTCCACTCTGATGAATATTCTTGGGTGCCTCGACAGGCCTACGAGCGGTAATTACTCTCTCGACGGGCGATTAGTAAGCAAGCTGTCTGATGACGAACTTGCCGAAGTTCGAAATAAGAAAATCGGGTTCGTGTTCCAAACCTTCAATCTCTTGCCTCGAGCTACAGCCTTAGAAAACGTAGAGCTTCCTCTTGTGTATTCCGGTGTTCAGCCTTCTGCCCGGAGAGAGCATGCCCTGGCTGCGCTGGAGAAGGTAGGGCTTGCTGACCGGGCAAACCACAGGCCCAATGAGCTTTCCGGTGGCCAGGCGCAGAGAGTGGCAATTGCCAGGGCACTGGTGACAAAGCCTTCCATCATACTGGCGGATGAACCTACAGGGAACTTGGATACCAAGTCCGGCCTTGAGATTATTGGGATACTAAGGGAGCTTCATGAGCAGGGAATAACCATAGTGGTCGTGACTCATAACCCGGAGATAGCAGCTAGGACAGGACGGTTTGTGGAAATAAGGGATGGACTGATTGTCAGGGAAGGAAAGGGGTCCGACGTCGGTGGAAGGACGCGCAGAGTGGAAGAGGGGGATGGCGAAGTCAAATGACTTTCTATGAATGTATGAAGCTTGCGCTGTCCAGCTTGAAGACGAATAAGCTGCGATCAGCCCTTACCCTTCTGGGGATAGTCATTGGGATTGCGTCTGTGATTGCCATGATGTCCATAGGCGAAGGCGGGAGAAGGCTGGTTAGTATGGAATTGGCGGGGCTTGGCTCCAACCTTATTTTCGTACAGCCGGATTATGCCGGGGAGGCCATGTCAGGAGCCAGGAGGAAGTCATTGACGTACGAGGATGCCCAAGCTATACGCAAAGGGTGTCCTGCTGTGGGCAGTGTCAGTGTGTCACGGATGGGACCGGTGACTGTGAAATACGGCAAAGACCGGTACAATGTAAGTGCTACCTTCACAGATGAAGGGCTCTCTGCGACACACGGGGCAGGCTTGAAAGAAGGCAGGTTTCTCTCAGAACTTGATATCCGGGTACAGCGTCAGGTAGCGATTCTTGGCGGGAGCCTGGCAAACAAGTTTTTTGGCGAAGAGGCTGCCATAGGCGCAAAAGTGAAGGTAAACGGGCAGAATTTTGCTGTGATAGGAGTCATGAAGGAGCAAGGCAGGACCATTTTCGGGGAGAATCCCTCTGACATGTCGGTCTATTTGCCGATTACTCAGTCCAAGCGGATGACAGGCAGTGACGAAGTGGCGTTCATATCCTGTGAAGCGCGCGATGCCGTCCAGGTGAGAGACGCTATGGATCAGATTGAGAAAGTCCTGGTACAGCGTCATGGCAAAGACACTTCTTTCAATGTCATAAGCAGCGCCTCCATTTTGGAGACGACTGAGACTATCGCGCGGATATTCACTGTGATTCTCGGAGGCATAGGCGGTATTTCCTTGCTCGTAGGCGGGATAGGTGTTATGAACATCATGCTGGTGTCAGTCACAGAACGCACCCGCGAGGTAGGGATAAGAAAAGCTGTCGGCGCCAAGAAAGCCGATATCCTGAGACAGTTCCTGTTTGAAGCGATATCCCTTTGCTTGGTCGGTGGAGCCATGGGAATCGTCCTTGGATGGGCAGGGGCTGCTCTAATCGCGAAGATCGCCAAATGGCCTACCTATGTGTCATTATTTTCCATCGCTGTTGCAGTTATCTCCGCTTCTTTCTCAGGAGTGGCATTTGGAGTCTATCCTGCGTATAAGGCAGCGAATTTGGATCCTATCGAAGCTTTGAGATACGAGTAAACGCTTATGTTCAATGGAGAGCGGGAGTAATGAAGCACTGGATTTCAATTATTATGGTTGCGGCGATTCTGAGCGTGGGGCTTACCCGAACACTGTCTGCACAAACTACATTAACTGAGCTTACATACTCGCTTGAGGCGCGGCAAAGGATATGTCGGGAGATCTGGGAGAAGATAGGCCTCTGGTACAGCTATTTTGATGATAAAGGCATCGATTGGGAGTCAGTTGGGCAGCGCTATCTGGATAAGGTTGAAGGGGTGGAGAGCGACTACGAATTCTTTGTCAGCATGAGCGCTATGGTGCGAGAGCTTGAGGACGGCCATTCCTATATGTACGATTACCCGAGGCAGGTGTCTTCAGACCGAGGAAAGCCCCGTATACATATTGTTGAGGCAGAAGGCAAGCCCGTTGTAGCGAAAGTTGCATTCGGTTCAGATGCCGAGGCAAAAGGGGTCGTACCCGGCCTTAGGATAGTCGCGGTAGACGGTGAGCCTACCGAGAAGCGCATAGGCTCTCTTGTCCCCCGGATTCATTCGTCAACGCCTTGGCATAGGCGCAGCGTGGCAGTGGCTGCGATGCTGGAAGGAGATGCTGATGAGCCGGTTCAAGTTGAATTGGAGAGCCAGGACGGTCAGGTTTTCAGCCTCCGGCTCCTCCGCGAGCCTTTCGCAGCCGAGCCTGCGGCAGTAACCGCTGAGATCTTGGACGGGGATATCGGGTTATTGACGCTGCCGTCATTTTCCGCATCCCGCCTGGGATTGAAGTCCGGAGACGATCTGGTGAAAGCATTTGATGAAGCTTTGGAACAGCTTAAGGAAACGAAAGCGCTGATTATCGACGTAAGGGCAAACGGCGGAGGCGACGACAGGGTAGCACAGAAGTGTGCAGGACGGTTCTTCACATCTTCCGTGGCCTTTCCCAGCTTCCAAATGCACATGGTCACCCTGGGTAAGCCCTGGTTTGCGCCGCGCATAGGGCGTAATGTCAGTCCGAGGGGGGAGTGGCAGTACAGCAGGCCTGTCGTCCTACTCATCGACGAGTTTGTCATCAGCAGCGCTGAGCATTTCGCCGCAGGTATGCACGACTCCGGGCGGGCAACAACTATCGGGCATACGACCGCAGGATCCAGCGGCAATCCCATTCGTCTTGAGGTCAGCGGATTTAAGTTTCAGGTTTCCAGGTGGCGGGAGTTTCGCACTGACGGCTCGCTTATCGAAGGGCAAGGAGTGCCTGCGGATGTGAACGTCAGTCCTACTGTCAACGATATTGCAGGCTGCATCGACAGAGCGCTCATATGCGCTATAGATTATCTCAAGTCTCAGGGAGTCCTTTCAGTATCAACGACGTACTTACAACGACTCAACGATATGACAGGCTGTGTTCTGAAGAGGCGCATATCTGGGCCGGCCGCCGCATATCACAAGATTGTGCCCCCAATCCCCTCATAGCCCAACCTCATAAGTTGAAGGCATCAGGGAGGGAGCGTTACTTAAGGAGGAGTTCGATACGAGGCAGCATCCCTGATATGGAGAGCGCTGCGTAAAGGAGAAGTAATGCCATACCCATGTTCAATGGCTTTCTGTACTGTCCGAAAAAGCGTTGAATCGCAGTTCCGAACAGCGCCCAGCAAGAAGCCGCTATAGCTGAACAGCAGCCCAGGAAGACACAGATGAGAAATACCGCCATGAATGATTCGTAGTAAGGGGTAATGAAGTTGGCAGTGACTGTCAGGGCATAAAGTAGCAGCTTGACATTGACAAATTGCATGGCGATGCCCATAGCGAAAGTCGCGCTATGGGTATTTATATTGGCTGTGGCTTCCTCGCTTCTTAAGATACGCACCGCCAGATATAGCATGTACAATCCGCCTAAGACTTCAGCTATCGGCCTGAAGCTTGGGATGAATCTGGACAGAGAGAGATTCAAGTAGCTGCACCCGAGCATTATCACAATCACTCCGATGGAAAGCCCTGCAATGAAGTGAAGCGTCTTCCTGAAACCGAACCTGCTGCCATTTACCAGGCATATCATGTTGTTGGGCCCTGGGGTAAGCGTCATTATGAATATGTACGACAGAAACGCGAAAACGTTAGGCATGCGGCAACCTCTCCTTTGACTTTCAACCCCGTCCGGATACTACCTGACATTCATACTCCTTAATACGCAGGTAGGCCAATATGCAGGTGGGTTAATATTTAGGTGGGGGGTGATTTAAGGCTTATATTGTATCAGTTGTATTAGTATACACCGCACCCTTCACTTTCGTCCATAGTAAGAGTTTGACTCCTTAAGGTCGCCCGACCTTCGCCGGGATGCCTTTATGCGACGTATTTTCATATCGCGGGAATAGTCAAATGCCTCACTCATGTGTCATGATCCCCTATTGTCTTTCCAAATCGCCACACCGGGTTTTTCAGGGATTTTTCTTAGGATTAGTTGCGGTCATGAAGCCGGTAAAGCCCAGCTTATCTACGAGTTAACGTGCAGGCGAATGTTCATGGGCGCTCTTTGGAAGAGGAGGCTGACTTTTGGAGATTCCGCGAATCGCATGCCGCAAGATTCCATTGTGACGAGTACAATTTCCGTCAGGTTCTCCCTATGCGCCTGTGGTAGTATCGCAACAGTCAGTGAATCATGGGACAACCTACTGTCGGCAAGTAAAGGAGGAACCGGGGATGGATAGAGAGACCACGCGTGTAACCTCTGGTGTTTCCAGGCATGCTGTTTCTCCCAGCCGGGACAAGAGGGTTCGGATATCTTCCACAGGAGTCAGGCAGAGGCGCACTGAAGATAGAGGTAGCCGGGTTCAAGATTTCTGGATGCATGCGCTTTCGCCGGGAGCGGTGTTTTGCGCCTTGATAGGAATTCTCTTAGGCCGGGCAAAGATTTTCGGCGCAGGCGCTCCCTTTGGCATTGCTTACCTTGGGGTCCTGGCGGCGTGTCGCGGCCCCTTTGCGCCGCTGACGATGTTTGGTGTCCTTCTGGGCACAACCGGACTGACGCTGGGCCCTGACGCGATATGGTCAGTTGCTCCTCTGGTTCTTGTTGTGATCTTCGCACGCGTATTTTCCCGCCGGGTGAAAGACAGGCCTTTCTTGTTGCCCATAAGCATAATGGTATTCGGTTTTCTCGTGCCTCAAGCCATCGAGATGATCCTTGGCATATCTCGGCCTTCCATGGCAATAGTAGCACTGGAAGCAGTCACAGGCGGGCTTGCTGCCGCAATCTTCAGTTGGGGAGGGGTGGGCAGGGGATTCTCGGCCCTGCCTCAATGGGGAGCCTTAGGGCCTGAACAAGTAGCTTCCTTTGGACTGCTGTGTGCAGGAATAACCATGGGGCTCGCAGGTATAGAGTTCAATGGCGTATCGTTAGGCCCGGTGGCAGCCGGCATTGCAACAACCGTTATAGCGTATTCAGGAGGCGCGCCTTTTGGAGCTGCAGCAGGGGCTTTGACGGGGTTGGCATGTGCTGTGTCAGGCCAGGGATTGGCGCCTATTGTAGGCGCATATGCTCTGGGTGGGCTCCTGGCAGGCAGTATGCGCAGTTATGGCAAATTTGCTTCTGCCATCGGGTTCACGACAGGAGCAGGCCTGCTTGTGTTCCAGGTATCCGGCAGGAGAAATGTGTTGCTCTTTGCCGCGGAGTTAGGTGCGTCAGGCTTGCTGTTCCTCCTGATCCCTCGAAAGGGCCTGCAAAGTGTAGCCAGGTTGTTGCCGCTTCTCAATAGAAAGCAGGGAGGCGGCGGAGAGGCGCATGCCAGGAGAGTCCAGGAGCTTCTGTCTCAAAAGCTCATGGATTTCTCCAAGGTGTTTGATGATCTCTCATCTATGTTGAAGCAAGTCCCATACGATCCGGAATTGGTTGAACGGGCAGACGTTGCTCACATGCTACACGAGGTTTCCTCATCTGTATGCAGCAGGTGCAGGGCTTACCTTTTCTGCTGGGGTGACGCTTTCCACAGGACTTTCCGAGACGTGCTGAATCTCGCAGCCCTCGCTGAGTTGAAAACCCGGGTGGACGTGGCTGAAGTCAAAGACCAGCTAAGCTGGAAATGTCTCAATGTCCCCGGGCTCGTAGCCGCCGTAAACGGATCCACAGGTTCTTACAGGCAGAATCTGGCATATGCCAGGCGGCTTGCTGAAGGACGATACATGTTCTCCGGGCAGTTGCAGGGGATCGCCGAAATCCTGGACGGCCTGGGTGAAGATGTTTGGGCCTGTGTTGAACTGGAGACCAGCTCAGAACGGAGGATCATGCGTGAACTTTCCCGGCTCGGACTTGGAATCACAGAAGTCAGTGTCGTGGCTCGTAGGAGAGGAAGGCTTGACGTCACTGTCAAGAAGGCTGCGTGCTGCGGGGAGCGGGAGTGTAGAAACGCGGTAGGGCCATTGGTCTCCCGAATTCTCAATCGTGACCTTGAGGTCTCTAAGGTAAGATGCGGGATGAGAGCCGGACAACCTACATGTGAGGTAGTGTTCTCTCAGGCAAAAGTATACGGTATTTCCGGCGGAGTTGCAGTGTCAGCTAAGAATGGCGCGGACATTTCCGGGGACGCCCATTCGATACTGGAACTTCCTGACGGGCGAGGGGTGTTTATCGTCAGTGACGGAATGGGAACGGGAAAAGGCGCAGCAATCGAGAGCTCCACTGCAGTAAGCATGCTGGAAAAGCTGCTCGAAGCAGGCTTTGATGATGAGTTTGCGGTCAAGACCGCAAATCTTATTCTCCTGCTCAGATCGCCCGGGGAGTCATTTGCTACTTTAGACGTGGCTACTATGGATATGGTCACAGGTGAAGTCCAGTTCATAAAGGCAGGCTCACCCCCGAGCTTCATCAAACGAGGAAGACTCGTGAAGACTATAGAATCCCCGTCCCTTCCTGCAGGGATATTTGACGCGATACAAATCGAAAAGACCCGTCAGAAACTGGGTGACGGGGATCTTGTGGTCATGCTGAGTGACGGGGTTCTGAACTCAGCAGCAGGCCTTCGCGGTTCGGCTGTTCCTGTGCACGCGCCCGACGACTGGGTGGAGAGGTTGATTTCGACTGTTACCACAGAGCGTCCTGATGAGATCGCCCGGTTGATTCTCGGACGCGCGTTGCAGTATTCGGGGGGGATGACTTCTGACGACATGACCGTTCTTGTGGTGCGAATCTACAGGAAGAGGCCGCGGAGACGAAATTCAAAGCAGTCTTCTTCAGACAATACCTCGTCCCAACCGGGAAACCTGAGCCTATCCATATAGATTTAATCCTGTGATATAATATTCTCAAGATCTGCCGGGGCTTCCTCATACAGTGGGGACTTTCCGAATTCATATGAACACCCCATTTGATGGGGGTGCCTTCATGCGGTAGGGACTCCATCTTTGATGTGAGCTTCCCTATCTCATGCAGGCTTCTCTATCAGGCGGAGTCTTCCCGGCGAGAAGTGGTGAAGACTTGTGGCGATTGCCGCTCCGGTGTTTCCAATGAGTGGGATAGAAGCGTGAATTCGGAAGAAGGCCGGTTCATCCGTAATGTAACATCTACTATCACACGCTATGACATGCTTGCTCCCGGAGACAAAGTCGTGGTAGGTGTCTCCGGAGGGCCTGACTCAGTGGCTCTTCTGCACGTACTGCATGTATTGAGAGACCAGTTCGGGATATCGCTTCACGTTGCCCACCTGAATCATATGCTTCGGGCGGAAGCCGCTGCTGAAGAGGCAGAATACGTGGAATGCCTTGCTGAAAGGCTGGGTCTCGGGTGTACCGTCGAGGCAGTGGACGTAAAGGAGTATGCTGAAAAGACAAGAATATCCATAGAGCTTGCAGCACGTGATGTGCGCTATGACTTCTACCGGCGCACTGCCGTGGATCAAGGCGCTTCTAAAGTGGCGTTGGGGCATCATGCCGGAGATCAAGCTGAGACTGTCCTTCTCAGGCTTATCCGCGGGACAGGGATGAGCGGGCTTGGCGGAATACCTGCTGTAAGGCCTCTTGATCCAACCGGTGATATCACCGTAATCCGCCCTCTTTTGAACTTGACCCCTCATGAGATACGCTCGTATTGCCATGGAGCACAGCTTGTATACTATATAGATGCATCTAACGTAAGCCCTGTCTATCTTAGGAACAGGATCAGGCATGAGCTAATTCCTCTGCTTGAGGAAGGATACAATCCCAGGGTGGTCCGAACACTAAGCAACACAGCGGAGCTGGCGCAGGATGATGAGAATTACATTATGGGCAAGGTTCGTGAGAAATTCAGACAAATAACGGAAGCCACTTTGCCTCACAATGTAGTTATAAGCATACCCCTTTTAGGCAGGCAGCACATGGCAATTCAAAGGAGGGTTATCAGGCAGGCTGTACGCAGTCTTGCCGGAGAACTCGATGATTTTCAGTTTGTGCATGTGGAGAAAGTCTTGGAACTGGCAGGAACAGGAAAGACCGGGTCGCGTATTTCACTGCCGGGCGGGCTTCGGGCAAGGCGCGACTATGAGCAAATCATCATAGAGTGGGCCGAAGGCGCCGAGTCTTACGGAAGCCTACCTGAGGGACGCCCGCCTTTTGAGTACAGGCTGCAAGTTCCCGGCAGAACTGATATCCCTGAGGCTTGTATCACGATAGAAGCCGAAGTATTCAATCTTGAGGATAAGCCGGGCCTATTGAATGCCATAGCCTGCACTGATGAAGATGAAGCCTACTTCGATCTGGGCCTTATTGATGAGAATATCACTGTGAGGAACAGGAGGCCCGGGGATAGGTTATCTCCTCTTGGTATGAAAGGACGCAAGAAGCTCAAGGATGTCTTCATCGACAAGAAGATATCCAGGAACGTACGAGATGATATTCCCGTTATTATATGGAGAACAGAGATTCTTTGGGTAGTGGGGTTGTGCGTAAGCAATTTTGCGAAGCTTTCGCCTGCCACCGAGAAAGTCCTTCACCTCAAAGTCACACGCACGCGCAGGTATTCAAGTTGTGCCCAATAATCGCGTGTGTTATAATGTGCATGCAAATTATTGCCTAATTCTCACTTTGGAGAGGCTCAAGACTGAGATGCCAATGTGGCCGAATGCCAGGTGGTGACTAATGGGAGGAGATCAATTGAACAAGGTACTAAGAACGCTCGGGCTGTGGCTCTTGCTTGGCCTTATGACCGTATCCATCGCCAGCACTTTTTACGGTCAAAAAGCGACGCCAAGAAAGATTAGCTTGAGCACATTCATGGATAACCTTGATTCCGGCAATATTACGGAGCTTCACATAATCGGTGACGATAAAGTCCAGGGACGTTTGAAGAGCGGCGAAGATTTCGAAACCTACGTGCCGGACATATCCCTTGTCACTGATAAGCTGAAGGATAGGGCAAATCTGCTTTCAGGAATTGAGGTAGTGGCTGAACCTAAACCCGCTCCCCCTTGGTGGTACACGATATTGCCACAGGTTATTTCTATGGTGTTCTTTGTGGGGCTGTGGTTCTTTCTTCTTAATCAGATGCAGGGCGGAGGCAACAGGGCCCTTTCTTTCGGAAAGAGCAGGGCAAGGCTGCACATAGAGGAGCGTGGAAAAACCACATTTGCTGATGTAGCCGGGGTTGACGAAGCCAAGGAAGAGCTTTCGGAAATCGTGGAATTCCTCAAACATCCCAGGAAGTTTGTGGAGCTTGGGGCTCAGATACCAAAGGGAGTCCTCCTGGTAGGGCCTCCGGGGACGGGCAAGACCCTTCTTGGACGGGCTGTTGCAGGTGAGGCAGGGGTCCCGTTCTTTATCATAAGCGGCTCAGACTTCGTGGAGATGTTTGTAGGTGTAGGCGCCTCCAGGGTGCGTGACCTTTTTGAACAAGCCAAGAAAAGCGCACCTTGTATCGTGTTTATTGATGAAATCGACGCTGTCGGCAGGCAGCGCGGGGCAGGCCTGGGTGGAGGACATGACGAGAGGGAGCAGACGCTGAACCAACTCCTTGTAGAGATGGACGGGTTTGAGTCGAATACCGGCATAATACTGCTGGCTGCAACAAACAGGCCTGACGTACTTGATCCCGCACTGCTGAGGCCGGGACGTTTTGACCGGCAAGTAGTAGTGGATATGCCGGATATAAGGGGCAGGGAGGCGATCTTGAAGGTTCATGCAAGGAATAAGCCTCTGTCACAAGACGTGGATCTTCAGGTAATGGCCCGCAGGACTCCGGGGTTTACCGGGGCTGACCTGGCAAACGTCCTTAATGAGGCTGCAATTCTGGCGGCAAGGCGTGGAAGCAAGAAGATTTCGGCTGATGATTGCGATGAGGCTATTGACCGAGTCATAGCAGGCCCTCAGAAAAAGAGCAGGGTCATGAGTGACAGGGAAAAGGACTTGGTTGCATTCCACGAGGCAGGGCACGCCCTGGCAGGAAAACTGCTGCCAAACGTGGATCCTGTCCAGAAAGTATCGATAATTCCTCGAGGGAGAATGGGCGGGTACACGCTGATGCTTCCGGAAGAGGATAGGTTCTTCAGGACTAAGTCTGAAATCCTTGACAGCGTAGTCGTGACTCTTGCAGGACGGGTGGCTGAAGAAATCACATTCAATGAAATATCGACCGGCGCGGAAAATGACTTGAGCAGGATTACAAAGGTAGTCCGCAAGATGGTCACTGAGTACGGTATGAGCGAGGAGTTAGGGCCTCTGTCCCTCGGAACCCGCCGTGAGGAGACTGTATTCCTCGGGCGCGATTTTGGCCATGACAGAGATTACAGCGAAGAGGTAGCCGCTCTCATAGACCGTGAGGTGCGCCGGATTGTCGACGAATCCTATGAACAAGCGAGGGCTCTTCTCATAAGCAACCGGGACAAACTGATTAGGTTGGCGGATGCCCTGAAAGAAAGGGAGACGCTTGACGGGGATGAGATCGACGAGGTGCTCTCGGATAAGGTTGACGTAGTTGCTGAAGATGCAGAGAAGGCAACCGCCGACGTTGCCGCTGCAATCTCCATAGATGAAGGAGCAGGCGCAGGAGAACAAGCCGGCCCGGGCAAGGCCAGGATTTCCTCCAGGCCGCCCAAGCTTGCGGAAAGTCCGGGCGGGGCATAGTAGTTATTTAGGATTGAGAACGGGCAAGGGCTTTTGCACAAACGGAAACCTTGCCCGTTTTAATTTGACATGCAGGGGGCGAAGGATGTGTCACGGGTAGTGAAGGCTCCAAGGGGTTCTCGAATTTCATGCAAGGGGTGGCAGCAGGAAGCTGCCATGAGGATGCTCATGAATAACCTGGATCCTGATGTGGCGGAGAATCCTCTTGAGCTTGTTGTGTATGGCGGTAGGGGTAAGGCAGCACGGAACTGGGATTCCTTTGATGCGATAGTTGAGAGCCTTAAAGATTTGGAGAATGATGAGACTCTTTTGGTGCAGTCAGGGAAACCGGTAGGCGTGTTCCGTACTCATGAACTTGCCCCTCGGGTGTTGATATCCAACTCAATGCTCGTCCCCAAGTGGGCTACGTGGGAGACTTTCTGGGAGCTCGAGGAGATGGGCCTCACCATGTACGGACAGATGACAGCAGGGAGCTGGATCTATATTGGCACCCAGGGTATCTTGCAAGGGACGTATGAGACTTTTGCCGAGGCTGCAAGACAGCACTTCGGGGGCAGTCTTGCCGGAAAACTGACTCTCACTGCCGGCTTGGGCGGGATGGGAGGAGCTCAGCCTTTGGCTGTTACCATGAATGACGGGGTTGTCATCGCAGTTGAGGTGAATGAAGAGCACATAAGGCGAAGGCTGGATACCGGGTACTGTCACATGATGACAACAAGTATTGACGAGGCTATACAGCTTGCCAGGGAAGCACAAGAGAAGAAACAGCCCCTGTCCATAGCTTTGCTTGGCAATGCTGCGGAGACCCATCCTGAGCTGGTGAAGCGCGGCGTGATTCCTGACGTGGTTACAGACCAGACTTCAGCCCACGATCCCTTAGGCGGTTATATCCCCATGGGCCTTTCCTTGGCCCAGGCTGAAGCCTTGCGAACATGTGATCCAAAGCAGTACATAGAAAGAGCCATGGAATCCATGGCGGTTCAAGTTGAAGCGATCCTCGCCATGAAAAGCAGGGGAGCGGTGGCGTTCGACTACGGTAACAACATCAGACAGCAAGCGTACAACGCAGGGGTTAAGGATGCGTTTTCCTATCCCGGATTCGTACCTGCCTACATTCGTCCCCTTTTCTGTGAAGGCAAAGGGCCTTTCAGGTGGGTGGCGCTTTCCGGGAATCCTGCTGACATCTACAAGACGGATGAAGTTGTGCTAAGGGAGTTTCCCGAAGACAGGCACCTGGCTCAGTGGATTGAATATGCCCGCGACAAGGTGCAGTTTCAGGGTTTGCCGGCAAGGATATGCTGGTTGGGGTATGGTGAACGTGCAAGGTTCGGCAAGGCCATCAATGAACTGGTTAGGCAGGGAGAGATATCAGCTCCTATAGTAATCGGACGGGATCACCTTGACACAGGCTCAGTCGCATCTCCGAACCGGGAGACCGAAGGGATGAAAGACGGGAGCGATGCAATAGCCGACTGGCCTATTTTGAATGCACTGCTCAATGCGGTGTCCGGAGCTTCATGGGTCTCTGTCCACCACGGTGGGGGCGTAGGGATAGGTTACTCAATCCATGCAGGAATGGTGGTAGTTGCAGACGGCAGCGATGAGGCAGACTTCAGGCTGGAGAGGGTGCTAACTACGGATCCAGGTTCCGGAGTGATGCGCCATGCCGATGCAGGGTATGAAAAGGCTATAGAGACTGCCAGAAAGCAGAACATCAAGATCCCTATGTTAGGTTAGCTAAGTAGATCACCATGAGACCGTTGGACTTCTCCGGTAACCGCCGGTTTCGCAGAAGACGTCTGCCGGTGTTGCACTAAGGGGACGGCTCCCCAAGCGGGTTGCCTTGGCAAAATGCACAGAAATACCAGACTTTGCCCCCGGGTTTTCTGGTTAACCCGGGGGCGATTTTTCGCCTGAGAATGATATTGTAAGCAGCGACTGACAGGGAAGATACAGGGCCAATTAATATCTGCTGCTGCCCCGCGTGGGCGGGTTTGAGGGGAAGGATTTTTATAGGCTTTTGGAGAATAAATTATTTTGCAGGCAAAAACTGAAGATTTGAGGAGGGATGGTGCCTTGGAAAAACTCTTGCTCGTAGAGCATGAGAAGTGTACCGCATGTCGTATTTGTGAACTGGTTTGTTCAGCAAAGCATTGTGGGGTAATCAATCCAGTCAAGGCAAGAATCACAGTAGCAACTTTCCTCGAAGACAACTTCTTCTTCCCGGTTACATGCCAACATTGTGAAGAACCTCTCTGCAAAGACGTATGTCCCACCGGTGCAATAGTCAAGAACCCCGAAACAGGCGCTGTAGTAATTGAAGAATCCAAATGCATAGGCTGCAGAATGTGCTCAGCCGCTTGCCCGTTTGGAGCAATTTCTTATTGTTCCGCTGACCGCAAGGTAGTAAAGTGCGATCTTTGCGAAGGTGAGCCTGAGTGCGTCATG
This sequence comes from Bacillota bacterium, assembly GCA_012512055.1. The sequence goes on along the minus strand of JAAZEW010000322.1, from coordinate 1,060 downwards.
TTCTGTCCGTGGGATGCCATTAAGTATGTGGATGCGGACAGTGCAATGGTACGCAAACGCAGAGACGTCGGTGAGAAGCTGAAGCGAGCCTTGCAGGAGGTGAAGATGTAATGTACGGTTGGATAGGAAAGCTGGCCAGGATAAATCTGACCAAAAGGTCAGTTGTAGTGGAAGACCTTGATCCCAAGATGGCTGAGGAGTACATAGGCGCCAGAGGCCTGGGCACGAAGATCCTGTGTAAAGAGGTTATGCCCGGAACAGATCCGTTCAGCCCTGACAACAAACTGATATTCGCCACAGGGCCTCTTACAGGGACTGGAGCCATATCATCAGGCCGCTATAACGTTATCACAAAGTCTCCGCTTACAGGGTATATAGCGGCTTCCAATTCAGGCGGGTATTTCCCCGCAGAAATCAAATACGCAGGTTTTGACGCTTTCATCTTCGAAGGCAAAGCAGATGAGCCGGTTTATATCTGGGTTAGCAACGGGAAAGTAGAGATCCGTTGTGCGAAGCATGTCTGGGGTAAGGACACGTCAGAGACTACTGATATTCTCGTGGCTGAGACAGATCCTGACGCAAAGGTTGCATGTATAGGGCCTGCCGGCGAGAATCAGGTGTTGTTTTCATGTGTGATCAATGACAAGGGCAGAGCTGCCGGTCGTTCAGGGGTCGGCGCTGTTATGGGTTCAAAGAACCTAAAAGCTGTTGTAGTGCGCGGAACCGGCGACGTTAAGATCGCTGACATGAAAGCGTTTAGAGAGGCTATGGCAGCCTCTTTCAAGAAAATCAGGGAGCACCCTGTGACATCACAGGGTCTGCCTACGTACGGAACTCCTGTCCTAGTGAACGTAGTCAACCAGCATGGGGCGTTCCCCACACGGAACTTCCAGACCGGCGTTTTTGACAGGGCTGAGAAGATATCCGGCGAGACCCTGTCAGAGACACTTCTGGTAAGGAAACGCGCATGTTTTGCTTGTCCGATTGCCTGTGGTAGGCCTACTGCAGTGACTACTGAAAAGTACGCAGGCAAGGGAGAAGGGCCTGAATATGAGGTTAT
>JAAZEW010000044.1 GCA_012512055.1 Bacillota bacterium | reverse complement strand
TCATCCTTTGCCCCTTCACGGAGAGGGGTCCTAAGATCAACGGATGTGTCCGAAAGCAAACAAGGCAAGAGAAGTCCGTCAGCAGTCAAGCGAATTCTATTGCAACCCGAACATATATGATCCTTCATGGATATGAAACCGATACTGCCTTTGGCGCCGGGGAGCTTTACGTAGTTCGCAGGACCTACCCCGGCCCCGCCCTCCCCCTCATCCCGTGCCCTGCCCGATTCTATAGGATATGCGCCTTGCGCCAGTATCCTATCCTTGATTTCCTGTATAGGCACGACACACCTGCTACCGAATTTCCACCCGTTATTCCAGAAAGGCATGAATTCGATGAACCTTACAGTCCAAGGGCGCTCCTTGGTAAGCGTGGCTATATCTGCTATCTCATCATGATTTATGCCTTTCAAAACTACAGTGTTGATTTTGACCGGCGAAAGCCCCACATCCTCTACAGCCTTCAATCCGGCAAGAACAGATTTTAGATCCCCGTGCCTCGTAACCTTCCTGAATCTCTCAGGCCGAAGGGTGTCCAGTGAGACGTTCACCCGGTCAAGGCCTGCTTCGCGAAGAGGCCTGGCAAGGCCTGGCAAAAGCAGACCGTTGGTAGTCATGGATATATCAGAAATGCCGGGGATTTCAGACAAAACGCAAACCAGTGTCACTATCCCCTGTCTCACCAGAGGTTCACCTCCGGTAAGCCTGACATGGGTTATTCCGAGCCTGGACGCAATATCAATGATTCTTGCCAGCTCTTCGATGCGGAGAATGTCAGAGTGAGATTTAAGCTTTACTCCTTCCTCAGGCATGCAGTAAATACACCTTAGATTACACTTATCCGTAACTGACACTCTGAGATATGTGATTTCTCGTCCGAAGGAATCCACAAGCCGGGTCATCCGTCCCACATAACCTCCCCGCTATCAGATGAATCGTAACCGCCAAGGGAGGACACTGCATTTCTAAAGTCTTCCGAAGACATAATGCTAAAGAGCTTGTCCATTGATGAAGAATGTAGAAACTCCCGGGTCATCAGTAAATCATATCGCTCCCAGGCCACAGGGATGAAGTCCAAACCCAGGGCTCTCGCTGCGGATCTTATGCCGAGGCCGGCATCAGCCACACTATTTGCAACTGACGCTGCGACACCCATGTGGGTGTATTCTTCATGCTCATAGCCGGAGATCCTGTCCTCCCCAATACCAAGCTTCCCAAGCTCAAGGTCAAGAAGGATCCTGGTGCCTGCTCCGCGCTGCCTGTTTACAAAAGAAATGCCCGGCTTCACAAGATCAGAGATCCCTTGAATACCTTTGGGATTCCCAGGCGCTACGATTAAGCCTTGTTCACGATAGACAAGATTGACAAGTGCATAGTCTTGATAATCCAGGTATCGTTTTACATAAGGTATGTTATACTCGCCGGTCTCTTCATCCAGCAGGTGGACACCTGCAATATGGGCTTCTCCTCTTCGCATCGCCATTATCCCGCCCATGCTTCCGACATGTGTGGAAGACAGGTTCATACCTGGATACTCGCCTGCCAAGAGGCTTCCCAGAAGGTCCAAAGCCAGGTCATGGCTGCCAATGGCGACGATTGCGTTATCTATCTCATTTACATCTCTTAGCAAGTTTACCGTGACTTCGGATGATTCCAAAATCCCTTGAGATGAACCGGGGATCTCTACATACCCGTCTGCCCTTACAAGTGACATTATTGCGCCTGCGCCCCTGGCAAGGGGGGAAGCCACGTACCTGCCACTGACCTTTCCTACCTTAACCCTGACGAATTCATCCATGCCCGGCACAGAGACGATCCTCCGAGCGGAAACCGCGCATACGGTTGCCCTGTTCTTAACTGTTTGCCCTAACATCTTTGCCAGAAGAGGAAGGAGAAACAGCTCGCAGGACAAAGCAGCGGAAACCGGGTATCCCGGAACCCCGAGGAAAGGCTTACCGTCTACGATTCCGAGAATTGTGGGTTTCCCGGGCTTAATTGCCACCCCGTGCACGAAGAGTTCACCCAAAGACTTTACAATGTCTGCTGTATAGTCCTCACTCCCTGCAGATGAACCTGCATTCACCACAATAACGTCAGCCAAAAGAGAAGCCTTGCGCGCAGCCTCAGTCAAGGCACGAGGCTCATCAGGCACGATATCCCAAAAGACAGGCTCCCCACCCCACTCTTGGACCAGTCCTCCGATGAGCCTTGAGTTAAACTCAATGATGTCTCCTGTTTCAGGCGTTGCTCCCGGAGGAATCAGCTCATCGCCTGTGGGGATTATCACTACCTTGGGCTTCCTGCGGACCATCACCTGAGTTACGCCTGCAGCCAACAGAGCGCCGAGATCAAATGCACGGATCCGGTGGTTTGCCGGCAAGACAAGCTCTGTAGCAACAATATCCTCTCCCACAGTCCGAACATGCTGCCAGGGCTTGGAAGGCGCGATTATCGTGACTTCATCCTGAGTAGTCTCGACCAGGTCTTCCACCATGATCACTGAATCAAATCCTTTAGGCAGCGGGTCTCCTGTGTCCACGAACACTGCGTCTTCCCCCAGCCGAAGCCTGCGGGGACCGGCCTCGCTCGCTCCAAAGGTTACATGTGAACATGTGGCAATCCCATCCATCGCGCATGAGTGGTACGCAGGCTGTGACAGCCTTGCAAACACAGGTTCGGAAGTTATCCGAAAAAGAGCCCCCACGTCCACTGTAACCGGTTGGCCTTCCATTCTGAGCTCGTGCCCGCAACTTGCCAATCCGCCGAAAAACCTATCCGTAGCCTCCTGAAGAGGTATCCCTTTTAAGTAGACATCTCGTTTCTTCAACCTTCTAATCCCTCACTCCGACTCCTTGGCTCCCGGCGCTAGAACAACGTCACGATAATCCTCTCGCCGAATTCCACACCTTCAGCTTCCATAGGAATCCGCATAACCCCGTCAGCGTAAACGAGTCCGGAAATTGCGGCGGATTTGCTGAATACCGGGTCTGCCCAGACTTCCCCGCCTTCTCGGCGAAGCTTGACACTGACGTAATCTTCCCGTCCTGCTATGGACGGCACATTTGCGCCAAGCCTGGCTCCTGTCTCCCGCCTGTCGAGAGTCGTCCCCATCCACCTGGCGATTGCAGGGGCGGCAAAGAGATTGAACACGACCAAACAGGACATAGGATGGCCGGGCAAACCAAACACAGGCTTGCCTTCAGCTACAGCGAGGATAGTAGGTTTCCCGGGCTTGATTGCCACACCGTGGACAAGGATACCCGGGCTACCCAAGGATTGAATAGCTTGCCTCGTAAAATCCCGTTCACCTATGGAACTCCCTCCCGACACGATGACCATGTCTGATTCGCCATGGGCTTTCCCAAGGATTTCTCGCATTCGAGCATACTCATCCCTTACGATACCCCACAATTTAGGCCTGCCGCCTATAGCCTTAACCGCACTATAGAGTGCGTAGGCATTCATATCCCGAATCTGTCCCGGGAGAGGGGCTTCAGAAATATTCACAAGTTCATCTCCGGTGGAAACAACTGCAACTTTCGGCCCTACTGCGACCTCGACTTCAGCAACCCCCATAGCTGCAAAAGCTGCGATATCAGACGGACGTAACCTGCTCCCCTGTGGAAGCACCAATGCCCCTCTCGAAATATCTTCTGTTGCACCGACAACATTTTCACCCGGAGCCACAGAATGAGTCACCGCAATAGTCTTATCATCCATTACCTCGCACATCTCTACCATAACCACTGCATCTGCGCCTTCAGGCATCATACCTCCTGTAGCTATGGCTGCGCACTCATGGGAGCCCAGCGACACCTTTGCACGCTCACCCATGCCAATCCGGCCTTTCAACGTAAGGAGCGCAGGAAGCCCCTGACTTGCGCCGAAGGTGGAAGAAGCCGGGACTGCATAGCCGTCCTTCGTGGACCTGGCAAACCCGGGCAAGTCCACAGGGGATGTAATATCCCGAGCCAGGATACGGCTGACTGCGTCCTCGATGTTGACTGTCTCAGTCTCCTTCGGCCCCGCCATTATATAGTGCCTGAATTTGTCCCAAGCCTCAACACGCGGGGTCAGAGACAGAAAAAGCGACATCTCATTCTCCACCGTCCTCTGAAAGAAGCCAATTAGCAGCGCCGGCAAGTTGCGACAATGCGCCGCGCATCTCTTCGCGTAATACTTCACGGATAGGGCCGTCTGCGATGATTCTCCCGCCTTCCATAATTACGGTCCTGTCAGACAGAAACGGAATCTCCGTAACGTCATGAGTCACATAAATCGTTGTCAAGCGGTTCTTCTTGATTATCCGGCCTAATTCTTCGAGGAGCGCCATCCGTGTAGGCACGTCCAATGAACTCATTGGCTCGTCCAACAGAAGAACCTCAGGCCTTAAAACCATGGCTCGTGCCAGGCTGACCCTTTGGCTTTCACCTCCGGAGAGGGAACGGCCGCGCCTTTGGGCCAAATGCCCAATCCCAAAGAGAGCAAGGGCATCATCGACCCTGGCCTTCACTTCACTCTGAGGCACATGCCGCATCCTAAGCCCGATAGCTACGTTATCGAAGACTGTCGCATCCAGAAGATACGGCCTCTGGAGGACCATAGCCATGCGCCGCCTGGCGTCAAGAGCCTTGATTTCCTTGCCCACAACGCGTCCTCCGGCGTATACGCTACCTTCACCGGGGTTCAGAAGGCAAGCTATTACCTGCAAAAGCGTGCTCTTACCTGCACCGTTTGCGCCAATCACGGAGACATTCTCTCCGGGATGTATCCTAAAACTTGAAACATCCAGGGTCACCCTGGATCCCCTCTTTAACTTTACATCCCTAAGCTCGATAATAGCTTGCCCCGCCTTCACACTATAGCCCCCTTGAATTAGCCTTGCTGTTGAACCCGAAGGCTAACCCAAAATCCCGGAGTTAGCCTCACTGTTGAATCCAAGAGTTAACCTTATCGTTGAATGCGCGGATCGGCCTTGCCGCAGAATCCGGGAATTAACCCTGCTGTTGAATCCGGGTAAGACTTGCATTGATGAGATAGGTAATTCCCACCAGGATAATGCTTAAGGCTATCGCAAACCCAAAATTCCCCTTGGACACCTCCATGGAAGTAGCCGTCGTGAGCACCCGGGTTTGTCCTAAGAGATTACCCCCTACCATCATGGAAGCGCCGACCTCTGCCACTACCCGGCCGAACCCTGCCATGATCGCTGCAAGCACCGAAAGCCTGGCTTCCCTTATCAGGACACAGAGGAGCTGCCATGAGGATGCTCCAAGAGACAGCATCTGTAGACGTATACCCGGGTCAAGCTGCCCTACGCCTGCCATGGTAAAGCCGGTCACTATCGGTAACGCGATTACCGTCTGCGCAATAACCATGGCTGTCGGCGTATACATCAGCCTAAGAAATCCGAAAGGCCCTGTCCTCCAAAGGAATATGCTTACCCAGAGGCCCACGACTACAGGAGGAAGGCCCATACCTGTATTGACGAACCCTGCTATTCTCCGGCGTCCTCGATGTGACCATAGAGAAAGGGCAGTTCCCAAAGGTACACCGATTGCAGCGCTGATTACGATTGCGGTCCCGGAGACTCTAAGGGTAAGAAGGGCAATCCGAAGCACCTCGCGGTCTCCTTTGATGAGCAGGCGAAACGCTTCAGTGAGCCCTTCCGCTATCAGCTCCAACTCTCCCTCACCCTCCGAGTTCTTCCATACTCTTGCCCGCGTCAGGGAAGAACAGCGGGCTTCCGTACTTGTCAACACCGAACTCACTGATTATCGCCTGGACCTCGTCAGATACCATAAACTCTACGAATGCCTGTCCGCCTGGGCCTTCCACTACTTTGTGCTTATCGGGGTTAACTTGCATGACATGATAGATATTAAGGAGGATCGCGTCGCCTTCAACCAATATCACCAAATCCAAGCGATCCTTCATAGACAAGTAAGTTCCGCGGTCAGTCAGGCAATATGCCAATTTCTCATTGGCAATGTTGAGGGTATTCGCCATTCCGGTCCCGGCCTCTAAGTACCATGGATTCCCTGACGGTTGAAATTGAAGTTTATTCCAAACTTCCTTCTCTTTCTTATGTGTGCCGGAGTCATCTGCTCTGGAAACGAAGACTGCCTCAGTATCTGCAATCTTCTTCAGCGCATCGGCTGCAGACTCAAAGCCTTTAACTCCTGCGGGATCCTCAGGCGAACCCACAATTACGAAGTCGTTGTGCATTACAAGCTGCCTGTTAACTACGTCACCGGCCTCGACAAGTTTCATTTCTGAAGCGGGAGCATGACAAAGAAGCACATCCGCTTCACCTTTCTCACCAAGGGCAAGCGCTGCGCCGGTTCCTACTGCAATTGTCTTCACGTTGTATCCTGTTTTCTCCTGGAAAATCGGGAGGAGCACATCAAGGAGCCCGGTATCCCGGGTACTTGTGGTTGTTGCAAGGATAAGTTCTTTCGAGGACCCAAAAACCGCTGTACCTACACACAACAGAATCATCAGGGAAACAACTGGAATCAACATAAAACGCCTTGACATTTAACAACATCTCCTTTCCAAATACGGGAGGCTGACAGGTTTCCCTGCGAGCCCTTGGGCCACGTTTCATAGGTGTTATTCCATGCGTGGCCGCCGGTCAGTTACCATCGCCTTCTATCAGGTAAACTGACTCGGAGATTCAGATTGGCCAGTGGCTTATACACAACCACCTCCTATTCAAGCAGAAATTCGATATGATCTCTGTAATCAGGTTCTGTCTGTTTCTTATCATCTTCGTATATAGGCTCTGTGTCGTCATCCTGGACGACCTCTATATCGTCACGTCCAGGCGCTACAGGATCTTCCTCGTAGTCATCCCGGATAACCCCTCGCCCGCCCTCGCCTGTTGGTTCCTTATGATCTTCCTCACCAGGCTGCACAAATCCTGCACTGCTTTGATACGAAGGTTCGGCAGGTTCCGCAGGTTCGGCAGATTCGTCAGCGGCAAGCTCTATGAACCCCTTGGGGATATTATAGTTGTCAACCAGCTCTGCACCGGAATAGTAATGCTTCAGTATGTCAACGTAATTGTAGATGGGAACTCCGTCACTTGTGCACATTAAAGCCATGCCCTGTGCGCCCCATTGACTCAAACCTACACCATGGCCTTTCCCTACACCGTCAAATACCACAACCGCTGACGAGCTAAGCTCAGTCCGGCTTTCCACAGCCGTTTCCCGTCCTTCGCCGTCCCAGACGCTAACGTGGAATCTCGGACTATGCAGGCCGAGTTTTTGACGAATCTGCTCCCTTGTAAGACTGATAGTCCTGCTTCCGTCGGAAAACCTATATGCCAGGACCTTGTCGCCTGACCAAATAGAAGGCTCGATCCATCCTGCACAATAAGGTTTGAGGCCGAGTCGCCGAAAGAGCCGGTCACTATCTATCGCAAACGGCTCTTTCCAGCGATAGTAAGGAGACATCCAGTCAAAATCCTGCCTGGCAGTGAGGTATGGCTCGTCATTACCGCCCAGCCATACCTCCTCATCACCTTCTGTCGTTCCGCCCCCTGAAGCGAAATAGTGGGCTCTGATGGGGACGCCTTCGTAGACGAGGACCTGACCGCGGGTTTCAAGGACCGCGGTTCTAAATGCCTCCACCCCGTTTTTCCCTAAATACACCTGAGATAGTACGGTATCATCCACGTCATAGCCTTTTGACTTATTTTCGTTCATTCGCCTCAGTGCATAAGTCCTTGTTGCAACAGCCTGGGCTTTGAGGGCTTCCGGCGCCCATGAAGGGTAGACCTCCCCTGCCAGAACGCCCTCGGTATAGGTCTCCAAATCCACAAGGTTGATTGCGATTATCTCAGGAGAACCGTTCCTTGAGGTTCCATACGATATCTCAAGCGCCCCGGGATAGCGTCTCTTCCCTATTTGAAACGCAGCGGACGCATGATCCCCGGGGAGAATGCAGAGGCCTTCGAGAAAAGAGACAGCCACCCCCGACGGATAGCAAAGCACGACCTCGCCAGGGACATTACCTGCTCTTATCCGGAAAGGCTCCTTTGAAGGAGCAAGGCTTATGTATGGCTGACTATTGTATGGATGACTATCAGAACCCTCCGGTCTGCGCCAGGCCTCTCTCTCTTCCTCTGCCGGCCCTGCCAATGGCAGAGGGAAAACATGGGCATCCTGCTCTAACAAGAACTCAAACGGCAAGGACACAGATAAGGCAACCCTCACAACTACTTGAGGGCCTTCTCCGTATACCGGCCTGCACCAGGCGGTCATCAGGGCAAGTGCAATGACTGCCCAAAGGACTGCCCTACGCACGAACTCCGGCGCTCCTTGAAATATCCATAGCTACGATGTGGCCGCCGTGAAATATGGGAACTACGTCTACACAATCGATCCTCGCAGCGACCTTCACATCCTCTCCGAATCCGGCTTTGGCAAGGTTACGTCCATGGGACGACTGGGATAAGGCTTCCCCGAGACGGTTGCGGAAAGTCTCATACAGAAGACGCGCTGTGCGGCATCCGTCAGTCTCTTCAAGCCTTGCGTTTGTCAAGCCGTCCAATTTGCTTGCGAATCCCCCTGCACAAACCGCATCCTCCATGGCAAATCTTCCGTTCTGTCCTGCGCAGATAATGAGGATATCCCTACCAAGAGTCACAGCCAGTTCGCAACAAGCGGACAGATTCCAAAAC
>JAAZEW010000321.1 GCA_012512055.1 Bacillota bacterium | reverse complement strand
GTGTCCATATCAACCGTAACTAACTTAGCGTACAGGCCGCCGAGTTCACAGGAACACGTCCTGTAACACCATACTGATGTGACGCGAAATATTTACCCTCATGCGGCATTTATAGGAGGAATTATAGATCCAAAGCAGAATAAAGTAAGCAAATGATTAGTTGAGTGAACCAACAAACTAATAGGAGTTGTCACATGAATACCGAAAATCTTCGACAGTCAGAAGGAGACAATCAGAATTCATCGCCTACTACAGGGAATCAGGGTCTGGTCAAGGATCTGAACAAGGCTATAGTTTTCAACATGATATGGAGGTCGGCTCCGACGTCGAGGGCGGACATATCCAGGGCTTCCGGGTTGAACAGGAGTACTGTGTCATCCCTCGTTGATGAGCTGATTGCCGAGGGATACGTGACTGAACTGGGTGCCGGCGAGTCCGCGCTGGGGCGGAAACCTATCATGCTGCAGTCTAATCCGGATGCAGGGATCATAATCGGCGTTGAGTTGGGTGTTAACTACATCAGGCTTATCGCATCTGATATAGCTGCAAATGTGATCTCTTGCAACGGGTTCGCCATAGACCCTGCAGACGGCATGGACAGAATCGTAAAGACCATGTTGGAGGCAATTGAGTCCATGGCAGCATCCGTTCCGTCCACTCTGCGGGGACTTATCGGAGTGGGAGTCGGAGTGCCGGGGCTGGTGCGGTCTGACAGCGGCGTGCTGGCGTTTGCGCCCAACCTCAAATGGAGAAACGTTCCTCTTAGGGATATCATGATGAGTCGGCTTGGTATCCCGGTGTTTGTGGATAACGAGGCGAACACAGCAGCTATGGGAGAGAGATGGTTTGGCGCAGGAGTAGGCGTGGAGAACATGGCCTACGTCAGCGTCGGGATCGGACTGGGTGTCGGCATTGTAATCAATGGCGAGCTTTACCGTGGGAGTTCGGGCTATGCAGGGGAAATGGGGCATTTCACTATGCAGCCCGACGGGCCTGAGTGTGGGTGCGGTAACAGAGGTTGCTGGGAGACTCTCGCGTCGGAGAGTGCGACAATTGCCCGGGTTGTACAGGCTATTGAAGAAGGAAGGCCTACGGTTCTCGCAGGGCTTGCGAAGCATAGGTTCACAATGGACGATTTGGCAGATGCATGCGTTCGCGGTGATGAAGTTGCCCGCGAGGCGCTTGAGGATACAGGCAGGTATCTCGGAATCGGCATTGCGGGGTTAGTCAACACTTTCAACCCTGAACTGGTTATCGTCGGGAGTTCGGTTGGGCGATGCAGCCGGCTTGTGCTTGACGAGGTTGAGAAGGAGATTCGGGCAAGAGGGCTCACTCAACTGACTAAGGACGTCCGGGTGGTGAAAGCAGCCCTCGGTGCCGATTCATGTGCCATAGGCGGGATCTCGCTGGTTCTAAGTGACCTTCTCAGTCTTCCTAAGATCGCTCTGTAGAAACGAGAGAGATAAATGGCCCCTTGGCAGGGGCTAAGTTAGATGGGAGGATGCGACCATGACCGTGAAGAGAGTGAAAAACAGCGTCGGAATCTGGGCATTCGGCCCTAATGCGACACGGTTCATGCCCGGAGGTTATCATCCTGAAGCCGTCAAAGAGGACATGCCGACGAAGGTGCGCCGGGTGGTGGACGGCTTAGGTGACCTCGTAGATGGCTACGAATTTCACTACCCCGGAGAGGTCACGGAGGACAACTTCGACCAAGTCATGGAGGCCTTGGGAGACTCGGATCTGTATGCTGTGGCTCTGGGACTGTTTTCCATGCCCAAATACGCCCTGGGTTCGTTTGTTAACCCCGACCCGAAGCTGCGCCGGGAGGCGACCGAGACTGCGAAGTGCGGGGTGGACATCGCTGCGCGTGTTGGCGCTAAGTTCATCATATGGCCGGGCGGAGAGGGCTACAACTACCCGTTTCAAATACCGTACGGCCAGGTTTGGGGTCACTTCATCGGTGCGATCGCTGAAATTGTCGACTATGCCTACGGCAAAGGCGTAACCGTTCTTCTCGAACACAAGAACTCTGAGCCTGCCATGAAGATACTCATGCGAAACATCGGCATGACCTTGTATGTCATACAGAAGGTAGCTGAGGCCGGCGTGCCCATCGACCTTCTGAAGGTGAACATGGATTGGCAGCACCTTATCATGAACGGCGAATCCCTCGCAGAATACGCTGCTCTCTTGGCAAAGGAGGGCCTCCTTGGACACCATCACGGAAACTCAGGATGGGGCACGTTCGATGACGATAATATGGTAGGAGC
>JAAZEW010000320.1 GCA_012512055.1 Bacillota bacterium | reverse complement strand
GGGCCTATCATCAGGATATTCTTAGGGATCACTTCGTCGCGGAGAGACCCTTTAAGGTTCAGCCTGCGGTACCTATTGCGAAGAGCGATCGCCACTGACTTCTTCGCCTGATCCTGTCCGACGATGAATTTATCGAGTTCCGCCACAATAGCCCTGGGTGTCAGCTCTTCGAGCCGCTCCACGTGTAAGCCCCCTTTCATATTTCCTCACACACGATCTCCTCATTTGTATATATGCATATGGAAGACGCAATTCGCAGTGCTTCCGTGGCAACTTCACCACAGTTGAGGTCTGTGTGGCGAATCAGCGCCTTTGCTGCTGCCAGGGCCATAGGCCCGCCTGAACCCACTGCCGTGATGCCGTCGTCAGGCTCGATAAGGTCTCCATTACCTGAAATCACCAGTAAGCCGGACTTATCTCCAACAACCAACAGAGCTTCAAGTCTTCTCAAGGCACGATCCAAACGCCACTCTTTTACCAACTCCACCGAGGCTCGCTGCAAGTTTCCATGGTACTCCTCGAGCTTACCTTCAAATCGTTCAAACAGCGCAAAAGCGTCAGCCGCAGTCCCTGCAAAGCCTGCCACGACCTTTCCTTCGTGGAGCCTTCGAACTTTTTTTGCCTTATGCTTCATTACGGTGTTGCCCATGGTAACCTGTCCGTCCCCGGCAATAGCCACATGTTCACCGCGCTTCACCGCAACTATAGTTGTTGCATAGAACTCATGTTTCACCACGGCCTACCTCCTAATCACGCTGTATTATGCCCGTGGATGGGCCTTGTCGTAGACTACACGAAGTCTCTTCCTGGTCATATGCGTATAGAGTTGAGTCGTGGAAACACTGGCGTGACCTAGCAATTCCTGGACAGCCCGGAGATCGGCTCCATGATCCAGGAGATGAGTAGCAAAGGAATGTCTCAAGGCATGAGGACTGATCTCCTTATCGACAGACGCCCTATCTATGTACTTGTTTACCATGATTTGAACAGCGCGCCCGGAAAGCCTTGTTCCGTTACAGTTTAGGAAAAGGGCACGAGATTCTTGCCCTTTTGACACAATCTTGGGCCTTCCACGTTTCAAGTACTCCACCAATGCTTCTACAGCCTTTGCTCCTATTGGGACTATTCTCTCTTTAGATCCCTTTCCGTACGCTCTAACATAGCCGGTAGAGAGGTCAACACTGTCAAGGTTGAGCCCGACCAGCTCGCCGACACGAAGGCCTGCAGCATAAAGGGTTTCCAAAATAGCCCTGTCGCGGAGTTCCAGAGGTGTGTCTCCCGAAGGAGACTCCAACAAGGATACGACCTCATCCTCGCGAAGAAAAGGCGGTATTCTGCGCCCTTCTTTTGGAGTCCTGACGCCTTTTGCAGGATTCTGGGAGACAATCCCTTTCCTGCAAAGATAAGAAAAAAAGGCTCTAACAGCCGCAAGTCTCCTGGCAATTGTTCGCCTGGAGTAATTCGCTTTTTGAAGATACGCCAGGTACGCCCTGATCTCACGATAAGTAATGTTCGACAGATCCGGATTCTCATTGTCCCCATGCATATCCTCGACAAAATCTATGAATGTTCGAATATCAGAGGCATAGGCGTTTATCGTATTAGATGAATGGCCCTTTTCAACGGAAAGATATCCGAGAAAACCGTCAACATCACCAGTCAACACAAATACAGCTCCCTTATGGAGAACCCAGCATTAAGCCGTTTAAAGGGACTCCCTCATTTCAGAATTGTATCACAATCATAATTGTTGATCAAGTCTGGAACCGAAGGTTTTCTCGAAGTCGTGTGCAATTTCCAAAGAAAATGCCGCAATTGCTAGCCTATCAGCTTTTCTATGTCGTTTTTTGTCAGGTTTTGGCAGAATCCCGAAGTTGGCATTCATAGGTTGAAAGG
>JAAZEW010000319.1 GCA_012512055.1 Bacillota bacterium | reverse complement strand
ATGTTCATACCTTATCAAAGCATCCTTGTTCCTCTCTTTCAATTCATGCAGAAGACGAGACTGTATGGGGGGTTGCCAGGTCTAATCCTTGTTCATGTGGTTTACGGCCTTCCAATAACAACCTTGCTTTTCAGGAGCTTCTACCAGGAGATCCCTGATGAGCTTTTTGGAGCAGCCGGTATTGACGGGGCGGACTTCTTCGGTATTTTCAAGTACGTAATAATCCCTCTTTCAGGCCCTCCGTTTTTGGTTGTCTGCATTTGGCAGTTCACGCAGATATGGAACGAATTCCTTTTTGCAGTGACTCTGACCAGGCCGGACGCGCAGCCTATCACTGTAGCCCTGGCAAACTTGGCCGGAGGCCAAGCCGTCTCATGGAACCTGCCGATGGCAGGGTCAATCCTTGCAGCACTTCCTACTGTACTTATCTACATTCTGCTGGGACGCTATTTCGTCCGGGGCTTGCTCGCAGGGGCGCTGAAGGGGTAATTAAGGTGGAAGGGCATTAGGTGTGAAATATTGCCAACAGCCAGCATCTCTTCCAGTACCAGTGCTGCAGCACCTACTGAGCTTGCCTCTTCGCCCTGGGTAGAAGCGACTATTGGCGGTAGGTTCACCATAGCGGTGAATGCGCGTTTCTTGACTGTGTCTCGGATTTCTTCAAAGAAAACATCTCCTGCCCGTGAGACGCCTCCACCGATTATCACTATCTCGGGGCTGAGCATGTTGACTGCGTTGGCTATCCCGATTCCAAGGCGCCTGCCTGCCTCTCGAATCAGGCTTTCTGCCACAACGTCGCCTTTCTTGGCTGCCAGAGATACGACTTCGGCAGTTATGTCCTCTGTGTTACCGCCCACAAGATCATGAATGAGCGTGCTTTTTCCTGTCTTGACTGCCTCGACGGCTGAGCGCGCAATAGCAGGGCCGGCAGCCATGACCTCCAGGCACCCGTGGTTGCCGCAAGGGCATACCGGACCGTTAGGATCGATGGTTATGTGGCCCAATTCGCCTGCTCCTCCTTGTTTACCGCGGTAGATTTCGCCGTTTATGATGATTCCCGCTCCAATACCTCTGCCTACGTTCACGCACAGGATATTGGCATACCCCCGTCCTGCTCCGAACATGGCCTCCCCTATTGCCATTGCTCTGGCGTCATTTTCCACCTTGCATGGAATATGAAATTCATCCTGGAAAACCTTGACCAGGGGTATGTTGCGCCATCCGGGAATATTGGGTGCGAATACGGATATCCCAAGTTCTGCATCGATCAAGCCTGGGACGGATAGGCCGAGCCCCACGATTTTGCTGCGCGTATCCACTGCTTGTTCCAGAGTTGTCTCAGTGACGTGAAAGAGGTTGGACATAACCGACTCACGTCCTTCGTTGACGTTAAGCTCCATGCGAGTGCGGGTTATGATATTCCCTTCCAAGTCGGTGACTACTGCAATGATCTTAGTTGCGCCAAGGTCAACTCCTGCGAGATAGAAGGCTTTGGGGTTAAACTCTATCATTACAGGAGGACGGCCTCCGCTGGATTCGCCGTATCCTACTTCTTCAGCTATTCCTTGAGAGATGAGCAAGGAGATGATATTCGATACCGTGGCAGGCGTAAGCTTAGTAATACGGGAGATGTCAGCGCGGGAAGCAGGGCCGATTTCTCTGAGCGCAGTGAGGACTGCAACAAGGTTTATGCTCTTGAGTATCCTTGTGTCGCTTGCCTTTATGCTGTTGAAGCATGCATTACGGCCTGATTGCTCCATAGCCTGTCGCCCACCTTTATGCCTTGGTGCAGAACTGAATCGGAATATCCAAAGATTGAACTAATAGTATTCTACGGGACTCTCCATAATCCTTCAGGCTTTGCTTGAGAGAATAAATGCGCACCACAGCAGTTTCGGAGAAGAAATTCCAATAGGGTCACTCAGGTATTGGGTGTGTTTGTAGCACAGCCCAAATCAGCGGATGCGGAATATGCAGGCCGTGTGCCTGCTGACGGTCTACATCCCGCGTCTTACCTGGTGACACCTGAAATTGTCCGTAGTGCGCATGATGCAGGGCTATTTGTTAATGCGTGGACTGTTGATAAGGCTGATGAAATGAAGAGAATGGCGGCCTCAGGTGTGGATGCTGTAATCACGAACTGTCCCGGGGAAATGATTAGTATCCTGAATGTCAACCGGGGGGAAGTACAGACAAGAGCACCTGGAACTCACGCCGCTTGAGTTTTTCAAAACGCGATAAGAAGGTGCCTGTCTGCAAGTTGGCAAGGCTCATTTACATAGCGGTTTCATCATGCTATACTAACAATGCATGTTAGTTCAGACCTAAGTATGAGTTCATTAGTTTTCGCTTGTTTTCCGAGGTCTTGGGTGGCACCGCACGGTACGTACACTTTCTGGAACCGGCGATTACTTATGGCGGGGACCGCCGTTCTCTCCCA
This sequence comes from Bacillota bacterium, assembly GCA_012512055.1. Next base: position 1,181 of record JAAZEW010000319.1, on the reverse strand, counting down.
TATTATGTTAACACGGCCCGCCCGAATCGCAAAAACCGGCCGACGTCTTCGGCGAAACCGGCGATTACTGGAGAAGTCCAACGGTCTTATGGTGATCTACTTAGGAACAGAGTCCTTCCGCCGGCGTAGCTCAATGGTAGAGCGGCGCACTCGTAATGCGCAGGTTGTGGGTTCGATTCCCACCGCCGGCTCCAGCTTTATCCCTCTGCTGTTATCAGGCGAAATAGCAGTTATCCGGCACTTGCTTCCCCAGTCTTTTAGGAGATGGATTGCTGCAAGATAGGGGGTAAAGTGGAAATCACGAGCAAATTTCCCAATATTGGTCGATCTAAGAAGGAAAATCCAAAGAGATGGCGAAATTTAGTGTTAGCAATATTTGCTATTGTTCAGGACAAGCGAATGAAGTCTTAGCCGATAAGGGCAAAGCTTTCCAAAGAAAGCGACGCAAAGCCATGGGTCTAAGGGTGGAATACACCTATGACTGCCAGGTTGCCGGCGGGGTCAGACGTCGTTTGAAACTTCCAGTTTCATTCGTTGTATCAATCACCTGCTTGCAACCGGGCGGCAGGTGATTGAGCCTAAAAGGCTGGAACACTACGACGTATGATAAGGAGGTAAGACGTCATGAGAAGGTCACGGAGAATTATTGCTCTGACTACCGCATTGATGATGGTGTTGTCTGTCGGTATCGCGTTGTGTGAGGCCGAGGGTGGTCCTCCATCGGGTGATGCTGCGCTTGAGTTAATTGAAAAGAAAGTCGAAAATGCCAATGACCAGATTTGGGACGCAGTGGCGCAAGCCCAGAAGAAGGCGGAGGATCCCGAGCAAGTTGACAAAGCAATTGAGTGGTTACGTGAGAAGACCCAGAGAGTTGCTGATGATTGCATTGAATTTGGCGCAAAGCGCGGAGTAGAGGTAGAGTGTTTCGACGTTGAAGTAGACATCGGCGGTCAAAAGATCACTATCGATCCAATGAAGGTCGCAGGTAGCTAAGGCTCTATACGTACAAACTCGGTGTGTCCGGTAGGGGTGTTACATGAAGGGGGTCCATATTGGCCGGGAGTCTGACTTCATCAAACAGGCAAGGAAAAGATCGACGGAAATCAGGCTTCTAGCAAAAGGAAACGGGATTGAGGTGATGAAGCAATACATCGCCCCAAATTCTCACATAACTTTAACAT
>JAAZEW010000043.1 GCA_012512055.1 Bacillota bacterium | reverse complement strand
TACATATTCTCTCTATACCATCCCCAATGGCCTGAAATCTCCCAAAGATCCCGCTTTGCTATGTGAGGGGAGAAGACCAAGTCATAGCCACGCTTAAGGTGCTCATCCCGCCAAAAATCCTCAATGACTTTCCTGATGAGCCCACCTTTCGGGTGCCAGTACACAAGACCTGCGCCGCCTTCTTCATGGAGGCTGAAAATGTCAAGTTCTTTACCAAGCCTCCTGTGGTCACGCTTTTCAGCTTCCTCCAACATTTCAATATAGCGGTCAAGCTCTTCTTTTGTGGGGAATGCAGTCCCGTATATTCTCTGGAGCATCTTGTTTTTCTCATCACCGCGCCAGTAAGCGCCTGCAACGTTAAGGAGCTTAAACTCCTTAATCTTGCCGGTAGACTCCAAATGAGGGCCTCTGCAAAGATCCACGTACTCACCCTGACGATAAAGGCTTACCACTTCAGCCTCAGGCATATCCTGAATGAGTTCTGCCTTATATGTCTCGCCTGCCTCATTGAAGAACCTGAGCGCCTCCTCACGAGGAACTTCCTCACCGACGATAGGCAAATCTTCTTTCACAATTTTTCGCATTTCTTCTTCGATGAGACCTAAGTCCTGCTGGGTAAAGGGTTCAGGCTTATCGAAGTCGTAATAGAACCCGTTCTCGATGGCAGGTCCTATGGCAATTTTCACTTCAGGGAACAGTCTTCGTACCGCTTGAGCCATAACATGAGAAGTTGAATGCCTTAGAATCTCCATATCCTTTTCTGGAATAGACATAATTGCACGTCACCTCGTTTCATATTTAGCACTTCTTAGCATGAACCTCATCCAAATCGCCTAATGCACTGGTCGAGCCTTAATAATACAGAAACCCCCGCCCCGGAAACATCCAGGGACGAGGGTCTTCTCGCGGTTCCACCCCAATTGATGCCACCCTTAGACTGCGGCATCCACTCAACATGCGCTTTAACAGGCGCAACTGTCTCCGGCTACTGGCGCTTGATATGAGACATGCGTTCACCGGGAAACTCAGAGGCGGTTTTCAGTGCAGCTTGCCGGCAAGGGCTTTCAGCCTTCTGACCCCTGCTCTCTTTCAACCGCTTTTTCACTTACTCGTCCTCATCATCGCTTGTACATTATGTTGTTACTATTAGTAGCAATTATAGAAGAGGAGTTCAAGTATGTCAAGTCAGTCCTCATTCACTGTGTCAGTTCTCGTCGCTATGACCCCGGATAGGTGCATGCAGCCGAGATAGATACTTCTCACAAAGATGACACCCGGAGCAATTGGTTACTCTGTTATCGAAAACCCGAGTTATTGTTTCATTGGCATTTTTGCCTTGGAAACCGTGTAAAATGATTTTCTTGGGAGAAACTGTAATGAGGGCGCTTATGAGCAGATCTTCATGATCAACATCGCTCTGCCCCGGTTCAAGTGGCATACCTTCAAGGTAGTCGCTGTCAACTGCCTTGCCGTTTTGATCCAGGAGCCTGAAACGACCGTCAGGCTTTGCAATAAC
>JAAZEW010000318.1 GCA_012512055.1 Bacillota bacterium | reverse complement strand
TGATTTTGGAGAAGCAGAATTTTACGAGCGAGGCATTAAGTATGAAGGATACTATCTTAATCTTTCCTTACCGTACAGTAATGCCGGCTATCTTCAACTATTCAAAGGACAGAATCAAGAATGCCTTTTGGAAGGTCTTAAGACGATTTTTGAATATATGGGATGCGTCCCCACGTTTATCTGGTTTGATAATATGTCTACTATAGTTAAAGCTATCGGCAAGGATTCCACCAGAGATCTAACCAGAGGGTTTGAACGGTTTATGCTCCACCATAGGTTTTTCTCTAATTTTTGCAATCCTGACAGTGGGCATGAAAAAGGTAATGGAAAGCGGATGATAATGTAAAGTGGTGGCAAAAATGTAGGGATTGTCCACTTTTATAGGAGCATTAACTTTACATTATCATCGCTTATACCTACTGATTGAATGATTTCAACCATGCGAGTAAGTCATCGTTGGCCAACCAGTTAGGATCCACTTCCGGTGTCGAGTCCTTGTAGGCGTTTGCAATTGCCTCACGCTTAAGTTTAGAATCAGTCTTTGCATAAACCTCTGTTATTTGAATAGACCCATGACCTAAAATGTCCCGGATGTATACCAGGTTTACACCGGCCTGCAACAGATGCATGGCACGCGAATGACGAAGACAATGGCAACTCAGCCTTTCCGGAATTAGTGAAGGCTGCCTTTTTCGAGCACCATCTGCATATTTTTTGAGAATGTAATTGACCCCTGCTCTAGTGAGTTTTTCGCCTCTAGAATTGCTAAATAGGGGGTACTTATTCGAACATGGTTCCAAAAGCCTATTTTCCTGCATATAGACACGAAGGTGTTTTGTTTGGTTCTCGAGAAGCGGAACTATTCGGGCCTTATTGCCTTTCCCCATCAGTTTTACAGTGGCTGGAGACTCGAGTCTTATCATTTATGGGTTCAGATCGATTAGTTCTTCTACTCGGCTTCCGCTATCAGAGATTAAAGCAAGCATCGCCAAATCGCGGCGCCCTTGACGCCTGGCGAGATCAGGTTCCGAGAGAAGAAGCCGTAGCCCTTCAACAGTCAAATAATTGATTGACGGTTTATCCGTCTTCTTGACTGGAATGGACATTATCTCCTGCCATTTTTGCAGTCCTTGGGGTTCATAGTACTGAAGATACCGGAAAAACGAATGTAACGCGGCAAGCCGAACGTTTCTGGATGCTGCACTGCAACCCCTTATTTGTTCGATCCAATTAAGGAAACCGGTGACTGCACATCTATCAATGTGTTTAAGTAAGAGCGCCTCTGCCGAAATATGGAGCTCTTCGTTGAAATACTGAAGCAACAAGACAAATGTATCCCGGTAAGAATTAACCGTATTCAAGCTTGCGCCTCTTTCCCCCGGTAAATATGACGCAAGAAATTGCGTAAGATGCTTGGAGAAATCAGTCGGCTTCATTTGTGGCAAGGTCCGGAAAAATATAAGCGCAAATGTCATTGACGTCATTCAGAAGGCCGGGGTACCTTTCTGAAGTAAGCCTAACATATTTATCAGTTGCCTCAAGCGATTGATGCCCAAGGTATTCTGATAGCACCGGCAAAGAATAATACAAATCTAACCCTGATTCCGCCATTTTGACCATTGAATGCACAGCAAAGGTGTGGCGAAGATCGTGCAGCCTGGGACCAAGACCTTTACCACCATGGGATATGTTACATCTACGCAACATCTTTCGAAACCACTCATATATGGTTTTTTCATTACATTTTTGCCCATTACGTCTTATGAAAAAGTAATCCTCCGGTGTTTGAGCAAAAATAAGAGACCTTTGGTACTGGCGGCATGATTCGGCAACTGTTGCACTAAAGGGAACAAGCCTTTCCTTGTCGTTTTTGCTATTTAAGACAATAAGGAATTCCTCCTCCAGGTTTACATCCCGGACTTTAAGAGTTACTGCCTCCCCAACCCGAATGCCGGTGCCGTACATTAGACGGAACATCGCCGGAATTACATTCACATGGTCATTCAATTGGTTTCCCGACTCCAGCCTATCGCATTCCTTTAACAAAGTATTAATCGCAGCGTGTGTAAAGATATACGGAGTAAAGGTGCTTCTATATGCCCTGGGTAACTGCGGTACGTATGATTCATAGCCAATCTCATTAAGAAACTTAGAAAAATGAATCAAATACATAACTCGCCTGTAACGGGTGCTATCTGATTCGTTAGGCCGTTTCTGTGCCCAGGCGTCAGCCAGATCTTTTGTCACTCCAATCTCTGTTTCTTCCCTCGCTATGGTAAAGCGGTCAAATAGAGCATAGGCATACTCTGCATCTACAAAATCATAGCCTAGATTTCTCTTGAAACTGATATATCTCTCCAGAAGTTCCGAGTAAACACCTTTGAATGCCTTCACGAATGAGCCCTCCTTCCGTAAAAAAAGGTGCTAATCGGCGGGACGTCAAGCGCACACTGTTTAAGAGCGTTCATATCAATGCGCAGGTAAAGGCGCGTACTTTCTATGCTGCGATGTCCTAAAACTTCTGCTATAATCGGAACCGGCGTTTTCTTTTCTAGAAGGATTCCGGCTAAGCTATGTCGCAAGGCATGAGGTCCCCTTTTGCGGATTCCTTCGACTTTTATCCATGCCAGCCGCATATATTGAGAAATAATACTGTGAAGAGTCGAACGGTTAAGCCTGTCATAGGGGGATACGACGTGTAAAAACACGAAAGGAAGTTCCGATTCCGGCCTTCCATATTTCAGGTAATCGATGACAGCGTTACCGATTCCAG
>JAAZEW010000317.1 GCA_012512055.1 Bacillota bacterium | reverse complement strand
GGCGCGGATGGCGTCCATGCGTTTGAATGTCTCACGTGGTGAGCCATTCGGGGTGATCTGATGGCGTCCACGTCATCGACTGGCACACGAGGTGAGCCAGTCCGAAGATGGTATCCCTTGGTAGTTGATTCCTTTGAGTCTTTACGCCGGTTCTGCGCATATGACGCTCTATGGCTTGCGGCATTCCTGATTGCACAGGGTAGACAGATCAAGGTTAGACAGATCAAAGCCATTTGCGTTCGCTGTAGCCTTTGTCCGTGCACCAAAGCTAAGGGCCGTGCACAAAAGCTAAGCGATTTGGCAAATGGCTCCTCCCGATTGAACAACTACTTCGGTACCATCAGCACCTTGAAGACCTCATCAAGATTCATAGATTGTACCGGTCAAAACAGTCTATCCCCCAACTCCCCCGTAACACTTCTTGCTCCCATCCTTCACTTTCGAGGCAACAATGTGCTCGCCTTTTAACTGGAAAAGCAGATGATCATGGGGTTTAAGTCCAAGCCGGCTACGTACTTGCTCCGGTATTGTTATGACTCCGTCGCCATGAACATTAGTCACTCCAGAGAACCTCCCTGTCCGCGCCACCCACTTCCCGTCCTTTCCAGCCATGCAGGAATGTTATGAGTCTATTTTATACCAATATAGCCCAATTTTCAAGATTTTTATGGAAAATAAACCATATAATGTCTAATAACTGGCCCGGGTGGCTATTGGCGTATAATATCTCTTAATATCTCAGCTAAGAGCTAGCATTTGCCCTGTTACTCAAATAGGAACAATCCGAGGGCATCGTATACTTCGTCCGTAACCACACCTGTGATGCGCATGGAATGGCCCTTCTGGAATTCTTTCACCGCATCAATCGTAGATTGCTCGTACATTCCGTCTTGCGCTCCCGGGTCAAACCCCATCATTTTTAGGCGTTTTTGGACAGCCAGCACGTCAGGCCCACGTTCTCCAGGACCTATCTCACGCCTGGGATTACGCAAGGGGCCGAAGCAATTGCCGATTATCACCACTTGAGTGCCGATGGGAATCCAGTCATGAATGAGTTCAACGTCATGGTTAAGCATCCTGATACATCCTGCGCTGACTAAATCCCCAATCTGCCAAGGCTTATTTGTGCCATGGATGCCGTACTTACCCCACGGCATATTGAGTCCTAACCACCTTGTGCCGAAACCCCCGCTCCATGCCCCTTTGGACACAACCTGCCATTGCCCGGGCGGAGACGGTGTGGATGACTTACCTACAGCTACAGGAAACTTCCGGTAAGGCCTTCCGTCGGAGAAAACCGTAAGAGTCCTGTCCACTGTGTCTACCACTATATCTATCCGCCCTGTCGGCTCTATGATTTCAGTTTGGCCGGATGGGTCAGCGATTTCCATCTGCCAGAATAGTTCTAGAGCTTCAGTGGGCCCGGATGGTTCCCCTGCTTGAAACTGAGATTCTGCTAATTGCATCATTTCAGGAGTCAAGATCTCCTCAGGTTCGCAATCGCATGAGTATTCCTTTACAGGGCCTGGCTCGTCAATTCCCGGCACCATGTCCAGGCCCAATTCTTCTCTTCTAGTCCCACTTTCCCGTTGCCACATGACAGCTATACCCAGAAGGATAACGGCAATAACCATAAGCGCGCGGAATCGACGCAAAAAGAACACCCCCTGAACGCATATGGAAGTCTTCTCGGTGGGTTTCCATGATTAAGCTTAGTATTTCACAGTTGGGCTTAAGCCTGTCACGTCACAAGGAAAATACGGAGGAAGAGATAATCGTCCTTGCTTGGCAGGGCTCATGAGCTATGGGAGCGCTCCTCCTGAACATGGCAGCAATCCACCTCTAGCAATGCACTGCTCACCGCTGTGTAGGTGTGGAAGGCATCGATGTAGACCTGGGAGAGAGATTCATCCGGGAGCACTATGCGTCGGGCAGGCCTGGCCTTTGCCATTGCATCCTCTATGTCTTCATAGACACCTGACCCAATTCCGGCAAGGAGCGCTGCGCCCAGGGCGACTGCCTCGTCTACCTGTGGAACTTCAATCGGCATCCGGAGAACGCCGGCTTTAATAGCAAGCCATAGATCGTTCCGCGCGCCTCCTCCGATAGCTATTATGTTTC
>JAAZEW010000316.1 GCA_012512055.1 Bacillota bacterium | reverse complement strand
GGTGTAGAGATACTTAATGCGAGGACAGTGCCGTTTATAGTAGTGCCTACCACGGCAGGGACAGGTTCTGAGGTGACAGGGGTTGCGGTGATAGCAGATCCTGATAGAAATGTGAAGATGGAATTTGTTTCACCTAATGTCCTACCTGATGCAGCTATCCTCGATGTGAGAATGACTGAGTCTCTGCCTGCGCGTCTTACAGCTTCCACCGGTATGGACGCGCTTGTGCATGCGGTTGAGGCTTATACATGCATACAGAAAAACCCCTTGAGCGATGCGTATGCCTTCACGGCTATCAACCTCATCAGGCAGTATCTTCCCAGAGCGGTCCAGGATGGCAGTGACAAGGAAGCCAGGCTCGCAATGGCAAATGCTTCACTCCTGGCCGGAGTGGCATTCTCCAATTCAATGGTGGGAATAGTCCATGCCATGGGCCATGCATGCGGAGGCGTGTCCCTGGCGCCACACGGGGACTGCATGACGATTCTCCTCCCTTATGGGATGGAATACAATCTTTCCGCAGTAGCTGAATACTACGCAAAACTGCTTCTGCCACTTGCAGGGGCAGAGGTATATGCAGATACACCTGCACCGGAAAGAGCCTGTAAATCCATTGATACAGTGCGTGAGATGACTGAGAACTACAACAAGATCTGTGGCCTACCCACCAGACTGAGTAAAGTTGGTGTGAAAAAGGACGACCTTCCTAAGATAGCTAGGGCAGCAATAAATGACGGCGCAATAATAGTCAATCCGGTTGAAGCAAGTGAAAGTGACGTGTTAGGCATTCTGGAGCAAGCCTTTTGAGGTAGTACCAAGGTAGAGCATTAAGGTAGAGCATTAAGGTAGAGCATCAAGGGGGAACAGGTATGGAAAGTCGATACGGGGGCTATATGGGAAAAGTCCTCAAGATAGACTTAAGCACGCGCCGGGTTTCAACTTATCCGTGGACTGACCACGAGCGAGAGCTATATCTCGGCGGAAAAATCATGGCAGCTAAGATAATATCTGATACAGTCAGCCCTGACGTTCGTCCGTTTTCTCCGGATAACCCACTGGTGGTAACGACAGGCCCACTCACCGGGGCAGGCGCACCTAGTTCCAGCAGGTTTAATATCTCTACTTTGTCTCCGCTTACGAGTCTTCTGGCATCATCCAACTGCGGCGGAAATTTCGGATTGAACCTTAAGAAAGCCGGGTACGACGGAATCATAATTACAGGTAAGTCGCCTGACCCTGTCTGGATCGAGATAGACGACGGGAAAGTCACATTTCATGATGCCGGTCCGCTCTGGGGAATGACGACTGGAGAGACGCAAGATGCGCTCCCTGCAAAGTGCGGGAAAATGGTAATAGGCCCAGCAGGCGAGAACCTTGTCCTTTATGCATCCATTGTCAGCGAGGAGCGGGTGGCGGGAAGGGCAGGGGTAGGGGCTGTCATGGGGTCCAAGAACCTAAAAGCAGTTACTGCCCGTGGCACAAAGAAAGCAGTCCCTCACAATCCGGAAAAGGCAAGGGAAATATTCAAGAACTGGGCAAAAGCCCTCAAGGGACATCCGTTGACCGGGGTTCAACTTCCTCAACTGGGATCCGCAGGGCTCATCGCACCAATGCATTACCACAACATCCTTGCAACCCGGAACTTCGCAAGAGGCCAATTCGATGAGTTCGAGGCTGTGTCAGGAGAGGTTCTAAAGGAACAGCATCTCGTAAGGAACAAAGGATGCATCACATGCCCTATACAATGCGGAAGAGTCGTAGAAGTAGACGGCAAACAAGTGAAGGGCCCTGAGCTTGAGACTTTGGGACTGCTGGGACCGAACCTTGAGAACTCGAACCTCGAGTTGATTCTCGAGTGGAACCATCTT
>JAAZEW010000315.1 GCA_012512055.1 Bacillota bacterium | reverse complement strand
CGGTATTTTCGCCAAAGCCCCCACTGTTCTGATGCCTAACGACTCCAAGGTTTGCGATGTCTTCTCCCCTACCCCGTAGAGCTTCCGTACAGGAAGAGGCCATATGACATCTGCTATGTCCTCAGAGCGTATGACAGTAAGCCCGTCAGGCTTCTTCATGTCAGAGGCCATTTTTGCTAAGAGCTTGCAAGGAGCTATACCCACAGAACAGGAAAGCCCGAAGCCTTCTCTGACCTCAGTCTTGATCTTTTGGGCTATTTCATATGCGTCTCCGTGAAGACGTTCACAGCCTGCAACATCAAGGAAGGCTTCGTCTATGGAGAATGGTTCAACTGTTGGAGTATACTTACGATACACTTCCAGAAGGCGGTTTGAGACCTGCCCGTAAAGGGAATGCCGGCCTCTGACGAGTACGCCCTGTGGACAAAGGCACTTGCCTTCCCTCACAGGAATTGATGACCGAACCCCGAACATGCGCGCCTCGTAGGAGGCAGTAGCCACTACGCCTCTGCTGTCAGGGTCTCCGCATACGATTACTGGTTTCCCTTTGAGGCCGGGATTGGCTTGTTGCTCTACAGCAGCGAAAAATGCATCCATGTCTATATGGATGATTGTCAGCCTGGGTGAACTCATGTTTCTTTCACAGAACTTATAAGCTCTGCTGTTTTGAGATCCAGGATGAAGTTTTTCAGGTCATCCGGAAGGAGCCCGGGATACTCTGCAGAGACAAGAGATGCGATTTCGCCAAGAGTTCTCCTACCGTCCATGAAGTTTATGACCTCCACTAACCTCCAGTGAAAGCCAGGGTCATCCTTCTCTCGTTTATGATAGTGTTCACGACGTTTTTCGTCTATGCGTCCATAGAAGTAGTCAAGGCTAAGAGGCCCTCGAAACAGCCTCGAATAGACCTGGTTTTGAAATGAATCGGATTTCTTCAGAACCTGGCCATGGCGAGGCAAATCATCAATACCTGTAATAAGTCTGTTCTTCTCGTAAGAAGTCTCAAAAACCGTCCTAAGATTATCTTTGATCGTCTTGGCCATCTTTCGTGCTTCAGCAACATTAGCCTTAGGGACTTGACGCAACACCGAATCCACTGCAGCAAGCTCCTTTTCAAGGAGGATCCGTCCACGTTCGTAAGCGTTGAGCGCTGCCTCTTCAGCTTTCTTCTTGCCTTGATTCGAGTATGTCAAAACCCTAAGATATGCTTCGTCCATGCACTTGGCAATTCGCAGGCCTGCACCTGACGCAACCAGGCCATACATAAGCTTGATATTATCCTGACACAGGTCAGCGAATGTCAGGACTGTCGCTGCTGTCACAAGTCCTGAGCGGAGCAGTTCTTCTTTGTCCACCATCTGAATCGTGTCCATACCGGTGTGGTAGAACCTATCAGGCCAGTGTCCCAGATAGACACAGGGAATACCGTATGAGGAATCAACAAGAATATAATGGTCAGATCCACCGCTGAAGCCGGTGACATCATAAAGCCACGCAATTCCCTTCTCAGTCCTGCCGAAACTCTCGCCGCGTCTTGCCACAAGATCCATATAAAAGGCGGTCACATCATTCAATGCTGAAGGTAGGCTCCATGGAGTGCTTACCAAATTCGCGGAAGACATGGCCTCCCTGGCTTCTCCTACCATATCAAGGT
>JAAZEW010000314.1 GCA_012512055.1 Bacillota bacterium | reverse complement strand
TCCTATGAATTCAGGAGTCAGGCAGGACCCCGGCTGCACATGGAACTCAGGGTGCAGGACTCTGAGAGAAAGTCTCGCCATTTTCCACCTGGTAATCCTCTCAATTGATTGTCTGATTCTCGGAATGCTGATCCTGCCTGTCCGGACTGCGTTACGAACGGCCAGGAAAGCTGCTGCTTGAAGCTCCGGAGTGTGGCTGATGAGCAGCAGGTCACATCCTGCCTCGACTGCCAGCACAGCAACGTCCGGCACTGGACCTATCGTTCTGATTCCATTCATCTCGAGGCAGTCTGTAATCACAACTCCGTCAAAGGCAAGCTCGCCCCTGAGGAACTCTTCTACCAATACCCGTGAAAGAGTAGCCGGAAAATTCGGATCCAGCCCTCGGAAGACAACATGCGACGTCATCATGGCGGAATTTGCGAGACTCATCACTTTTTTGAAAGGAATCAGATCCGCTGCGAGAAGTTCATCTGTCGATGCGTCGGAGACAGGGAGGGTCACGTGGGAATCTTCGGTTACGCTTCCATGGCCCGGAAAATGCTTGGCTGTGAATAAGACGCCGGCTTGCTGAAGCCCTGTTGCATAAGCCTTACCGAGTGCTGCGACTCTGTCCGGGTTGTCGCTGAAAGCCCGGGTGCTGACTACGGGGTTCACCGGTTCACGGGCCAGGTCCAAGACAGGAGCAAGGTTTAAGTTTATGCCAAGGGACGTAAGATCCCTGCCGGTGATGTAACCGGCATATCTTGCAAACTCGGGATCGCGAGTGGCGCCAAGCCCCATATTACCAGGCATGGAAGGCACAACCTTTTTCAACGGAGATATGTTGCCTCCCTCTTGGTCGACGCATATGAGAGGCTTGCCGTAGTCTCGATGGCGCCCTGACGTGCAATCATTGAGATCTGCAATTAACTCCTTGAGCTGGTTGGCATCGAAGACATTCCTTTCAAAGAGGATGAACCCTCCGAAAGGGCAACGGCGGTACGATTCTTTGAAATCAGCGTCAACTGCGAGTCCTTGTAGGCCTACAACAAACATTTGTCCGATAAGGGCATCCAGATCCGAATTCAACATAATCGAACTACTCCTTAATAGGTGGTTGCCGCTTCAATCTTCTATGCTGACTGAAAATAAGTGTGCGGAGAAAAAGCCTGCTGTGTCGGTTGCTATATCGGCGGAGTAAACCACCTGTTAATCACTGTCGCTACTGCTCCCAGGATATCTGAGTTCTCACCGAGAGCAGAACCGCGCACTACGAGAGTCTTACCCAGTCCGGTCCGTTCAATGATCTCATTGCATCCCATTTCTATACTGCTCAGGAACGAATCTCCAAGTTCTCCCCAGAGGCCTCCAATGACGATTAGGTCGAGATCAGCCATGTTTGCTGCCAGAGATAGCACTGTAGTGAGAGCTTCGACTCCTTCGTTCGCTAAAGACCGTGCATACGGATCCTGACTTGCCATGCGATTAAATAGCTCTTCCGGTTCCTCCAGTTGCACCCCGGTTTCCTGCTCGTACCTGCGAATAAGCCCCTGGCCGTAAAGATACGTTTCCAGGCATCCGTTCTGTCCACACGCGCATTCCCGGCCGTTTTGGATGACAGGGACATGACCGATTTCTCCTG
>JAAZEW010000313.1 GCA_012512055.1 Bacillota bacterium | reverse complement strand
CTGCGTCAGCGTGGTCCCAGGTGGGTGCTTTCTGGCGCTTAGGCTCAGAAAGCCAAACCGGGATCAACCAAACCTTAATCAGAAGCTCATCTTAGATCAGAAGCTGGTCGTAAACGACACTCCTGCCGACAGGCGACTGGTATCAAGCAACCCTATGCTGATGCTGAGACCCTTGGAAAAGTCGAAGCGCGCTCCGATATTGAATTCGCCTCCGACATATTCCCCCATTACAGTCGTAAGCGGTGCCCGAAATTCTGAACCGCTCGAAATAGTTACAGGATTGAGGACATGATCCACGGCTACGAATATACCGTTAAACCTGCCTGTCCCAAACCCCAAATGGGCTCTGGGCCCGGATGGCATAAGACGTTTACTGGCAGCGACATATAGGGCCTGGCCTTCAAGGCCCAGAGCGACTGCAGGCAGATCCACAGCTTCGCCCAGAAGCCTAAACTTCAACATCGGATAGATAGTAGCCCCGTTTCTCGTGCTTCTTGAGCCCAGGCCTACTTCCAGGTTAGGTATGACCCCTGCATTTATGTACACGCAATCGGTAAGGCCCAGCCGGCTATATCCTATTACAAAGCTACCCTGTCCCAGAGTGTCAGCGGACGGCGCCAGCAGAAGCCCGGTCTTGCCCGACTGGGACGTGGCTGCAAAGGTCAACTGAGACACACTGACAAGCAGCGCCAGTATTATACTTGCAATAGCCACGAGACTTGATGTAGTGATCTTTCTTCCCATAAAACAATCCTCCCTTAATAGCATTTAGGAGGATTATTCTCCGGCGCACCCCTGTTTTCCTACATTAACCGTGATATGATTTACTTACATATTAATCCAAGGAATTCCTGCACTCATTGGCGCACATCCCTTTCTATCTCGGCAATCCTTCTTTCAAGTTCCCGCAATCTCTCCAAAACCTCCGGTAGTTTGCGGGATGCAGCTTCCATCTTAAGCTGTTCCCTGTGGGGACGAGCCGGCCTTCCTGACACAAAAGAACCCGGAGGCAGATTCGCAGATACCAGCGTCAAGCCTGCCACAGTGCTGCCCGGCCCAATCTTAACATGGTCCCTTATGCCTGCCTGCCCTGCAAGGACCGAACCTTCTCCAATCTCGCTGGATCCGCCTATCCCTGTCTGTCCCACCACAATGCAGTTTTCCCCGATTTGGACATTATGCCCTATCTGGACCAGATTGTCTATCTTAGTGCCTTTGCCGATAATTGTGGCGCCCATTGTACCCCTGTCGATACACGTATTTGCGCCAATCTCAACATCGTCCTCGACTATCACAGTCCCTATCTGGGGAATCTTGTAATGCTTGTTCCGAGAAGTCACGAACCCAAACCCGTCAGCGCCGATGATTGCTCCTCCGTGGATAATGACGCCTCTGCCGATGGACACGCGCTCTCGTATCACCGCATTAGGATAGATAACGGTTCTTGCGCCAATCCTCGTGTCCTCACCTACATAAACACCGGGATACAAAACAACCCCTTCCCCCAGGACCACACCGGCTCCAATTATTACATTAGGGCCTATCCGAGCGCCCTTACCTATCACTGCGCTTTCAGCTACAATGCTCTTCCGGTGAACCCCCTCAGCGGGGCGAGGGATATCAGGGGCAAATATCTCAAGGGTTCTTGCAAAAGCAAATCTTGGGTTATCCACGAGTATGCCTGGTTTCCCCTTAAGATCGCCTCCGTGTTTCGCTATGACAGCGCCTGCACCACTATTACCGGCAATTTCAAGGATCTTGGCGTTTTCCGCAAAAGTAATATCACTTGCGCCTGCACTTTCTACAGGTGCTGCCCCCATAATACGAAACCGGGCGTCCCCTGCCGGAACACCCCCAACGAGCTTCGCCAATTCCTCCAGCGTTATCTCTTTCTCTTTAACCATCTTGACACACTCTCACTCGTAATCTCGGATAATCCGAATGATATCAGGCGTCATGTCAATCCCGACGGACTCGGACCCTCCTGCTTCAGAATCATCCTGAACCAGTTCTATGTTGATACCTGTCTTGTCTTTGAGAGACGACACTGCGCTGTCTATATCCTTCATGATGCAGTCTTCTGTCTCGTTTCGACTTGCGGTAAGCTCGCCCAGCTCCTCGGTGAATTGAACCTCTCTTGCTTTGAATTCCCGGGATATCTCGGCATGCCTCGTTGAGAGCTCAACCAGCCCTCGCCCGGGGGCCCTACCCAAAGACAAGGTATCAGAGAACAACCCTTCAAATTCCTTAGCCACTCTCTCCCGCTCCTCTTGAAGCTGGGAAGCTACCCAATGGGCTTGTTCTTCTCCATAGCGTGCCAGGTTCTCTTCATCCTCAGCAATTTCCCTGGCTTCATAGAGAGCGTACGCATCATCCAGCGCCTTCCTCTTAGCATGGAGTTTCGCCTCGACTTCATCTGTCAGGCACCTGAGCTCCTCTTCAAGAGCGTCCCGCTGGGCATCTGGCAACCCTAAGAGCTGCAATTTCATCTGTATATTTACGATCGTAACATAGCTTTCTTTTACCACCCTGTCACGAAACTCGTCAAACTCGTTATTAAGCCGAGCCTGCTCTGCGTAAAGCCTATCATCCAAGTGTGCCTGAAGCTCCATCCGCTTGGCCTCTATGCGCGCTTCAGCTTCCTCTATGAGAGATGTCTCCATCAAGGCAAGCCTGGACTCTACCGCACCGGAATATTCAGTTAGTTTGAGGCCTTCATCAGGATCTTCGAAAACTTGCCCGTCTAAGACCTGTCCTGCCGCATCTATGCACTTCAACATGTCTTCTTCAGTGAGCCCTGAAGCGTCCACATAACTCCTCCACCGGCTTTTGGATGCTTCTATCTCTCGCTCAATACGGACTAACTCAATCCACAAGGGATGCTTCTTCATCACTTCATCCAGCAGGACATAACCTGTCCTGTCATCTTCCGGAATGCAAGCCGCCGGCGCCGGGGTTCCCGGCTCATGTTCCTGAAGTGTATCCTCAATGGTTTCGCCCACATCAGTACAGGCAAAGCCTGCTCGGTGTTCCAAGCTGAGTGAGTCTGTTTCTCCACGGGAATCCTGATTGTTTGCCTCCTCGGACATAATGTCCAGCGAAAAAGGTGCTACCTCGTCAGACAAAGAGATATCAGCTAACTCATTGAGCCTGAAATCCTCTGAACCGGGCAGTGAGAGAGTGGGGGCCCCTCTGTCAATAACCAGGGGCCTAATAGGTTCAAGCTGATTCTGCCAATCAACAAGATGCTGAGTCGTATGGGGAACAGAGGTGTCACCGGGTAGCGACACCTCTTGTGTTGCCGGAAACTTGACTGCCATGGCAGCCAGGACTCCTACAAGTCCAATTGTCACACCGTATGCTAACCGCTTCATTACTATCCCGCCAAAGCTCGGCACTTAAACCAGCCCGGGCGACTTGCCTATTATTTCACCCCGAGCTTCTTCAAAACAGGATCTGTAAGATCCTTGCCTCCGGTGACAACAATCGGTATGGACATAGGCACATATTGTGTACCGACAATGCTTTCGCTCTTATCGCGGATAGGCACAAGCGCCTCAAACTCTACTCGCTGGCTGAGAACAATGGAGCAGCCTTCGCTCTTGGCGACTTCCTCAATGGTAGTTTGAATCTTGTCCTGGAAAGGTTTGTTCAACTCTATTTGCTTCTCGGCCAATTTCATTTCAAGCTCCGAGAGTTTCTTCCGCTTGCTTTCGTCGTCAAGCCCCTCAGCTTGAGACTCATATTCCTTCTGGAGTTTCTGGGCAAATCCCTCATAGTCCTTCTGTGCTTTCGTATACTCAGACGAGCCTTCCACTGCTGCGATTATCTTTGAAGAATACACGAATCCAACCGGGCCTGCCCCGTTTGCAGCTCTAAGACTCCTGTCTCCGATCAGGCTTACAACAACTGCCACAGCGGCAATAATGACTACAAGTAAACCTAGAAGCCTTGTTTGGGATTTTGACATTCCTGCACTTCCTTTCACCAACACTAACACTTTAACTGGAAACGGAAGGGAGCGTGTCCCTTACAATACGCCAATTATATCAATGGTATCACACAGCCGCAAGGACTTTCCAGGGCCTGATCGTTACAGCACCGACTTCTTTAAGGATTTCTTAGAACATTTGGCCAAAACTGAGGTACGCTTGGCCTCCTTGCTTACCAAACCCATAATCAACCCGGAGCATCCCTATGGGAGTCTCCACTCTGACCCCAAGGCCTGCACCTGTTGAAAGGCCTACCGCACTGAGCCGGTCTTCCTTCAGCCATGTGGAACCTGTATCCACGAACACTGCGCCCTGAACACCCTTAAATATCCGGAACCGGTATTCGGCATTGGCAAGCATCATGTTGTCGCCGTAAAACTCGCCGTAGTCATACCCGCGCAGTGTTTCAGCGCCGCCGAGACGATACTGCTCATGGAGGGGAAGCTCTCCTGTAGAAAGCCCGCCTGACAACCTGAATGCCAGCACTTGATCAGGCCTGACCTCTCGATACGCGCTGCATTCTCCCTGGAACTTCGAAAATGTATAGCTCCCGCCGAGGAGTCCGCCTGCGGTTTCTGCAGAGGTCCGCCAGTAGACGCCCTTAGTCGGGTTCATGTAGTGGTCTCTCGTATCACCGGTTAGCGATAGTGTAAGACTTCTCGTATCACCGCTGGGGTTCTGTCCGGGTATCCATGTCCACCCCGGTTCTGTCTTGCCTTCTTGGGGCATAGGAATAAGACTTGTGCCGTCAATCCTGAGGGATAAAGACAGCCTGAGATTCTCTTTCAGCGGTCTGCCTACAGATATGTTTCCGCCTCTCCTAAGCTCATTATATCTGATTTCAGCGGGAGGGGTCCCTTCCTTCCATTGGAATTTTCCCTCATCCCACTTCCTTGTTACTGTCTGAGTGCGGTTATACAGGTTAATCCCGAACGAGGTCTGCTTCGCGTCAATCCACGGGTCATAGAAACCCAGCGTGTAAGAACTACGGCCTTTTCCAAACTGCCAATTGACGTTTACAGTCTGAAGCCTGCCGAGGAAGTTGGACTCACTGACCTCGATATACCCGATAAACTTCTCAGCACTGCTGTATCCTGCACCTATCCCTGCACTGCCTGTCCTGGTTTCCTTCAGAACATAGGTGACTATGTAAGCGTCGTCATCGTCAGATGCGTCCAACTTTATGTCGATACTCTCGAAAATCCCGAGGTTCACAAGCTTTCGCTGGTCCTCGCGGAGTTTATTGACGTCCAACAATTCACCGGGCTTCACCGTGATATATCTGCGAACCACATAATCCTTGGTCTTCTTGTGCCCCTCAATCCTGACATCTGCCACACGGAGCTCTACAAGTTCTATCGTGACGTCTCCCTGTTCTGAGATATTCACGTCTTTGATCTTGGCAGAATAGCCTTCGTTATAGTAATACTTGAGGATTCGTTCCAGGTCACCGTTGAGCTTCTTCAAGTTGAGAATCTCCTCGGGGCGCACACTCATCAACAACTCAAGCTTGTCCCGGCTGACTGCCTCGTTACCCTTGAAATTAATAGAAGTGATCTTCGGGTTCTCCACAACCTCGTATACAAGTCTTATCCCTCCCAACTGGGAATAAAACCTTGCTGCCACGTCAAAGAAGAACCCGATATTACCGATCCTCTCAAGGTCAGCTCTGACTGCCTCCTCTGTCAGCAGATCTCCGGGTTTCAGCTCAATAGATTCCATGACTGTCTCCTGGGAAACAGCCTGAAGCCCCTCAATCTCCACTAAAATTATCTTCTCACCTGTGGGCACCTGCGCCAGGGCACAGGGAGCGAACAGACCGGCAATAGCTGAGGCAAAGACTGCCACCAGCGCTACCGGAATGAATCGCGCGCGGATGTTTTTGGCACTTGACTGGATTTGCCCGGATAATAGGTTCACAGTTGTCCCTCCTTACTCGACACAGACATATATTCACCTACGTGTAATTCTAACGGTTCTCTTTCAATCATGTTCCGACAAAGTTCCAGAACAATATCGGTATCCTCTTCTACCCACCTCACGTAAATCCTTCCCATCTATTCATCCAAATATTGATGGTATCAGCAAACAGTCCCAGATCTTTTAGGCATGTTACCGCAAATCGCCCGCGCTCCTTGCCACATAAGGGTTCGCTCCTGACCGGCAGTAACACGCCCGGCAACTTCAGTATAATTAACGGTATTACACCTAAGTATGAGTTCATTAGTTTTCCCTCGTTTTCCGATTGTCTTGGGTTACCGGTGATTGCAACTAGGCGTGTCAAAATTCGGCCACCGGCCTACGGGCCGGATTTTGTCAAGGCGACCCGCTTGGGGAGCCGTCCCCTTAGTGCAACACCGGCCTCAAAAAACGTACATACCTTGCGGGGCCACCCTGCACGGTAGGTACACTTTCTGGAACCGGCGATCATCTATGGTGATCTACTTAGAACCTGAGCCGGGCTTCAATGCCAAAAATCGTCTCTCCTTTTTCATCAAAAGTCCCTGTAAGGATCACACCGGGACGATAGAAATAATCGAATTTCAAAAGCCCGTATGACTCGGGGCCCAGTGGCTTCTCATAACTGAGATAGAGGCTGTCTATAATATATTTGCCTACTTTCAGAGTCAGTTGATTGGACGCGCTTCTCTTCAGCCTAAACTCGTCCAAAGCCAGGAGATCCTCAAATAACCTACCAATCCCTCCTGATACCTGTAGACGAAGTTCCTGTTCAAAAATCCTGGTTATTTCCTCTTTGAATGCTCCTTCAACATCCCCTGCAAGTATCTTCGTCACTGCGCCGGGGTAGTTCAGTAACGCCAGGATCTCGTCATGGGTCAGAGGAGGGCTTGACGACAACTCAAGAGCCAGTTCATCGGGTAAGACTCCACGAAGCCCAATGAATATCCTGGCTTCGCCTGCCGTGGTTTCAGCGTCCACTTCGATTCTGGGCATAATGCCCTGGCTTTCAGTAAACTCAGCCAAAGCTTGCCGTATGGTAAACTCATTTCCGAAGTATGCAAACCAACCTCTCCGAGCTTCCACCCTGCCTGAAATTTGTGGCTGCTTGAGAGTACCGCTAAGCTTCAAAGAACCTGATGCCGGAATATCCATGATCTTGGTTCTGAGGCGAAGGTCGCCTTCAGTAAGTATGGTCAGAGCCAGGTCAGCGTCAAATGAGACCCCCTCCTCAAAAGACCATGTATCAGTCGATATTATCGCTTTCATCAGGCTGATCCGGCCGGAGATCAGCGGATGGCCGAAAGGCCCTGATAACTCAATGTCAGAATTGACAAGGCTCCGGAATATGCCTGTATTTACCAGCGCATCCCGGGTTGTGAGCCTCAAATCCAGACTTGGCCCTTCTTGCCCTCCGAAAAATGCTACAACACCGGATACCTTGACTTCACCTTGGCCCAGCAGACATGTGAGCTTCTCAACTCTCGCTTGAGTGCCTTCAAATTTCACTGACCCATCGATATTCCTGAACACGTCAGAAATGGGGGAAAGCTTAACCGTGCCGTCATTTACGAGAGCAGAGCCATACAGCCTTGGAAGCGCAATTGTCCCGGCAAGGTGAAGGTCGATATTGGTTTCACCTTCCGCCCACTCAACCCCTTGGTAAAACATGGAGATAAGCTCAAGTTTCGCATTGGTCATCTTCACATTCACGTCTAGTTCCTCGTTGGATGCATAGGCCGTTATCCCTATAGCGTCAAGAGTCTCTTTTGGAACGGGCGCCTTTCCGTATACGGTGGCTTTGTGTCGCCCCTGAAGTATCTCACCGTCTTCAATAGTGATTACGCCGTCTCGGAATGTCATTCTTGCAGTCGCCAAATCAAATCCTATCCTGTCCACACTGCCGTCAGCGATTCGAAGTGACAGGGTTATAGACGGGTCTTTTGGTTCTCCTTCAGCTTTTAAGGCAAGATCTGCATTGCCTTTGAATGAGTATTTCCCACCTAACACGGCAGACAGGGCGCTGATATCAAATTGCCTTGCTGAAGCCGCAACAAAAACCGGCCCGTCTGTCGCCAAGCTGCCATTAGCTTCAAAGTAGCCGCCGCCTGTTTGGAATAACTGCAAGAGCCTGACATCAACACGATCTCCTGTGATTCCCCCGTCAAACGAGGCTCTCTCAAGGGGAATCCCTCCTACAGATAAGTGACGTGTATCAAACTTCAGTTGCAAAGTGGGATGGGACAGACTCCCCTGAATACCTATTGTACCGCTGATTTTACCTGCGATTGGGTCCTTCTTCCCAGGGCGTACAATAGCGAGGGCCGCTTTTGCGTCCACTCCATCAGCAATGAGCGTAAGGTTCACGGGGTTTCCGTTATCGAGGCTTATGTTTCCTTCAGCAACTACTGTACCGGTTCCATCACTGATTACTGCGCGCCTCACACAAATCTCCCCGTCACCCCACGCCAGGTCACAAGTTACATCAGGGAAAACAGCATCCATAAGCAAGACGTTCCTCGCCACAATCCGCCCTTCTGCTTGCGCATTGTCAAGCTCGCCTGTTATTCTGCCGCTAAGGCCGGCTATTCCTCTTTTAACGGGATTGCCCGGGATCTCCACCGGGAGTTTGGACAAATCGAAATCCAGCACGTCTACATCAAGGCCGAGCTTGCCGTCACGGGTTATGTTCCCGGACGCGATAATCCTCATAACGCCTATCCCGATACTCAAGTCCTCTATGTTCAGGGTATCTGACGCATATGCAAAGCCAGTAGTGGCATCGTCCAACTTAATGCCGGATATTTCTCCCGATGACAGCCTGGCTTCCCCTTCCGCCTTCGGGTTTTTCGTCGTCCCTTTGATAGCCACCTTCCCTGAAAGCTGTCCACTTAATGGAATCTCGTCCATTCCCGCGATGGACACGAGTTCGCTGACAGGCAGTCCGGTAACAACCGCTGACAGATCTAAAGCGGGATACTCCGGGCCTAACTGTATTACGCCGGCAATCCGGCCTGTTGCACCTCCCCGGGCGACCAATATGTTTGAGAGACGGATTGCGTTATCCTTAAAGCTGACCCGGCCTGCCGCTGAGTCCAACTTGATCCCGTAAAATGCGGGATTCGCTATTTCAGCAAGCCCGTCCAGGGAAATTGCCTTCTCCTTGCCGGAGACAGTCCCTGCAAAACTCCCGGTGCCTGTAATCTCGTGGTAGCCAAAGGATTCCCCCAGCTTTTGGATGTTGAGTTCCTTTGCAGCCACCTGCATCTCAAAATCAGCGTTATCGTGAACCGTGCCTCTTACATTCACATAACCGTCAGGGCCTTCTGAGGTCAGTTGGTCAATGATTATTGTACCGTTTTCAGCTCTGAACTCCGCTTTTGCAATGTCAAACAAATACCTTTTGACATTGCCCGACTCTATCTTGCACGATCCTGCAACGCTGTAGAAGTCCTTTTCAGCCTCGAGCGCCACCTTAGCCGCTAAAACCCCGGATGTGACTATTTCCTCCCGGGTCAAATAGGATGCCGCTTCCTTAGCCGAGATGCCTTTGATATTAAGGGACAGCCATGTCCATAGATTCATAGCGGACTCATCTTCCGCCCTTTTGAGGAGCACAACACCGTCAGCGTCAATCTGTCCGCCCATAGTGAAAATTGCAGTGTCAGAAAAGGTTATTGCATCGTTGCCATGACGGAACTTCCCTCTGGCCTCACTCGCACTGAACAATTCCTCTCCAACTGCATAAGAGAGATCCGATAAATCAAAAGCGCCTTCTGTCCGGAGCTCTTCAAGGGATCCGGCAAGATTCAAAGTGATTTTTCCGCGGCCTTGTATATCACCTGGAATATCCAGACCCAGCATTTCTTTGGCACGACTTAATTGCATGTCACCGAAGGACGCACTAATGTCAAAATACGGATGAGCAAGATCAGTGACAGACCCTTTGACTTCTACAGGTGAGTCACTGAAGATCATTGTCAGCCGCTCTGAGCGCAAGCCGTTCCCGAAGAGCTTGACTATGCCTTCAACATTCGAAGCAGGCGATTTTAATCTGGCATGTTCTATCTCTACACCTGATAATGATATTTGTCCGCTCAAATCCAAATCCGGATAGAATCCTTTAATCCCGACATCCAAAACAGCATCGCCTGACACATTAAGAGGTGTGTCTGCCACAGTAATTTCTCCCAGTTCTTCCAAGGCCAAATTCTTGCTTATCACCCTAATGTCTATCTCAGGCTTCTTGCCGAAATGTAGGAGGCCCCTCGCTTCGAACGCGGATTTCCCGAAGTTTCCCGTCATTCCCCTGACATCCAATGATTCTTGGTCAAAATCCACCTCAGCAGTGATATTATCAAGTCTTGCGCTGATGGCATCAAGGCCGAGGATCCCTCTTGTTACTATGACTTTCCCGCCGTATGATACGTTATCATCTTGTGCTCTTTCGAATACGAACCGGGCTGAACCGTTTCCACTAAGCTCCCTGATACCCGGATAAACCCGGCCTGCTGCAAAAGATACGTTTGACATATCGGCTGTGCCTTTGAACAAGAAAAGGCCCTTTGGCTGACTCGCAAACTGAATCGTGCTCTCAGCCTTGCCCACTATGCTCTTGACACCGTCTAAGACATCGGACGCACTGAACGAAGCGTCACTCACTGTAAGCGTGCCATCATAAGCCGGAGCTATGCCCGAGCCCCCGGAAAACCTTGCTTCCAGCCGAGCAGCGCCTTCAACCGACTCTACCCCTTTTAGTATCGCACCTGCCTTGAGTGTCCCCCCTGAGATAACCGCATCCCCTTGGAAAGATCCTTCCGCTTTCCCGACGCCCTGGAATTTCAAATTCGCGGTTACGTCGCCATCCAGATAGTCAAAACCTTCAATCCCGTCCTTAAGCATTACCCTGCCGGAGATGAGATTTGCGAATCCCTCATACCTGACACCTTCGTCGCTGCTTTTGAAAGAGAAGTCAGAAGTCACGTTGCCCTCGAGATTCTCAAGGCCAGGATAGATCCTTTCTGTAATGATAGTGCCTGAATGTATCCTTGCCTTTCCATCATAAGCGAGGCGCCCATCGCCGTGATATGAGAACCCTACTTCAACAGCAGCCAGGCCCCGGGCTTCCAGCAAGCCCGGTATGACACGGTCGGCCACGAATGCTCCCCGGCTCATCGTGGCTTTCCCGGAGCAGTCCGTAAGCTTTGCCCCATGGGTTACAAAGCGAATCTCCCCTACAGCGTCATCACCGCTCAGGGACTTTATGAAACCCTCAATCTCTCCTAGCTCAATAGCGCACCCGGCGGCAGATATGACCCCATCGATAATCGGCTCTTCCGCATATTCGCCTTGGAAATTCACAGTGCCCGTAACCGGGCCTTCGAGTCTCTGTATGCCTCCTGCAATTTCTACGGCTTCAAGATTCCCCCGCTCTATATGTCCGCTTCCTTCATACTTTAGGACATCATCTTCTCCGCCCCGGAACTTCACGTCCAGCGAACCTTCACCGGCGAATTCTCTTATCCCGCCCGGGGCCGAAGACGCCTCTATGATGACTTGAGTCGCGTTTAGGCCTCCACTGTATGTAAGCGCACCTTCGGAATTTCCCACTACATTCATGTCGCCGGAGACTCGTCCACCTGCGTGTTTTAACCATGGCAACCCGTCTGAGATTTCAGCCGCTCCTCCCAGAAGGCTAATCTCCATGGTGTATTCGGCCTTACCGGGTAATTCGCCGCGGAATAAGACGCTTCCGCGTACATCTCCTTCTGAGATCCGGAGTCCGGCAATTTGAGCTGTGCCTGATATATCCGTCACACCGTCCGTGAGGTTAAGTGCGCCGTCAAACCTGAAAGTCCCGGGAGACTCGCCCTGGAATTCGAATCTGCCGTCTACAGTGCCTTTGGACAATTTGATTTCTCCGTAAGGCTCTCCTTCAAGAGACGGCTCAGCCGGTTGAAGCCTGTGGTCTATGGCTAAGTTGGCATCTCGGACATTAATGAACCCTTTATACCTGACGCCCGAGGTTTCTTCGCCCGAGAAACTCACAGCTCCGGTTAAGTCCCCTTTCCCAAACTCAATGCCTTGGACCGGGAACGCCGCATCGGCACACCCTGAGATCAGCCTTGCTTGCCCCTCATAGCCGATGAAAGATTCTCCTCGACTTCTGAACGTGAAGGACGCTTCAATGTCCCCGGATACTTCCTTGGCTTCCGGCAAGATATTATGTGCGGCAATAACCCCTTTATCCATTCGTAAAGTGCCGTACGTTTCTATGTCCCGGTCTGACCTGCCTGCGAACGCCAGATCCATGCGTGCAGGACCTTCCACCTGCAGGACTAAGCCGCCTTGCCCAACTGCCATCTGAAGCGCCTCACCCGCTTTTAAGCGAGGAGTATCCAAAGTTGTGCTTCCTTCAAAAGATACGAACTCGTCTTCAGGATTCTTCCAAAACTCAACTGCTGCCTTGCCTTTTGCAGAAACCTCTCCAAACCCGAACCTGCTATCAATCCATTTAAGGTGACTGATATTTGCTGAACCTTTCCCTTGACAGGCGAGGCCGGAATCATCAAGCTGGAAGTCTAAAACCAGGTTCAGATTGCTTGCGATTTCCCCAAATTGTCCGAAGTCCGTCAAGGAGCCTCCCCATATGATACCTGGGGCGCTAAGCTCAGCCTCGGCTATACTCGCCTTCCCCCGAATCCTGATTCCTTCTTGGGGCCCGGGCCTCACATGAGCCTCTATGTCAACTGCTCCGCCTTCCAGATTGACTGTGTCAATGCTATTTAGGATCTCTCTTATGCTCGCAACGGTCTCTTCTTTCAATCCGGAAGCGGCAGGTTGGCGAGTGACTGCATCCAGAACATTACGCAGATCTCGTAGCAAGGTACGGGATAGCGCTCCCGTGAGGCCGGCATCACACGTTATGGCGCCGGTTGACCCGGCGTATGCGCCTGTAACTGCAATGCGAGTCAGTTCTTCATCACCTGTAAAGAGATGAACACGGCCTGCTGCTCCTGTCCCGGTAAACGTGACGCCTCCGGTCACTCCTGAAACCACAAAAGGCTTGCCAAGCCCCGGGATCCCCGCTACCTCCACTGTGCCGTCTTCAACAGCTAAAGAACCCGTGAATCCCTTTAGCGCATCAACTGCCTGCCCCGGGTCAATCCCGGCTTTTTCCGGAAGAGCCTGGAAATCAGGTGGGAGCTCTATCGCAAGTCTCGGCTCAATTAAGAGCATGCCTGTAACAGCTTGAGCTATGCTCTTGCGTTTGGTAACAACATCGAAGAATGAATAACTTACCTCTACACGGTTAGCTGAAAGGACGGGATTGCCGGCACCGGCTTCAGTGGAGACAGACACGTCAGATATTACTACTTCGCTGAGGTTTTTACCGGCGATAGATCCGATCTCCACATGTACCCCCAGCGCTTCCTCAAGCGCCTTCTCTATGGAATCATGCGCAGCCACGAGAAGGGCATTTTGGATTCTCAGAAGGTTTGCATAGGCAAGGACAAGTGCCATAGCTATGACAATAACGATCGCTATGAGCATTGTTTTTGTCTTGTTCGATGCAGATGCCATAATCTACCCTCCCAGCTTCAACATAGTTCGACGCAAACTATTCCATTCCTCCACAAATAAACGCCCCTACGCTGTGCGCAGGGGCTCCAGTTCATGGCACAATTGGAAAGTGCAAAAACTTACTTCTCCACTGTCAGTTCCAGGTCTGTCTCACCCTCTATCACATAACCTGTAGGCAATATGACCTTCACCACATCGTCCTGATCTTCCTTGGCGATTTCGCCGTCCCCAACACGGGAAGGCTTATCTTCCGCACGCGGGGGAATCTCTGCCTCTACCTTGGTGTTCAGTCCGAGGGGGAGCTTGTCACCTTCCAGAACTCCTTCGTCTATAGGGCTTGCCTCATCAATATCCCCCTGCCCACCGGCATAGAACTCTACCACTATATCACTGTTCTTTTCAACGGTTGTCATATCACGAATCAACTTCTCCAGGCTCTCAGCAGGTGAACGCTGGTCAGTTTTGCTGTCCGGCTTCTCTTCTTCATCCTCAGGCGGCGCGACTCCGCCGCCGCGGACTGTCAGGTAGAGAGTCCCGGGACCCGCATGTTCGGGAATCTTCACGTCTATGCCTTTAATCTCGGATACGCCTCTATATGGACGGAGCCTGACTCTTATCTCTACCGTCTCGCCCGGAGAAACAGTGTCTTTTGATGCCTCAGCCTGGACAATACGGGCTGTCTGCCTCCGCTCTTCAACTTCGACATAGCCTTTCACCCCGGTCACGTTAACCTTGGTGAACTCATTATCTATCAAGGCATCGAGAATATCAAGAAGCTCGCCTCCGGACATCGCGGATATATCCATAGGACTGAAAAACATGTTCTCCCTGAAAATCGGTGTTTCCAGGCTCTCAGTGTGAATCTCAAAACTTGCAAGACTTGTCCCTTGCCCGATTCTGTCTATGGCGGAGTCAAGGCATTCCAAGAGAAAAGAAGATACGAGCCTGCCCATGAGCACTTCGCTGTCGATAATGTCGGCTCTGAACGTCCTCACCAAACCGGTGTCTTTGTCTCTTACAGTTAAAGCTATAGGAATTGTCTCAGGCATCTCATCCAGCCTCACAAGCACTCCCTTAGAGCGATCCTGGGTTACTGTACCCACAACATCAAGGGGGCTTCCTATCTTGTAGGGTCTCAGAATTGAAGAGACAACTCGATGCACTTCAGCCCCGGTTGCAATATAACCTGAGTTTCCCTGGAGAAGTACGTCGTGGCCGAATGCGATCATAAGGTCGCCTTTTCTGTAAGTCACAGTGCCAAGCACAGTGGCGGAAACATCGCCCCTAATGAGCTGCACTCCCAGTGCTGAGCCGGGTTCCGGTGAACCCGTATCCTTCGTGGATGTATCTTGGGCAATTCCCATGGCAACCGGCTGAAGGCCGTAGTCTTTCAATCCGTCTGCCAGTGACTGAAATGCCCGCCCTCCCAAGCCGCTTATCATCACAGGACTCTTTACAGGCGTCATTACCAAAAGCATCCCCTGCTCCAAGCCTATCAATGTCTTCAAGTCTTCACTAACCGCGACAGGAACTTCATACCGCGAAGCTCCGACATTATATCCTTGTGAGGCCTCAAGAACCCTAAGGATTTCGCCGATTGGAGTCACAAGAGCCAAATACGGGTCTGAGCCATCACTGAGGGAATGGGTTATCGCGCCTATAAGCTGTCCGTCTATGTACACCGGACTGCCGCTCATTCCCGCCGCTACCCCGCCTGAAGCTTCTATGGCGTCTCCGCTCGCCCTCACAAAAATGAAGTCGCCTGAAGCTGCTCCGCCTTTTAAAATGCCTAAGACTTCTATGTCAAACGTGTCTACCTTCGTGCCTGAAATGACAGTCTTGGAAATACCTTTCATCCCCGGTACAACCTGTGCAACAGGCATAAACTCAGGACTCTCTTGCGCTCCTGCCTCGGAATGAGGGAAGGCTCCGATTCCTATCACCACTAAACCCAGGATAACTACAGCAGCGGCTATAAGCTTCTTTCTCGCCGGTTCTTTGGTTATTGAGACTGAAATCATAAAGCAGGATTCTCCCTTCACAGCCCTTCACAAATTGCAGATAACCTACAGGCTTTCTAAGTAGATCGCCATGAGACCGTTGGACTTCTCCGGTAACCGCCGGTTTCGCCGAAGACGCCGGCCAGTTTTTGCCATTCGGGGGGCTGTGTTAACATAATATGGGGGAGAACAACGGTCTCCGCCATAAGTAATCGCCGGTTCCAAAAAATGTACGTACCGTGTAGGAGCAAAACCTAATGAGTTCATACTTAGGTTCTCGAAGGCTGCCTAAGGTCCGCCGGCAAACACAAGGATTGCGTCGGCTACTTTCCGTTCTGTCCCGTCTGACGGAGTGTTCATGACATAGTCCCGAACCACGATTGTGGAGGAGCCCCCGCCGTCCAGGTTCATAGCGTCCTTTGCGCCTAATTCCAGTGCAATATGGGCCAATTCTTCTAAGGTTACCCCTATGCTGTGGTATGCCTGCCGTCCTGTTACGGCAATCAAGAGGAGTTTGCCGTCATCGGTTACCCCTACTGCGGTTCGAGGCGCTCGGCCGAAGGCTACGTCCGGCTTAAACTGCTCCTCAACGGAAGTCACATTGACTTTCCCGTCTTTTACCAGCCGTGGGCCGCCGCCGACGGCGTAGATTACCCCTTCCCCCAACCAATCAGGAATCAAGTTGCCTGCAGTATCCACTGACACGTTATCAATAAGAACCCTTCCGTCACGGGTTAGCCCCATAGCAGTCCTTGCCATAATAGGCAAGCTCTTCAGCCTGCCGTCTATAATAATCAGGCCGAGAGGGGTACCGTCTGACGCGTGAAACACCCCGTTGACCCCTGCTATCGCGCCAGACCGTGACACAAGTTCACTGACAGGGGCCAAGCCAAAACTCTCGAAAGAACCTGCAAGGGCAGTCTTCACCGTTACGTTCTCATGACTTGTCATAACCTCCAGAACATCGACAGTGATAGGGCCTGCAGGCATGCCGGTGTTCAATGTGATATAGCGGATGCCGGGAGCTATCGTAATCGCAGACTTACTGCTGTAGATCGTCGGCACATCCACAACGAATCTTACAGGATCTTGCAGCCAGAACACAGTCGCATCAGGGAGCGCATAGTTGAGCTCTATCACTGCCCTGGTTTTTCTCTGTTCAGATGCAGCAACTCTTACTCGATCAACGGCTACATGGTCAAGGAGAGCGTCAAATTCCCGTTCTACATATGTATCTTCAAAATCAATTACTATCCTTGGCGGGTTTTTCATCTGCATGACTTTGAACGGGACTTCCTTGGTTAGGTGAAATACGAACCTGACCTTATCAGGATGAATCCCGTGCCTTGATTGGGTTAAGACAGCCATCCCTTCACCGGGCCGGCGAATATGGATTTCCATTGTCCTGGGATCCCAAGACACTTCGTAATCCCCGGTTACTTTGAGTAGCTCTACCGGAACAAAAGGAACACCGGAGATGCTTACCGGGGGTTCGTCGAAGGTTCGCTCCTCACCCGAAGACAACGTCCATTCCTTCTGACTGAGCAAAAGCTCGAATCCGCCACCCGGTACGCTGTAGGTGAGGCGCTTAGCCCCGGGGTCATATCTCATCGAGGTTCTTAAGATCTCAGCTACGAAAGTCGCAGGCACAAGAAGGACGTCACCTCTGGCAATAGCAGTCACGGGCAAAATAGCTCCGCTCTCATCAATAACCAACTTCCCTTCGCCGATGCCGGAAACCTCAGTGATGGACACCCATCCGGCGCTGCAAGTTGTCGTAACAAAAAAGAACATGATGAAAGAAGCAATACATGCGCGAAATCCCATATTATACCATGGCCGTCTCATGAGATAAGTAAACCTCCTTCCAAAGGTCACCTTTACCTTTCAGTTCTATATAAAAGTCAACTATCCTCTTGTGGGAAAAATGGTTCCTCATGAAGCTTCTCGGGGATTCTAACCAGATCCCCGTAAGTAACCACCGGCCCCGGAAAATGTACGTACCGCACGTGCTGTGTGGGGTTGCCGGTGTTGCACTAAGGGGACGGCGCCCCAAGCGGGTTGCCTTGGCAAAATCCGGCCCGTAGGCCGGTGGCCGGATTTTGACACCCGTCGTTGCAGTCACCCGCCTCAGCAAACGTACGTACCGTGCGGGGCCGCCTACAACCTCGGAAAACAAGCGAAAACCAATGAACTCATACTCAGAAGGAAAAAGCAGGCTTGACTATGAAGAAATGACGGTTTATACAAACTTCGCGCCTGCCGCCAGGCTGTTCTTAAGAACCTCCGGCGATCCAAAAACCTTGCTTGTGCCCACAATAACACAACTCATAGGATCCTCTGCGACATGAACGGGAATTCCGATGTCCTCTGACATGCGCCTTGCAAATCCGTCAAGAAGAACGCCCCCGCCTGTGCAGACTATCCCTCTGTCAACTATGTCGGCGGCAAGCTCAGGAGGCGTGCGTTCCAGGACGCCTTTCACACTGTTGATGATCTCTTTCACAGGCTCAGAGAGGGCCTGACAAGCTTCTTCAGAGGAT
This sequence comes from Bacillota bacterium, assembly GCA_012512055.1. The sequence continues at coordinate 22,785 of JAAZEW010000313.1, read as the reverse complement.
AAGTTGATGATTTTCGGCAAGCCGGTAACGAAATCCCTTCCCCGTATTTCCGCGGTCTCGTCGGAACTCCCGGGACAAGCAGTCCCAATACGTATCTTGATGTCCTCCGCAGTCCGCTCACCTATCATAAGGTTATGCTCTCGCCTGACATACCTTATAATTGACTCATCGAACTTGTCTCCTCCGATTGCACAGGAATCAGCAACAACAATGCCTCCAAGAGAAATGACAGCGACATCAGTGGTCCCTCCGCCTACGTCGACAACCATGTGCCCTGAAGGTTCCCATATGTTGAGACCGGCGCCAATGGCTGCAGCCATTGGCTCTTCCACGAGAAAAGTCTGCCTGGCACCTGATTGTGACGCAGCTTCAAGCACTGCTCGTTTATGGACCCCTGTCACCCTGGAAGGAATACAGATAATTACCCTGGGCCTTATCAGAACTTTACGGCCGCATGCACGATTAATAAAATAACGGAGCATTGCCTCGGTTATCTCATAGTCAGCAATGACTCCGTCCTTCATAGGCCTGATAGCTAATATCGAACCCGGAGTTCTCCCAATCATCCTGCGGGCTGCTCCGCCGACTGCAAGCACCTTACGGGTTTCACCATCGATGGCAACAACCGAAGGTTCATTCATCACTATGCCTTTACCCTTGACGAAAACCCTCGTATTGGCTGTTCCCAGATCGATTCCGATATCCACAGACAGCCCCAGCATGGGCCTATTCCTCCTATTTGCCTCAGCAAGCCACTTGAAGATGCAGTCGGATTGAAAGGCTTATCCAATGTGTAAATAAGAAAAAACCGTCGCAAGGTAGTTTCTTCTACATACTGCGAAGATTTCCTCCAGAGAAAGGGGACGCCTAACCCCTCTTTTTCTCCCTATATTTCCTCCTTGTAGCTTCTCCGCCACGAATGTGGCGCTCTGCCTTATTCTGCTCCAGCACTCGCTTGACTTTCTTTGAGAGAGGCTTACTTATCATGGGAAGTCTCTCTGTTACATCCTTGTGCACAGTACTCTTACTGACATTATATAGCTTGGCCGTCTGTCTCACGGTAGACTTGGTCTCGATAATATGGCCGGCAATGTCAAGCACTCTACGCCGAATGTAATCCCTCATCTCCGCTGCCCCCCTGCCCCGGTTTAATACCATGTATATTCTTGGGACAGCGAGATATGTCAGGGTTACTCACGGGAGAGCAGTATTACAGGAATCCCTCAGGATCGACGGTTTCACCCCCGGAAACCACCTCAAAGTGAAGATACGGCCCGGATGTGACGCCTGAAGCCCCGGCGTTTCCTATGATCTGCCCTTGTTTCACTGAATCTCCACGATTCACCGAATTCGACTTTAAATGGGCGTACTTGGTCTTGATACCGTCCGGGTGCTCAATGACTACGTATAAGCCCAGTTCTCTCGCGCTGTCTGACTCGACGACCTTGCCTGAAAGCGCCGCACTTACCGGGGAACCCTCAGGCACTCCGATATCCACTCCTGTATGATACCGCCAATCCTGGTACACAGGATGTTTCCTCCATCCGAACTCAGACGTTATCCGTCCTTGGACAGGCATTGTCATCTTCTCGCCGGCAGGCGGTGTGCTTTCCCGCGGTGTGCTTTCCCTGAGCGGAACGTCTGGTTTCGCTTCCGGAGCGTCGGCCGGTATGGGGCCTACGACGCCCGCGTCTTCATTCCCGCCCGCAGGTTCTTCGTCAGCGGTTTGATAAGTGGCAATGTCTTGAGGTATGACGTCTTCCGTAACTGTGACATCGGCTAAGTGAGAGCTTGTCCCTTGGATATCAATTTCCTGGATGGACACAAAATCACCTGGCAGTGCAGGCTGCGTCGTCTCCCTTCCCACAAAGAACCCGGACGCAAAAGCAATAACAGTGAGAGCAACCAAAATGACAATGTCCCTAAGCGCAGGGATAGTACTTCTCAGGCCGGCGAAGAATTCACGTGTTCTCCGCGCGCCTGCGCCGAATTTCGTCCCAACAACGGAAACCAGGCTTTTCGTCTTGGACGGAGAATCAGTCCCGGGTTGCCTCTTTTTGGCGTTTCTCTCCATGGCATCACCCCGGACAATATTCTCCCCAATACTTTCCTCTCTATGCAGACTGAGGATTCATCTTGTTTCTGCTTGGTAATAGTCCACAACTTCGATGCCTTGGTAGTAATGCTTGAGGATTTCCTCAAAGTTCTTTCCCGCTTCCGCCATGGTATTGGCTCCGTACTGAGACATGCCGACACCGTGTCCGTATCCTGTAGTCGTAATCCGGACCTTATTATCGGCTATCCGGTAAGTCATCTTCGTCGAAGCAAGCCCCAGAAGAGTTCTTAGGGTATACCCGCTGAACACCTTATCGCCGATTCTGATTTCCTTGACACGCCCCGCTTTGGAAACATCCAAAATCTCAATGGGTTTATCCATCCTCTCTTCAGAGATAACATGGACATCTTTGCCCGCTACCTTATACGTAGTGGATTTGTTCTCCTTTAAGCTTGTATTCAGCTTCTTCTCAAGATCGTCCATGGTGAAACTGACTTCCTTGCGAAAATCCGGCTCTTTTGATTCAAACTCCGTAGAAACCCCTCTCAGATATGGAACAGGACTGGACCACACTTCTTCGGAGTTGTCAGTAGCTCCGCCTGACGCGGCATGATAACAGGCTTCTATGAGATTCCCCTGGTATGTGGCAACCAATCCTCTGGTGGAGTCTGTTGCGTCCCGGATTTTGCCGGCATATACCGGGTAGTTGACATAGCCCGTCCTTTTGCGTAATTCCTCCTGGGATATCCACGCCTGGCAATGACGATGATCCGTACATATGTCAGCACCAGGGTGTGCAGTGCACCCGGGCCCACCGAAGGCTGTCATCTGTCTCAAGGTAATGGTTCGAGCTGCTATAGCCTGAGCTTTCAATGCCTCAATTCCGAAGGACGCCGGCATTTCCGCAGCTACTACTCCTTTGATATACTCTTCCAATTGCATGTCGCGGATTTCATTTGAAGAAACATCGAAGACTTTGACAGTATGATCAAAAGAACTCAACTGCGGAGTGGGAGGGTAAATACTGAACCCGCATCCTCTGACAATTAGTGAAGGGATCACTACCACCACGAGAACGCAAAACCCGACGCACACGATAATCCATTGACCCATGTCGCGTTCCTCCTGCCGTGTGATAACTGCTTGTCTATTCATCTACCCTATAGACTTATCTATACTCGGCAGAAGGACTGATTAGAACCGGGGAACACTATGAGGCTGTTGCTGCAGAAGCCTCCCGCTCTTCGGGGACGGATCGCCTGACGATGTCAGCCCCCAAAGAACTCAGTTTCCTCTCAATATGCTCGTATCCTCGGTCAATATGCCCGATATTGGCCACTTCCGTGGTTCCGTTGGCAGCCAGGCCTGCAACGATAAGAGCAGCTCCTGCTCGAAGATCAGTTGCAGTGACCGGCGCGCCGGACATACAGTCCACTCCTTCAACAATTGCAGCTCTACCGTCAATTTTTATCCTGGCGCCCATTCGTACAAGCTCATCTACGTGCATAAACCTGTTTTCAAATACAGTCTCAGTAATGATGCTCATATCGTCAGCCAGAGACAAGAGCGCCATGAACTGCGCCTGAAGATCCGTCGGGAAACCCGGGTAAGGCATGGTCTTAATATCCACTGCCCTGGGATGTGCGTCAGAGGAAACACGAATCTCAGATTCCTCCACCTCAACACGGACGCCGACCTCACGCAATTTGGCAATTACGGCAGTAAGGTGTTCAGGCACGACATTTTCAAGGATTACATCCCCTTTCGTAATAGCCGCAGCCGTCATATACGTGCCTGCCTCTATCCGATCAGGAATTACTGTATGACTTGCGCCTCCCAACTCATCCACACCGCGGATTCTAATGACGCCTGTACCTGCGCCTACCACTTTTGCTCCCATCTTAGTCAGAAGGTTTGCGAGATCTACGATTTCCGGTTCCCTGGCTACGTTCTCCAAGATGGTGCTCCCTTTGGCAAGAGAAGCTGCCATCATCGCATTCTCAGTTGCGCCTACGCTTGGATAGTCCAAGTATATGTGAGCGCTGCGGAGTCCTTTTGGAGCAGTTGCCTCAATGTATCCGCTTCCCACTGACAGCTCCGCCCCCATAGCGCTGAAAGCTTTAAGGTGAAGGTCTATCGGCCTTGAACCAATAGCACACCCGCCCGGCATGGGCATGCGCGCAAACCCGAATCTGGCTAACATCGGGCCTGCAATCAAGAATGACGCTCTCATGCGTCTTACTAAGCTATACGAGGCCTCCCTTGCATTTGCCCGTCCGGCGTTAAGGGAAAGACGTCCCGGACCCCAGTTTACGGTAACGCCGACACTCTCCAGGAGCTCACACATGGTGAAGACATCGTCAAGGCCTGGCACGCACGAAAGATTTACAGTCTCTCCGGTGAGGAGCGCAGCGGCAATCGTGGGCAAAGCAGCATTTTTTGCGCCTGTTACTGCAATGCGTCCGGTTAATCTCGATCCTCCCTGAATGAGGAGAGTCTCCACACGGCTTCCTCCTCTCAACACGCAAAAAGTAGATATAGCACGGGGTTTAGATACTACTCCGCCCAACAGTTTAACACCGGTAAGATCCGGCTTCAACTGGAAACCTAAACCTGTTTACCCTACGGCATGTATTATGTCCAGGTTATCCCTGAAAATCCGCGGGTCTTGTGGGGTTAATTCCAAACCTCCACAAGATTGCGTCACGAATGCGGCAAGCAGCCTGTCCGTCTCCGTAAGGGTTACGTGCTTCCGCCATCCGCCGGTACTCGTGTGGATCCTCAAGCAGTCCCCGGGCAAATGAAACGATTCTGTCTTCATCTGTGCCCACAAGGGCCAGAGTGCCTGACTCAACGCCTTCAGGACGCTCTGTAACGTCCCTCAGCACCAGGACCGGCTTCTTTAAGGAAGGCGCTTCTTCCTGCAAGCCGCCGGAATCCGTCAGGACTAAGTAGCATCGGGACATGACGGCTACCATTGTTTGGTAGTCTACAGGATCCAGCAGATGGATACGGGGCATGCCGGAGAGGATTTGAAAGACATCTTGCCTGACTGCAGGGTTCATATGGACCGGCCAAACCACCTCAATGTCAGGCCGTGTTTCCACAAGTGTCTTAAGAGCCCGGCAAATCCTTCGAAGGGGTTCGCCCAGATTCTCACGACGGTGGGCAGTGACAAGCAAAACCCTTCTGTTCGTGTAATCGATGGACGCAAGGTCCGGACAGGTGAACTCATGCGGGATTGACGCGATACTAAGGAGGGCGTCAATCACTGTATTGCCTGTGACATGGATTGACTCACAAGGCGTGCCTTCCAGGAGCAGATTATCCCTTTGTGCGCCCAGCGGAGCAAAATGGACATCAGAAAGGCACCCTGTAAGGCGCCTGTTCATCTCCTCGGGGTAGGGCGAGTATTTATCGTGAGTCCTGAGGCCTGCCTCAACATGGCCAACTTGGATGTGGTTGTAAAATCCGCTGAGGGCTCCTGCGAAAGTTGTCGCCGTATCCCCGTGCACAAGAATCAAGTCGGGTTTCTCTTTCTTGAGAGGCTCCTCAAGTCGGATCAGCGTACGGGTCATAATTTCCGATAGGGATTGTGCCTCCTGCATTATGTTAAGATCGTAGTCAGGAGCAATACCGAAGATGTCAAGAACCTGATCCAGCATTTCCCGATGTTGAGCAGTTACAATTACAACCGTTGATAGCTGATGGGAACTCTTTAGAGCTTGCACCACCGGCGCCATCTTAATTGCTTCCGGGCGAGTCCCGAATACCGTCATGACTTTCTTCCTCGGCATTCCAATCCCCTTTCGTCCAATCTCTTATCCAGCCCTATCAGCCGGCCTGTTGCCCGGCCTGTCATCGAGTCTGTCATCCGGCCCATCAGCGTTGTCCGGCAATGGGCTCCCCTGTGTTTCCCTCGCCTATGGTTCTCTTACCTATGTTGGGTATCTGTACCGCCTCTCCGCGTATCCCGTGCGCGGATGCTCCACAGTTTCCGGCCGGATATCAAAATGACGCTGAGAAGCAGGGCAACCAAAACATAGCCGGTAAGTGTGACGCCGGACCTCGCCATGAGAATAGCCATTATCCCAAGGCATCCTGTTATTGCATATATAAGAACTACGGCTCCCCTGTGGGAGAACCCGTTATTGATGAGACGATGGTGAATGTGCTCCTTATCAGCCTGGTAAAAAGGCGTACCCCTATTGACCCTGCGAACTATTGAAAAAACCGTATCAAGAATAGGTACGCCCAGGGTGAACATGGGGACAGCCAAGGCAAGGGTAGCTGCGCCTTTCAGCGCGCCTTCCACCGAGATCACAGCAAGCGTAAAGCCTAACAGCATGGCGCCTGCATCGCCCATGAATATGCTGGCAGGGTTAAAATTATACGGCAAGAACCCCAAAGCGCTCCCTGCCAGCGCTACCGCAAGCGCGGATGCGAAGACTTGTCCACGGGACGAAGCCACTGCGAAGAGGGCAAAGGCCCCGATAATTGATACACCTGCAGCTAAACCGTCCAAGCCATCAAGGAAGTTGATTACGTTCACCATCCCCACAATCCAGAGGATGGTAAGGGGTATGCCCCAAAGACCCAAGTAAATCATTCCGGATCCGAAAGGATTGGTTATGAACTCAATCTTGATACCAAGTCCCACTGCAACGACGGCAGCCAAGATCTGTCCGATAAGCTTCGGCAGCGGCCGGAGCTCGCGGATATCATCCCACATCCCGACTGCTACGATAATGAGAGCGCCCAGAAGCAAGCCCAGTGTGTCATAGCCGAGGCCTACACGATGAAGGACAGTCACAGAAAACGCGATAAAGATAGCCAATCCGCCCATGACAGGCATGGGACGGTCATGAACAGTCCTCGAGTTCGGCATATAGACAAGCCCGGTTCGGATAGCTCCTTCACGTATTATGGGAGTCAGGAGGAACGATATTAAGGAGGCTTCTATAAGGATAGGAACATAGGCTATCATTTGAGGCCGGCTTTCTCCTCTCAATTCGAGGCCTTATATGTGTGTACACCTCACATATGTGTACACCTCGTATATGTGTACATCTCGCGTATGTACAATTGAAAATGGTGACGCATCATGCAGATTAGGGGAATATTTACGGCCATCGTTCACATTCTAACCCAGGTATATAGGCATGTCAAGGTTAGTCCCCCTCGACTCAGGAATTCCGGAATTGACGAATCTCCAAGCCTGCCTCTTTCGCGATTTCCGAGGCAAGCTCGTCAGGATAGGCGCCGAAGTAGACTATTTCTTTGATCCCTGCATTGATAAGCATTTTCATACACAATGAACACGGGTAGTCTGTGCAGTATACAGTAGCCCCCTGGATGCTTATTCCATGTAAAGCTGCCTGGATTATCACATTTTGCTCCGCATGAAGCCCCCTGCACAGCTCATGGCGCTCACCGGGGGGCACGTGCCGTTCCGCCCTTAGGCATCCTACTTCCGCGCAGTGGGCAAGCCCCCGAGGTGCCCCGTTATATCCGGTAGCCAGAATACGTCTGTCTCTCACAGCCACTGCGCCTACTTGTCTTCTCAAGCATGTTGACCGGCCGGCAACCAATTTGGCAATACCTATGAAGTACTCATCCCAGGACGGCCGCACAAATCCTTCGGTCAATCTTATTTACTCCTTCCCTGCTTGGCGTCAAGGAGCCCACCCGCTACCTGAGACGCTGCTTGATGCCCAAAAGTCCGCTCGCTGCCCAAAACGCTGCTTGGTGTCAAAAAGCCTACTTACCGGCGGAAACGCTGCTTGATGCCCGCTCGCTACCTGTGACTCTACTTGGCGTCAAGAAGCCGCCCACTTAGTGGCGAAAACACCGCTTGCCACCCAAAACCTCAATTGGGGCCGAAAGTCCGACTCAGCGCCGAGAAGCCTACTTGGTGCCTGAAAGCCTACTTGGTGCCGAAAAGCCTGTCCCCTGCGTCTCCAAGCCCGGGCACAATGTAACCATGTGAGTTCAGGCATTTGTCAATTGCGGCAGTGTATATGTCCACATCAGGATGATTACCCTGCACCATCTTAATACCTTCCGGAGCAGATACAAGCACTACCAGCTTTATATTGGCTGCGCCTCTTTCTTTAAGGAATCTTATTGCGGAGGTGGCGGACCCGCCTGTCGCTAACATAGGATCAACCAAGATGAGTTCTCGTTCACCTACATCAGGTGGCAACTTGCAGTAGTAGTCTATAGGCTTTAGCGTCTCCGGATCTCGATAAATGCCGATATGCCCCACCTTGGCTGCGGGTATGAGTCTTAGCATACCTTCTACCATTCCCAGGCCTGCCCTTAAGATAGCGATAATTCCGACTTTCTTGCCTGAGATGACCCTGGCATCGGCTAGACCGATTGGAGTCTCAACCTCGGTATCCTCGAGCGGCAGGTCACGAGTGACTTCATACGCCATCAGAGTGGAGATTTCTGCCACGAGATCTCGGAAATCCTTGGAACCTGTGGTCTTGTCCCTGATAAGAGTAAGCTTGTGCTGAATGAGTGGATGATCGATGAGGTGAACTCTAGACATGCAAACCTCTTCCTTTCCGGCTTCGCCCATAGTTATCTTGTCCACGCGCCTCCCATGGCGTCCTCCCGCAAATTCAGTTTCCAAAAATGCTTTCGTTATGGCCCTGGCTTCATCCATACTGATTACTCTGGCGCCAAGGACCAAGACATTCGCGTTATTGTGTTCCCTGGAAAGCTTCGCTACATGAACATTCCCTGCTAAAGCTGCACGGACACCAGGAACTTTGTTGGCGACTATTGACATGCCGATCCCTGTGCCACATACGAGGATACCCTTGTCAACCTTGGAAGCTGCCACAGCCCTTGCTACCGGATACCCTATGTCAGGGTAGTCTGTGGAAGCAGCAGACTGACATCCGAAGTCTACGACTTCCATTCCCAGTGAGCTAAGGTAGACCTTCAGGCTCCCTTTCATTTCAAAGCCTGCATGGTCACTCCCTATGCCGATCTTCATGACTATCTCTCCTCGATTCATATGAATCCCTGATCTTCCTTGCCACAATCTTGACAGCTCTACCGATCTGCTCTGCGCTGGACTTGTAAACCCCAAGAGGCAAGCCGTAAGGATCTTTGATGTCCCGGCCCAGCTCTTCAGTTAAGCCGACAAACTCTGTAAGAGTCATTACCTTTGCTTCCATGGCAGGGTAGTCTTTGAGCAGTTCATCTTTTATCGCCGTCGTCATAGTCAACACGAGGTCAGCCTCGTTCAGGGCCTCAGCGGAAACACCACGGGCTCTGTGGAGCGACACATCAAGGCCGAGTTCTCTCATGGCAGCCTCTGCGTGGCGAGACGCGGGATCACCGCAACTTGCGGACACGCCCGCTGAAATCACCCGTATGTCTTTAGCGTCATCCCCCATAACCTCTTCAAGTGCTTGCCTCAGCATAGCTTCAGCCATGACGCTCCTGCACGTATTCCCCATGCACACCAACATGATAGTTCCCGGCCGCTTCATAAAACAACGCCCTCCCGCTGGAAGGAATCATTTGTCCGGTTGAAAAACAAGAAGATATCATACATAAATAATCCGCCCTCTTGAGGCCTCCCTTAGTCTATTCATCACCGCAAATCCAAGCCCTGCCTCATCAAACCCTTCTACGAACAAAACATTGACTTTATGTGTCTCGAAATCTCGCAGAGTACCGTAAAGACCCGCTGCAACCTGGGTCATGTCGTATCCGGACCCAACAGACTTCACCACGTCCGCATGATCTAAATACTGCTCCTTGCTTTCCAGGGAACTCATGACCCCTACCTTCTTTGCGCGGCTTCGGTACTTCGCGGCCTCCTCCTGTATCCGTTTGACGACAGCCTGAGGCTGACCTTCAACAAGGACGACCGGTATGTCAAGAGAATAATGTGGGTATTTCACGCCGGGGGGTTCTTGCCCCGAAGAAATCCTGTCCTGGGATTCGCGAACCGGTGCTTCCACATACCTGAGCACATCCCGGAGTTCTTCCAAAGTGACACTTCCGGGCCTTAGAATCAAAGGAGGGTCTTTCGTCAGATCCAAAACAGTCGATTCCACACCCAGCCTGGTAGGGCCTCCGTCCAATATAAGATCAACTCTGCCCCACATATCGTCCACGACGTGGCTTGCCTGGGTAGGACTGGGCCTCCCTGAAAGGTTGGCGCTGGGAGCAGCCAAAAGGGTGCCTGATTCGGCAATGAGAGTCAAGGCTATGATGTTGTCAGGCATTCTCATTCCTATGGTAGGAAGGCCTCCGGACACTACGTCCGGCACATGAGGCTTCTTGGGAAGGACCAATGTAAGAGGGCCGGGCCAGAAGAGTTGAACGAGCTTGTCCACTGCCGGGGGAACTTCAGTTGCCACCCGCCCTATGTCGTCAGGAGAAGCCACATGAAGAATAAGCGGGTTATCCTGGGGTCTGCCTTTTGCGAGGAAGATCTTGTCTACAGTGTCAGCGCGCAATCCGTCTGCGCCCAAGCCATAAACGGTCTCAGTGGGAAAAGCGACAAGGCCTCCGCTTCTGATTATCGACGCTGCTCGCCTTATTTCCTGAATATCGGGGCTATCCGGATTTACTCTTACTATTTGTGTCTCTCTCAAGCTTCCTCTTTACCCCTTTACTCCCGGGAGATGGTTGCTCACTCCTCGGCACCAAGTGCCCATTGTCCTAGGCCGGCTGTTCACAGACCGCAGAGCTTGCCAATGATGGCGGCACTGACTTGACTGACTTGCTATTGACCCGCTATTACCACTCTTTCAATACCGGCAAGATCCATTATTACTTCGACTTTGCCATATCCTGATTCCTTCTTAGCGAAGTCCGACACGGTTTTAGCTTGATCATAGCCGACTTCAAGTGCGACGAACCCACCCGGTGCCAGGTAGGGCCCGGACTGTTCCAGAATGGCAAAAGAAAAATCAAGTCCTTGTTCGCCGCCGAGAAGAGCTGCCTTCGGTTCACGCGCCACTTCAGGCGAGACACGTGCCATCGCTCGCCTTGACAGATAAGGGGGATTGCTGACGATTGCAGTGAGCCGGTGTTCCAGCCCTTCCCCGGCAAGAGGGGACAGAAGATCTCCTTGCAGAAACTTGATCCTGCCATCTACTTCGTGCTTCCTTGAATTCCCTCTGGCTATGGCAAGCGCATCGGCTGAGATATCAGTGGCAATAATCTCTGCCGTCTTCAAGAGCCACGCGATGCTAACGGCTATTGCCCCGCTTCCGGTTCCGATATCTGCGATAATAATAGGACTGCCCTCAGGAGGGGAACTCCCGATGCGGGAAATGACCTCTTCGACAAGGACCTCAGTCTCCGGCCTGGGTATGAGCACATGCTCGTTTACGGCAAATTCCAGGGACATAAACTCTTTTCTGCCTGTAATATAAGCCACAGGCAGCCTGGTTAATCTGCGTTCCAGAACTGCCTGATATCTTTCATATTCATCAAAATCAAGGCGCCTTTCAGGATGTGCATAGAGGTGCTCACGCCTGGTCCCGAGCACATACGTAAGCAGAACCTCTGCGTCCAATCGCGCACTTGGAATGCCGGCTTCACGCAATCGCCGAACTGCAGCAAGAAGCGCATCCTTGGCAGTAACAATTCCAATCGGCTCAGCCAATTTTCTTCAGCCTCTCGCTCTGTTCAACCGCCATTAAGGCATCAATAACTTCATCGATATTCCCTTCCAGGATCTCGCCCAGTCTGTATAAGGTAAGACTGATCCTGTGATCAGTCAACCGGTTCTGCGGATAATTGTAGGTGCGTATGCGCTCACTACGTTCTCCGCTTCCTACCTGGATACGCCTGGCTTCATCCAATTCCGCTTTCTGCTCGCTTTCAAGCTCGTCAAGGAGTCGCGCGCGCAAAACACGGAGGGCCTTCTCTCTGTTCTTGAGCTGAGACTTTTCGTCCTGGCAAGTAACCACCATACCTGTGGGAATATAGGTTATTCGAACCGCTGAATCAGTGGTGTTCACACTTTGTCCGCCATGTCCTGTGGACCTGAACACGTCGATACGCAGATCATCAGGCTTTATCTCCAACTCCACCTCTTCCGCTTCAGGCAGCACAGCCACTGTAGCCGTGGACGTATGAATTCTCCCTGAAGCTTCAGTGTCAGGAATTCGTTGGACCCTGTGCACTCCGCTTTCGTACTTCAGCCTGCTATACGCGCCTCGCCCCTGCACAGAGAAGATTACTTCCTTGAATCCTCCCAGGTCGGTAGGGCTTGAGCTCATGATTTCCGTCTGCCACCCGTTTTGCTCTGCGTACCTCATATACATGCGCATCAAGTCCGCGGCAAAAAGCGCAGCTTCTTCTCCTCCGGTCCCTCCTCTGATTTCAACAATGACATCCTTGTCGTCATTGGGATCTTTAGGGAGAAGGAGGATTTTCAGCTCGTCTTCCAACCTGGCTTCGTCCGCCCTGAGGCGTTCCAGCTCGGAATCGAGAAACTCCGCCAGCTCTTCATCAGGGCCCGACTTTCTCATTTCCTCTGCTTCTTCTATGTCAGACTCAACACTCTTATACTGCCTGTATTTCGTTACAATTTCCTCGAGGTCTGCGTGAGCTTTGGCAGTATTCTTGAGCCTCTCCTGATCAGTCAGGATCTCAGGATTAGAAAGCTCCGCCTCCAGACCGATATAACGTTGCTCGATCTCATCAAGTCTATTCTGCATCACGTCTCACCCCCCTTGAGGGAAACGGCATACGGGCTCGGGCACACACGTAAATCAGCCTCATCTAAGCTAAGCGCCGTCAGCCTCAAGCACACTCGTAAGAGCCTCAATTGCCACTTCTAACTGATCTTCATCCGGCTCTTTACAGGTGAGTTTCTGCAACCAGAGTCCGGGCGCTATCATCCATTGAACGAACTTCGGCGGATTAGGCCTGCCCGCCAGTTTAATCACTTCATATGATATCCCGGTTACAACCGGCAATAACGCGAGTCGCGTAAGAATTCGCATGGCCAGGGTGGTCGAGCGAAGAAGGACTGAAAATATCAGCACCATCGTGACCATAACGATGAGCAAAAACGCAGTGCCACATCGAGGATGAAGAATTGTGTGGGGCTTCGCATTTTCCACGGAAAGCTGTTCTCCCGCTTCGAAAGTATGGATGACTTTGTGTTCAGCTCCATGGTACTGAAATACCCGCTGTATATCCTGGATCCTCGATACACCCACAATATACGCGATGAACAAGGCAATCCTGAACATCCCCTCTGCCAGATTCACCAAAACCCTGTTATGGACGGTTTTCTGAATCCAGACTGCAACAACGTTCGGAAGCACAATAAAAAGGCCGACGAAAAGCGCGAAAGACACGATAACGGTTAGCGTAAGCTCCCATGGTTTCAATTGCTCTTCTTCCGTACCGCTGGCTTGATCCGCTGAAAACATGAGCGCGCTGAAGCCTATTATCAGTGTTTCGATGAACGCGCAAACTCCCCTTATTATCGGCAATCCGAATACAGGATACCTTTCAGCCAGCATCTTCGTGGACTTATTCTCCACTACGATACTCAGGTCAGGCTTCCTCACTGCAATCGCTATACTATTCCTGCCCCGCATCATCACACCTTCTATGACAGCCTGGCCGCCATAGGAGAACTGCTTGCTCAAATCGTGCCCTCCAGTGACAATCTCTGCTACTCCTCGGAAATCCCGGTGTCAAATCTTACTTATTACTTATCCAGGCCATGCCTCTTCATGAAGCGCTCTACTCGGCCGCCTGTATCCACTATTCTCTGTTTCCCTGTGAACATAGGATGGCATTTTGAGCAAATCTCTACCCGCATATCCTTCCGGGTTGAGCCGACTTCGAACTTCTCGCCACATGCACACGTAATAGTAGTCATAGAGTATTCAGGATGTATTCCTTTCTTCACTACGTTTACCTCCCTACCGGCCTGGGCAGTCCATAGTTGAGACCTCGCCCATTCAATCGCTACGACTTCTGCAGTCCATGGCTGTGACCTCTGCAGTCCATAGCTGCGACCTTGCCAATTAGTTATTATAGCACAGACACTATGCACCATCAATGACAAGAACGGGCCAAAGCCCCGGGCCCTTAGCCGCTCCTCTTCAGCTTCCCGGTGCGCATGGCATAGAGCTCAGCCCGGTTGAACACAAGCAATCCCAAAGGAATCAGAATCACCCCGGTAGCCAGGAGAATCAGCAGCTCGCCTCTTATGTCATGAAGAGACGCTCCGAAGAGAAGCGCTTCCCGGGCTGCCCTCAAAGTATAGGTTGCGGGCGATATTCGAGACAGCTTCTGCATCCAGACAGGTAACACGCTTACGTCATAGTACACGCCTGAGACCAGCAAGATCGCAGCCTCCAGTATGTGGGCTGCTTGGGATCCTTTCTCGGCTGACATCAAAGGAAGCGTCGCAGCCATGAGTCCTACCCCGATAAATGACAGACTTGACAGAAGAAGCACGGTAAAACCTGCAACAAGGTTCGCTGAGCTAAGATCCAGATCAAAGACGCTGACTACGGCAAACATGACTATTACCGTCCTTATGGCTCCGTAACCCGAAGCATACAAGCATACTCCGCCAAGGTACGAGAGTCTTCTCATAGGCGCCATGAAAGAGTACTCAATTGTCCCTTCCCACCGCTCCCACTGGACTGACTCGGCAACCTCGTGGAACAGGACAGACAGAAATCCCCAAAGTAAAGCCCCGACTATAAGGTAAAGGACTCTTTCCCGTCCCGAGCCGTCAGGAGACAAGCCGATAAACGCTATTGTCAACGTGTTCACGACTGTGTAGACCATAAACACAATTTCCCAGCCGAGGTATCTCTTTATGAGGTTGAAGTTCCTCTCAACCAAAGCATAGCTCCGGCGGAGCTCCTTATTGATCTCTAACACGATCCTCATCTCTCCCCACTGATTTACCGTTATCTTTCAGGTTCTTCCCTGTCAGCGCAAAGAAGACTTCTTCCAGGGTTACGTCCTCACCATTCGCTGACACCTGTGATTTGAGGTTTCCCGGCGTATCCATGGCCACGAATCTGCCATGGTCGATAATGGCAACCCTATCACAGAGCCTATCAGCCTCCTGCATGTCATGGGTGGTAAGGACTACGGTTGTCCCGCGACGTTCCCTCTCTTCCAAGACAAAATCCTGGACCTCTTTTTTAGATACAGGATCCAGCCCGGTGGTAGGCTCATCCAACAGCAACAACAAGGGATGGGTAAGCAGAGCCCTGACCACGGCGATTTTTTGCTGCATCCCTCTTGACAGGTCTTCCAGCGGTTCATGAAGATTGTCGCGTTTCAGCCCCAAGCGGTGAAGGACGTCAGCCGCCGTAGCCTGCCAAGCGCTTCTGTCAAGGTCGTATAGCCTTGCAGCATAGCTTAGATTCTCCATGGCAGAAAGCCCCTTGAAGAAAGCAGCATCCACCGAAACCCTGTTGATAAGCCTCCTAACCTGGAGTCTCTCCTTGACCACATCATGCCCGAAAACCGTAATGCAGCCTTCATCAGGCAGAAGAAGCGTTGAAATCAATCGTATCAGAGTCGATTTCCCTGAGCCGTTAGGGCCCAAGATGCCGAATATCTCACCGGGCTCCACATGAAAAGTGAGCCCATCCACCGCCTCTACCGCCTTGTATTTAGGAATCAGCCTGGCAATCAGGCGACACAGGGTAGAGCCGTCCGTCATTTCCTTTTTTACATGAAAGACCTTTCTGGCATTATGACATTCCAGCGCAGACGACATGTCAACTAAGCCTCACTTTCTCATATCCAACCCTCAACAATCGGGAACAAAGCAAACTAAAAAGAGCCGTAGGATTTCCCACGACTCTCAGAAATGACACAAGCAATCAGCGGCATATCACAGTCAAAAGGTCGTGGGTGTATCCGGCCCACGACCTTGACATTATTTACCAGTCAACAGTCAAGGTGGGGCCTTGTTTTCATAACCACTCCAACGCTGAGATTGATCATTTGACGGCCCCCCTTCCTGATTCGCTCTAATACCTTTTATTGGATGACTTTCCTCTAAAGTCTATGTTTTGAGTATAGAACATGCCAAAAGTCAAGTCAAGGATTCGGCTATCATTTTGAGTACATTTTCCCGTGAGGCAACGATACCTAGTTCGAGTACTTTTTTGCGCAAGTCCCCCGTGCCGGCCCACAGCCGGCACCATCGAAAGGATGAAAACGCGGAGCTTACTCTAATGCAGGTTCGGCCTACATCTTATCAAGCCTGCTCAATATTTCGCGGGCAGCCACAACACCCGAAGCTGAGGCCTGCATAAGCCCACGGGTAACGCCTGCGCCGTCTCCGATGGCAAAGAAGTTCCCTATTTGTGTTTCCAAGGCCTGCGTGACTGACAGTCTCGACGAGTAGAATTTCACCTCTACACCGTAAAGCAAAGTATTACGGCCATAGACCCCTGGTGCAACTGCATCCAAAGCCTTCAGCATTTCCATGATACTCACAAGGTGCCTATACGGGAATACCAGGCTGAGGTCGCCCGGCGTTGCCTCCTTCAGCGTAGGGATGACAGTCCCTTTTGCGATTCGCTCCTTAATGGATCTTCTCCCGTTTATCAGGTCCCCAAGCCTTTGAACGATTACACCGTTGCCCAGAAGGTTCGCCAGGCCGGCCACGTATTTCCCGTACGCGATAGGATCATTGAAAGGTTCAGTAAAGGTCTTGCTCACCAGGAGTGCGAAGTTGGTGTTTTCAGTCTTCTTCTCCGAGTGAGTATGCCCGTTCACCGTAATAAGCCCGTCTGAACTCTCAGTGACGACTTGACCGTAGGGACACATGCAAAACGTCCTGACCTTATCATCAAAGGATCGGGAATGATAAACCAGTTTCGACTCATAAGACACATCAGTCAACGGCTCCGCCACCACAGCCGGGAGCTCAACCCGGACACCGATGTCAACAGGGTTAATA
This sequence comes from Bacillota bacterium, assembly GCA_012512055.1. The sequence continues at coordinate 5,776 of JAAZEW010000313.1, read as the reverse complement.
GCCGTGGACAAGCCCAGCCTGTGAGCCTCCTCTGACAACCATTCCGCTCCGTCCCTGCCCGGCGCAGCAATTACATAAGAACCCCTGATCACACGGCCTTTCGAAGTCTCAACCCCTACTACTTTGTTGTCGGCGACCAGGATTTTCTCTGCACTCTCACCCAGGATGATATCAGCGGATCGACTGAGTTCTTCCTTCATGCCTTCGAGGATCTTTTTCGTTTTACCCGTGCCCAGATGCCTAATAGGCGCAGGGATCAGCTTAAGCTCAGCAAGAATCGCCTTTCGATCCAGTTCATGTATGGCTTCTTCGTCCTCGCCCCACACCCTTGTAGGAGCCCCGAAATCAAGGTAGATCCGGTCCACATAACTGATGAGCTCTCTCAACTTGGCCTCGCCTGTATACATGTCCAGCATTCCGCCTACCTGAGTTGAAAGAGTAAGCTTCCCGTCGCTGAATGCCCCTGCTCCACCCCAGCCTGACACTACGCTGCAAGGGTCGCACCTCCTACACGCAGAGCTCCCCTCAGTGGAAGGGCATATCCTCGCGTCAATATCAGGGCCTTTCTCAATGATGGCAACACGAATACTCCCGCGCCTGTCTCTCCCCAGTTCAAGCCCGGAGAATATTCCGGCGGGGCCTGCGCCGATAATGATCACATCATACGATTCACCTGTTCTGTGTATCGTCATTTACCTGCTCGCTCCCTCACCTTAATAGCCGTGCACCGCCTGAGCATATCACTTCTCATTCTGAGCCTTCGTGACAAATGAGTATTCCTGAGAGACAGAGAGGTTTCCGGCAAGATCCCGCGAAAGCGCCCTAAACCGGTACTTGGTAGATGGCTTAAGGTCTTCAAGACGAATTACGTGATGAGTAGTGAACTTGTCGTCCCGAATAGTAATAGTCTGCCTCCTGTCAGTATCCAGCCTGTACTCGACGACTGAATCACAGTCCTCGTCAGTCATCCAAGTAATCTCCACTGAGGTGGGACTCAGGTGTTTCAAGCTGACGAACCAAAGCAGAGGAGGTGTTGTATCCAACCGGATTTCAGAAGTAATAACACCTGATATGTTCCCTGCACCATCATGGACACGGGCGTATATCTTTTTCGTACCGTCTCCGGGAGGCAGTTGCCAGTTGTGAACGGAACTCCGGTATGTCATCCAGCCGGTCCATACCATACCGTCGTTACTCAGACAGATGCCGGCAACGCCGCTCAACTTGTCATAGAAGCTAAGATTTAACGCAACCAGCGTGTTATTGGTATACTTCCGGCCATCGTTTATCCCAAACGAGCCCCACGGAGGCCTCCTGTCGAGTACAATGGATGTGTCTGCGATTGCCGTTTTGCTAAAGCCCTCCCCATAGTAGACTGCGTTGATCTTCTTGACACCGTCTTCCTCTCCCCGCAGTATCCATTCAATATTCATTGACTGCCAATCATGCCATCTGAAACTGTCATCTCCTGCAGAAAGAAAGAACCCTTCTAACGGAACATCAGTCTCTGTGCCGACAGTCAGCTTAACATGGGGAGTAATAGTATACTTGGCGCCGGAATCGACCAAGACCACCCCTCGAAGATCAGGCGCTCCCTGTCCCGTCTTTTTAGCAGCCGCTTCCTTCCTCCCCAACTTAGGCTTGGTTGGAAACAGCACACTCTTCTTCTTCTCAGCATATTCTATTACTTGGACGTAATAGTCAGCGACAGGATCATTGGGAAACTCGCCAAGTACTTCCTGAAACAGTTCTTTGGCGGCTGAAGTCTTGCCTGCCTCATAGTCAGCGATACCAATCAGAGTCTTGACTACGCCTTTCTCCTTCCCGCCGGAGGACCGAAGAGCATCAAGAAACGTGGAGACAGCCTTGTCATAATCACCGCTGTCTAAATGCAATTGACCCAGAGCCAGCAATGCCCTGAGCCTCAAAGCAGAATCCGTTGTTCTGCTAACACTCTCTGAATAGGCCTTCTCCGCCTCGGAAGTCCATCCCCTGCATAAGTAGGCATAACCCAGCCAGGCATATACTTCGCTCACTTCCGGCCCTTCCGGCTCGCTTTCGATTGTGCGGGAGAAGGCTCGTATCGCATCCTCAAACCTGCCTGATTGAAAGAAGTCAATTCCTGCCTCCAGGTCGCTTCCCGCCTGAATGCCGTAAGGAGTATCAGAGGAAGGAATACCTGCAGCCTGAACACCTAAAGATAAGGCAAGCGCAATGACTACCAAGATTACCGGGCTTGCTTTAGCTGCCGCAGTCATCCGAGTCAGAATAGAACGTGCCACGTAAACCCCTCCTTTATGGGTAAATTCTATTTAGCAGCCTTGGGAAGGGTATTGTCTCTCTAATGTGGTCAATCCCGCATATCCAGGCGACAATACGCTCTATGCCCAGGCCAAACCCGGAGTGGGGCACAGAACCGAACTTGCGGAGGTCCATATACCATGCGTACGCCTCTTCAGGAAGACTATGTTCCTTGATACGCGCAGCAAGAAGTCCGGGGTCATCAATCCTCTGGCCGCCGCCGATAATTTCCCCGTAACCCTCAGGCGCCAGGAGATCAGCGGATAGGCAAACCTCAGGCCTTAACGGGTCGGGTTTCATGTAGAAAGCCTTAATGTCCGTGGGATATCTGTGAACAAATACCGGCAATTCAAACTGCTCCGCCAGGATAGTCTCGTCCCCGCCACCGAAATCATTGCCCCACTCAAACTCAACACCGCATTTGTTCAGAATCTCAACTGCCTCGTCATAGGAGATCCGCGGGAACGGAGGGTTTATGTCTTCCAATTTACCTGTGTCCCTTTCCACGGTTGCGAGTTCATTTTTCCTCTCTTCCAGCACCCTTTGAATAACATAGCTGATAAGCTCTTCCTGGATCTTCAGATTCCCGTCCAGATCGACCCAGGCCATCTCCGGCTCTACCATCCAGAACTCTGTCAGGTGTCTCCTTGTCTTGGATTTCTCCGCGCGAAAAGTAGGCCCGAAACAATAGACTTTCCCCAGGGCCATAGCAGCGGCTTCCATGTAAAGCTGACCGCTTTGACTGAGATATGCGGTGGAATCAAAGTAATCCGTGGAAAACAAGGTGGTCGTGCCTTCACAGGCAGCCGGAGTCAGAATCGGGGCATCAACCAGGACAAACTCCCGTCCATCAAGGAAATCCCGGATTGCGCCTATAATTTCGTGCCGTATCCTCAAAATAGCTACCTGCCTGGGTGTACGCAGCCACAGGTGCCTCCAATCCATGAGGAAATCAACCCCGTGTTTCTTAAGAGATATCGGGTATTCCTCTGCTATATGAATAGGCCGGACGCCTGTCACGGCAAGCTCATAACCTCCCGGCGCTCTCTTGTCAGCCTTAACCATCCCCGTGACCACAACTGATGACTCTTGAGTCAAATCGTCACATCTTTGGAAATCCTCATCAGGGATCTCACCTTTCACTGCGACTGCTTGAATGAATCCGGTTCCGTCCCTCACAATAAGAAAGACAAGAGATCCGCTGGATCTCTTATTGTACACCCAGCCCTCAAGCTCGACTTCTTCACCTACATGTTCAGCCACATGTGAGATATCGATACTTTGCACAGAGCAATCCCACCAGTCTTACAAGAATTCGCACGGCTGCTTGTTGCCCTACAGGGGCACCTCGCGCCTTAATATTATACCATCCCCGAAACACGCCTGCCATAGCCTGACAGCGCCATGTAGCGCCGGCAAACCGGCAGCGCAAGGTAGCCTGCGGAGACGGTTTCCGCAGTCCGGCATAGAAGCCCGCGGAAAACAGCATAAGCCCAGGCCTGCTTACACCGGCATGACCTGGGCTTGTGCTTCATTAGCTAACCACACGGCAGCAAGATTTTTCCTACTTTATCTGCTTCAATGTTGCGCTCACATAATAGGTCTGAACATGGTTGACTTCAAACTTCCGCGTATAGGTGTAATAGCCGGGCATCACAACTGTGACTTCGTGCGTTCCCAAAGGAATGTCCTTCATGAGAATAGGTGCTGTGCCTCGCTCTACCCCGTCCACGAATACCCTGCCTCTGGAAGGATTCGTAGATACGTTTATGGCAGCGTACCTTGTCACAGGAGGTAGTATAGGTTGTATTGGCTGCGGAATCGGTATCGTATAACCTGCTCCGACATAGAAGTATGTACTTGAGCTTACCCAGTTCCGCTGCGGCGCTATTCTTATCTTAGCTTGAATAGCCCCGAAAACCAGGTCGGCTTCACCTTCGATGTACGCCTTGTCGCCCCCTGATCTGACAGACTGTTCGAGATACGGAAGAGAGAGTGGCTCGGTTGATGCGAATATTACCAGGTACTCTCTCCCAGAAGGCGCTTCTACCTGCATGTTAGGAAGGACGTACGCTCTATTCGCCATCGCATAGTTGTTGGGAAACCATTGACTGGGCAACAACCACCTGGAGCGATTGGCAGAGTCAATATTAAGGATGTAGACGTAACTGTTCTTGGTCGACCTGTAATAAACGTCTATGGAATCACCGGGGTAGTAAGTAGCCCCCTGTCCCTTATCAACCCAGATATCGGCTTTGAATTCGGGAGTTGGGTTCGGATTGATAAAGAGCGTAACCGGCGGCTCGTCAGCGGCAACTCCTATCTGTGAAACACTGAGGAGAATAAGCAACGCAAATCCCAACACCAGCCATTTACTGTGGCTCTTTAACACTTGTATCCGCCCCTTTCTTTACTTTCTTGTTGACATTGACAGCGCTCTATAGCAGCTCATCTGAATCTGTATCCGCCAGGCTATAGTTCGGCGCTTCCCTGGTTATGACAACATCGTGCGGGTGGCTCTCGCGGAGGCCGGCACCGGTCATCCTCACAAATCCTGTGTTTGTCTGGAGATCCCTGATGTCTTTCGCCCCACAATAGCCCATACCGGCCCTTAATCCGCCTATAAGCTGGTAGACAGTATCTGCAAGCACACCCTTGTACGGAACCATGCCTTCAATACCCTCAGGAACCAGTTTATGCCGGGGGTCTTGAAAGTATCTATCACCTGAACCGGCCTTCATCGCTTCCACTGATCCCATACCTCGATAGATTTTGAAGCTTCTACCCTTGTAGATCACTCTTTCTCCGGGACTCTCCTCTGTTCCCGCAAACAACTTGCCAATCATCACCACATCAGCGCCGCATGCCAAGGCCTTCACTACGTCTCCTGAGTACTTGATCCCGCCGTCGGCTATGACAGGTATCCCGTGACGCCTGGCAACGCTTGCACACTCAAAGATAGCGCTTACTTGTGGCACTCCTATTCCCGCCACTACTCTTGTGGTGCATATGGAACCCGGCCCGACTCCCACCTTGACTGCATCAGCGCCGGCCTCAATAAGGGCAAGGGCCGCCTCGCCGGTGGCTATGTTGCCTGCAGCCACATCCACATCCTTAAAATTCGCCTTAAGGAGCCGGACAGCTTCTAAGACAGTCCTCGAATGTCCGTGTGCAGTGTCTACCACAAGGAGATCACAACCGGCATCAACAAGGGCGCCGGCTCGTTCCAATATGCCGACAACTCCGACTGCCGCTGCTACACGAAGACGTCCCCGGTCATCTTTTGCTGAATTGGGGAATTGCCGCGCCTTCATAATGTCCTTGACAGTGATTAGGCCTCTTAGCATGTAGTTCTTATCTACCAGAGGAAGCTTCTCTATCTTGTATTTTTGAAGAATAGCCTTGGCTTCTTCAAGAGTAGTCCCTACAGGAGCTGTAACCAAATTCTCTTTAGTCATCAGGTTCTCTATGGGTT
>JAAZEW010000374.1 GCA_012512055.1 Bacillota bacterium | reverse complement strand
CCTTTTCCTTGCGAAAACGCTGATTCCCGCCTAATATGCTGACATTTCCGAATAGTCTTGGACAATTCCTATTCCATCGTAGATCCATGTCCCGCCGGCGCCTCGTCTGCTTTCATATCCCCGCTCACTTAACCGGCCACCGAAAAGCCTTTGACTTAGCCACCGCTCACCGTTAGCGCTGCACCAGTTCTTATATGCAGTGTATAAGTCTGTCGCGCCGGCCTGTGCATTAGGCTCCAGTATGCAGCAGTCCTCAAGAAACTGTGCTACAACGTCCATTTCTGCCCGATATTCATCAGTGGCCGATACAACTTCAGCCGGCGGTCTTAGGCCGTCTTTCTGCCATTCAAGGCAACCCTTCACGGCCCAGGCAAGAATCCCCGGAAGTTCGGCCCGTAGCTTGTCCAGCATCATAGGGTCAGCAATCGGCTCTTTCCCGGTCTCGGGCTTGTGGAATGTCACATCAAAGGGGATAAGGTGAATGCGCTCCCATATAGCCCGGTCCGTTCCTCTGACAATCGGCCTGTGATTCGTTGCTAGGAATAACTTGTGAGTCGGCTTGAAGTCGAAGAAGTCCTGTCTCATAAACCGGCCCGTCAGTGTATCTCCTCCCGTCAACTGCTTGACCAGCGCTTCGTTGAAACTCCTGTTCTCTGTGGTCTCAGTGGCGATCGCCAGTCTTGCGCCCCATAGCTTCGCAACACCCGTAGGGTGCGCCTCCCCGCGCCTACTCATCAATAGGTTTGGCTCGGCCACTACAGCGAAGGGCCCCAAAAGTTCACGAAGGATTTCTAGGAATAGGCTCTTGCCGTTAACGCCCCGCCCATACAGAATAAACAACGCTTTCGCGCTCACATCACCCGTCAACGTATACCCGCACACTCGTCGTAAGTAATTCACATGGTCGACTCTGCCGTTCACTATTTCCAGTAAAGCCCGCCTGAACGTCGTCGCTGTTGCTGTTTCGTCACACCGAACAGGAATGTCCTTCGTAATGAGGTCCTCCCGCCTGTGTTCTCGTAACTTCCCGGTCCCGAGATCCAGGGTCCCATTCTCCACGGTCAAAAGCCAGGGGTCCCTATTCATCTCTTCCCGCAAGACAGGAATTCTCGGCTCAGAAGAAGCCAGCGCAATCATAGATTGCAGCCTGGAAAGACTCTCGGACCTAAAAGCATGTTTAGCGATAGCCTTCCGCTTATCCTCATCGTCAGTCTGGCCCGCCTCAATATAAATGCTTCCAACAGTGTCCTTTGCCAGTCGAAAGACGGCTGCTGTATCATCGGGCTTCCATACACGTTCATTCCAGACATACCAGCGTGACTCAGGGTGACAGTATTGAATGTTTTCTCCATGTTGCACTACAAGTCGCCTCGCATTACCTAAGTCGGTCAGGTTAATGTCTGGCGCTTCGGCGTCCAGCGTCAATTCCTCCTCAGGCTTCATTCTGTTTCCCCCATATCTCTCGACAGCCTCTAAGAGGTCCTCTTTCTCAGCGCCTGCCACTGTTTCGCGAATGAAGCTGAGGGTCAAGCTAACCACCGCCCCGCAGCCTGCAAGCCTGCAAACTTCTCTTCCGGATCACCAAGCAGAAGCTGGTCTAACACATGTTCCATGTGCGGAAGCTCCCAGATCCATCTGGTCTCGTCTAGTGTGACGTCAAGACCATGCGTGGCGAAGATCCACCCGATAGCACGAAAGAGGACCGCAAGCCTTCTATGGGCATTAACACACGCTCGGTCAAAGCGGGCTGCAAGGTCACGAAGCTCTTGCTCCTTACGTGAGGGCCTGGGCCTCTTTTTCCCGCGTATATATCGGCCGTTGTCGGGGAATAGGTCAGCCATAGGCAAGCCGAGTGCAGCCACAACATCTTCGGCAGTGCAATGGGACCAGCAACGGATCAGGACCTTGCCGTCACTGGCCTCCCGAATTGACAGGGAAGGAGAACGGTCATCATGCCCCGGGCAGAGGGCTGTCCACCTATCGGGTCCTACTTGCTTGACGCCCTTCAACAAGGCTAAAAAGTCTTGTATGTTCATCACGGCCCCTCCTTCAAAAACAAAACCCCCGGCGCTTTGCCAGGGGACCTACTCTCCCGCTGCTACCTGCCTATCTAACCACCTATGAAATGCTTGCTTAGGGACAATGATCCGCCGACCGATCCGCACGGCGGGG
>JAAZEW010000312.1 GCA_012512055.1 Bacillota bacterium | reverse complement strand
TTATGTTGTGTGTAGGTACCGCAGTTTTCGGAGCCTCGAAAGAACTTATCCTTGCAACAACCACAAGCACCCGGGACACCGGGCTCCTTGATGTGCTCCTCCCGATTTTCCAGGAGAAAACAGGATATAACGTAAAGACAATTGCAGTAGGAACAGGCGCAGCGCTCGCTCTCGGAGAGAAAGGCGAAGCAGATGTGCTTCTTTGTCATGCTCCTGCTTCAGAAATGAAGCTTGTCGAGGCAGGCGACGTAGTGAACAGGCAGCTTGTAATGCACAATGACTTCGTAATTGTGGGTTCGCCTCAGGATCCTGCAGGCGTTAAAGGCTTCAAGTCTGCAACCGAAGCGCTTAAGAAGATTGCAGATGCTGAGGCAATCTTCGTTTCCAGGGCAGATGATTCCGGCACACATAAGAAAGAAAAGGAAGTCTGGAACAAACTTCAATTTCAACCGTCAGGGAATGCATGGTACTTAGAGGCTGGGACCGGAATGGCAAATACCCTCAACATCGCCAATGAGAAGTTGGCATATTGCCTGGCTGACCGCGGAACTTACCTGTCTATGAAGGATCGCTTGGATTTGGTAGTATTGGTTGAAGGTGACGCAATTCTCCTTAATATCTATCACGTCATGCAAGTTAACCCTGACAAGCACAAGGTAGTGGAAGGCCCGGGCGGACAGGCATTTGTAGAGTTCATGGTGTCCGACGAGGTCCAGGCAATCATCAGTGAGTTCGGTGTTGACAAGTACGGAAGCCCGCTGTTCTTCCCTGATGCGGGCAAGAGCATGGAAGAGCTCGGAGGGTGAGGGAGAGTTGGACCTGATAGCAGAAGGGATTGCTGAAGCTTTTTACCTCCTCATTGAGGGGGACCGCGAGGTGCTTCGGATTGCCCTTCTTACCCTTAGAGTCTCCGGAATTGCAACCATAATCAGCGCTGCAATAGGTGTACCCTTAGGGACTGCGCTTTCTCTATGGTCGTCTCGAGGGAGACGGAGGATAGCAGGGTTCGTCAATACAGGGATGGGCCTTCCGCCTGTAGTCGTCGGCCTTTGGGTAAGCATATTCCTTTGGAGGACAGGGCCTTTGGGCTTTCTTAGGCTGATGTATACGCCGACTGCCATGGTTATTGCCCAGACGGTAATTGCGCTTCCGATAGTGACCGGCTTTACTATGGCGGGCGTAGGACAGCTTGACCCGGGCATACGTCTACAGATGTTGTCTCTTGGAGCATCCTCATGGCAGCTCCTGTGTGTCCTCATGCGAGAAGCCAGGCTTTCGGTGCTTGCAGCGATCATGGCAGGGTTTGGCCGAGTAGTGGCAGAGGTAGGCGCTTCCATGATGGTAGGGGGTAATCTCTTGGGACAGACCCGGGTGCTCACGACAGCTACTTCCATGGAGGTGTCTAAGGGCAATTTTGGGTTTGCTATAGCCCTAAGCATTATCCTGGTGGGAATTACTTATATCATCAACGTAAGTCTTACCCGGATTCAACAGTAAGGCTAATCCAAGGAGGCTATAATGTGAAGGCTGGGCAAGCTATTAT
>JAAZEW010000311.1 GCA_012512055.1 Bacillota bacterium | reverse complement strand
CCGGCCATAGTGCCTTCTATCAGCGACCGCTGGGCAGCCTCTATCATCCTGCGAACCATCTGTCCGCCGACTGCGCCACATTGAGCTGAAGGCAGGTTCCCCCAGTATCCCGTGTTTATGATATTGCTAGGCAGGTTTAGTTCGTTTGCAATTTCGTACTTAAACCTATCAAGCGCTGCAAGGGCCTCAGGGACAACCGGGCGATTCCTACTACGTGAGCCACGTGCCATTATATTTCACCACCCTCCACGCTTTTCTGCCTATAGTGTCACACAAATGCATGAACGTATGCTAGGAAACCTATGGGGACTATCGGTCATAATTAGTATATCTGGTCGTCTCTATCGGATAGCAGGCGCAGAGGAACATGCCCGAGTAATTGTGGTAGCGCTTACAGTTATTGTAAAACAATGAAAATAGGAAAACCGGGCACAGTAGAAGATTTCCGTGCCCGGCCCGTGGATGTTCTACAATTCCGGTGGAATTTCCACGTCTGTTTCCGGAGGAAGCCCTAAACCGGATCGGAATCCCGCTATGGCTTGAGCTGCTGCTTCCTCAGCGATAGTTCTTTGAGCAGCCTCTATCATTCTTTTGACCATCTGACCGCCCACGGCTCCACACTGTCTGGAGGACAGATTCCCCCAATAACCATCCTCAAACACCTCTTTGGGAAGGTCGAGTTCCCTTGCAACCTCGTATTTCAGCGAATCCAATGGGCGTTTAGCCCTAGCCTTAGCAGGTCTTTTCTTCCTGGCCGGCATCGAAAGTCCCCTCCTTGTTTACTTGTCACTTTTTATGTTTCCCGAGAAAGGCTCGGCATATGTGACATGGCTACAAACCGGGGACCAACATCATTCCTCCCCATAAGGCAATTCCCAGCACTGCTGCTAAAAAAATGCAAATTATCGGATGTATTTTCATCTTGAATATCCCGAATACCACCAATCCCACAATCACTATACCATGCACATCAATAATGGACGCTTTTGCCATTGAATAGGCTGCACTGGCTATCATCGCGGTAACCGCAGCTCTGAGCCCTTTTGAAGAGGCTTTCACAGCCGGAGCGTCTTTGTATCGCAAGAACAGCGAGGCCAAGGAGATGACGATCACAAATGACGGCAGGACTACGCCTATCGTAGCAAAAGCTGCGCCCCAAATTCCGGCCATTTTGTAGCCCACATAAGTGGCGGAGTTGACGGCAATAGGCCCGGGCGTCACTTCAGCTATGGCGATGATGTCCACAAACTCCTTCATTGACAGCCACTTGTTTGCTTGTATTATTTCCTTTTCCATCAGGGGAATCATGGCGTATCCTCCCCCAAATGTAAAAAGGCCGATTTTTGCAAAAGTGAACAGCAACTTAAACAGAATACTTGTCATTGTCAGTCAGCCCCCAGTAACTCCTGTTGATTAGTCAATCTGATTGTCTGGCCCGGGGATCTTGTCATCTCTGAAAAATGCATAACCTAGCACAGCGCTTCCCAAGATCACAGGTATCGGATGTATACCTGCGACTGTAACGGCGAGAAAGGCAAGAATACCAATGCCTATTCCCTTTAGGTCGCGAAGCGCTGTCTTGCCGATATTAATGGCTGCACTTGCTACAAGCGCGACCACTGCAGGCCTTATTCCGGAGAAGGCTGCGTTAATAACAGCAGAATCAGTGATTTTCGTGAAATACATGGCAACAACAAGAATTACAATGAAGGACGGCAGTATCGTCCCTGCCAGAGCCCAGACAGCGCCCGGGATGCCGACAAGTTTGTATCCCACAAAAACAGATGTATTGGCAGCTACAGGGCCGGGAGCAGTCTGAGCCAGGGCCAGGATGTCTATAAAGTCCTCTGCCTCAATCCACCCTTTTTCATCTACGACTTCCTTCTGGATGAGAGGAACCATGGCATGGCCCCCTCCAAACGTGAACGCACCTATCTTGAAGAATGATGTGAAAAGTTCCAGCAAAAATTGCATGCCCAGGTGCAGCCTCCCTTTCTGTGTTCCTGACTGTTTCTTTCAACACTTGACTTTGTTTCGGCAACTACTGATAATACTCCTGCTAGGCGTGGGTACTTCCATGCCGACGCCATAATACCACACATTGTCTTGTATACAAAAACCGGATACGGTTACAATAGCTTTTAGCTGCCATTAAGAGATGGCGGCAATTGGGCCACGGTCAACCCGCAGGCGGGATTGCTCATGCAAACGCTTTGCGAAAGCCCGGTTGACCGATGATGATAGGAAGCAGGGAAAAAGATCCTCCCTGCTTCCGCACATTTT
>JAAZEW010000310.1 GCA_012512055.1 Bacillota bacterium | reverse complement strand
TATTATACTTTCGTGATGCTATTGCAAAGTCCTTCTCTCTTTTGAGATTCTTCTAAGCGTCGACTAGTCCCCACTTTCAGTAGGTGGGGACTAGTCCCTAGGCAAATGAGGTCGGTCGAATATCTCAAAGGGCTCATATGATCTTCCTGTCGAACGAGCACTTCTGTGTGGTGAGGACATCCAAGATACTCGGCACCAACGAAGCTACTGTTCGCCGTAGGATCGAGTGCTTTGAGCAAGACGGCATTGACTCTCTATGCGATAGACCTCGTTCCGGCATCGAAAGGGATGTGCTTTCCTCTCCAGCATCACACGGCCATCTATTCACGATCTAGAACTTGAAGTTTACTCCGATAGTGAATACTCTTACAATGATGGCTATTACTTCGCGCTGCTCCCAGACGGAGTCCTCGCTATTAGTCTCGTAAATAGACCACGTTATTTCGTCCGTCGATATATTTCAGTTAAAGGAGCATGGAGATGGCATTCCCTGCCAAATTGAAGCATAGTACCCTGCCTCAACGGACCACTGCCACTGGTCCGTAATCTGATAAGCCAGGCCAGCGCTTAAGTCATAAGTGGCCTTTCGGATAGCGTCTGTAGCTTTATGAACCGTCCTTCCGCTGTCAACAAGTTCCCACTCGTAGGGGCTCTCCCCTGCTTGAGCCGGAGCCACATGAACTACACTTACGGGAATCATCTTTGCGTGAGGTAACAGGTATTATATGCTGCTTACGCTGCCGCAACGCAGGATGAGCGAGGATATCACGTTCAGGATCAGGTGGCAGTTAGCACTGGAGATGATAGACTGTGCCCTCCCGTGGGGCGTGGTCTCGGGCGTGGTCGTGGCTGACTCAGGCTAAGGCAAGCGCAAGGAAGCGGTAGGTGATTTGTGGCGCACCTTTCTCGTCCGTCAGAGGTGTGGAGGCGTACCCTGACCTTCATGCCCTCTGCAGCACAAGTTTGTAAGTAGAGTAGGCTCTGATGCAGAGAGCTTAGATCGGCCCTATTACTGTTCTCCCCATTTCTTGCGTGAGCGCCTCGCTGGCGGGACCGCGGTTCCTATGTTGATGGTTTGCTTGTCCCACTCCGCTTGAGGTATCACGTTTTGTCGAACCTCTGTAGGGTAGTTTACGTTTCCTGCTTCTTTCAATAGGAGCTTGTGAACATGCAGGAATCGAATTCTACATGGCCTCTACCAATGGGAGTCTTCATAGAATAGTAGCGACCCGATGACTAAGGAACCAAAGGAAACTTGCAGTGGTCTGCTCTTTGACTCGACGATCGAAAATGGACCCCGTTGTCAAGACACAGTTTTGAGTTTCTTAAGCAATAGGTGACCGAATGGGATAGCCGGGATCCGAACTACGCACATAGCGACCGGAAACCCTCCCCGGCATAGACTTCAGCAGGAGTACGATCGTCCAGAGACTGGTGAGGTCTGCAGTTGTTATAGAAATTCACAAAGCTGGCTATCTCCTGCCTTGCTTGCCTTGGGGTAATGTACTCCTTTATGTAGACTTCTTCAACCTTCAGGGTCCGCCAGAATCGTTCTGTGATTATATTATCCAGAGCCCTGCCTTTCCCGTTCATGCTGATTCTAATTGCATTTTCCTTAAGTAAGCCTGTGTATGCCTCACTGGTGAATTGGCATCCCTGATCGCTGTTTATAATGTCTGGCTGTGCCTTTTGTAATGCCCTCCTTATCGTGTTGATTACGAAATCCGTGTATAGTGAATCAGAAAGTCCCCAGTCGACAATATAACGCGAATGCCAATCAATAATGGCAACCATATACATCCAACCATTTTCAAGTGGGATGTAGGTAATATCCATTCCCCATACCTGGTTTGGTAAAGAGGGATCTACATCCCGCAACAGGTAGGGATAGACCTTATGTCTTTGGTTTCGTTTGCTGAGGTTAGGACCCGGATAAATCGCTGTAATACCCATCTCCCTCATATATCTTTGGATCCGCTTTCTATTAACGCTGTAACCAGCCCTCCTTAAACAGGAGGTTATCTTGCGAGACCCGAAAGCAGGATGGTCAAGATGAATACGATCTATTAAGTGTTTTAACATTATCTCCTCTTTAGATGGCCCTTTAGGCTTATAATAAAGGCTTGTCCGGTTAAGAGACAGCAGTTTGGCCTGTGCCTTAATGGAAAGTCCTCCCTTACCCCAGTCGATCATTGATTCGCGCTCAACTTTCGATGCCGAAACGGCTAGCTTTTTTTTTCAACCAAGATAGCTGTGTAGTTAAACGGCCAATCTCGGAATAAAGATCCTCCAGCTCTTTTTCATATTCTGCCTTCATTTTCTCCTGGCTGCCCGTCTTTTCAAATACTTCCGGCAGCTTCTCTAGGGCTTCAGCCTTCCACCTGGTCAATAATGATTGATGAATACCATGTTCACTGGAAAGCTCCCCCACAGTCTTTTCCTCTTTCAAGAGCTCCAACACAACCTGGGCCTTGAACTGTGATGAATACCGTTTACGTCTAGCCACTAATTGACCCTCCCCAAAGTCTTCACGACACAGAATTTATTCGACTATAAATTGCTTAATCCCCCTTTATCCGTGTCTGAATTCTTGGGGCCATTATAATCACCTCTCCCTGCCCTGCAAGCATTCGCAATCAGTTCTTTACATGCTTGTTTGCCAAGCACACACGCAAATTCCCACCAACGCCCGGCGCTTCTGCAGGAATCGCAAACATCTTGCAGAATAATCATACGGGGTTACCCGTCATCCGAGCAAGATCAGGGACTCATCAAAGTAATATCATAGCTTCATTCGAGCAACGTCAGAAACCCATCCAATCAAGATTACAGATTGTACCACAGCCGGCCGTAATAACGGTTTCTCGCCGTATATGCACTTAGGCGTGTGATAACCCCGGAGAGTCCTCAGTGTCACTCTCAACTACCTCTCATACTTCGAGGCCATTGCGCGGACTTCCGCGACAACAGCAGTGATCCTTCTTTATGCAGCTCCTATCTTCGTGACAGTGGCAGCATCTGTCCTCTTCAAAGCACGCTTCACCCTAAGC
>JAAZEW010000042.1 GCA_012512055.1 Bacillota bacterium | reverse complement strand
GACTATCTTCTATGCGGGGAGAGAAAGAATGAGAAGATAGACGGTTTCGATCTGGGCAATTCACCTCTGGAATTCACTGAGGATCGGGTGAAAGGCAAGAAGTTAATAATGACAACAACAAACGGAACAAGGGCAATCAGGACTGCGAAGACAGCTCCCAGCGTCATAATCGGGGGGCTTTGGAATATATCCGCTTGTTGCGAACTGGCTGTAACTCTCGGTAGGGATATCCTCATTATCTGCGCAGGACAAAATGGGCGATACGCCATGGAGGATGCGGTTTGCGCAGGGGGATTTGCAGAGAAACTAGGCACCCTGACGAACGCAGGTATTGAAGAGACTGACGGATGCCGGACAGCGCGTCTTCTTTATGAAACTGTCCGTGAGCGTCTCGGGGAAGCTTTATCTCAGTCAGACCATGGCCGTAACCTTATTAATGCCGGATTCGGAGAGGATGTGAAGGTTGCGGCAAGGATCGACTGTGTAGACGTAGCTCCTGTATTTCATGAGGGCCATATCGTAGCTATGGATATTTCCCGGAGCGCAGGAGTTCATGCGTAGGGCCGTCCTTTGGGCAGTCATTGTACTTGCCTTGGTCACCGCCTGGTGCAGTTCGGCATACGGAGAAGGCCTTCAAGTAGTGATGAGGGTTGCGCTATCTGTGTCCTTGCCGATTGAGTTCTTGTTAGAGCAAGATGCTCTCGTTTTCCCTGTGCTATCGGCAGAGCCTTCTGCAGAGCCTGCCAGGGACGAGAATGAGGCCTGGCGCGGACTGGCAGTTGCCGGTAATCAGCCATACATAAGCCTTGTTCCGTCAAAGGAGCCCTTCCGGATAAGAGCAGGTGATGTGCCAGGAGAGGTCGTGCTTTGCTATCCGTCGGGGGAGGCAGTCTCTTTTCTCGAAGGACTGCGTATTCTCCCTGCGGATCATGCATCCGCTGCATTTCAAATAGGGAAGAGGCGTTATCCCGGCGGGCTTGAGATATCATATGCAGCTTCAAAAGGCGGTTCTTGTGAAGTGACTGCAATCAACCTTGTGGATTTGGAAACTTATACCGAGGGTGTTCTGGCAGGGGAGGTCTACTCCTCATGGGTGCCGGAAGCCCTCAAAGCCCAGGCTGTTGCAACCAGGACCTATGCGCTGAGGCGAATGAGCGAGAATAAGTCTCGCACCTATGACGTGGATGATACTGTATTATCTCAGGTGTATCTAGGGAAAAACGGGGTAGAGGCGTTTAGAAATGCGGTCCTTGAAACCCGCGGCGAAGTCCTTGTTTACGAAGGTGTCCCCATCAGAGCCCACTATTTTTCTTCAGGGGGCGGAACGACAGAAGGGGATGAGGAGGTATGGTTGGGCGGAAACGACGAGCCATACCTCACTGCCAGGCAGGATTTTGATTGGATGTCTCCTCACTATCGCTGGAAAGAGCCGTTTTCAATAGGAGGTAGCGCTCTCTTTCAGAAACTCGGACTGAAACCTGATGGTGAAGGATGGATTGAGCCTTCCATTTGGTCGGGCGACAAGATCCTGGCATATAGATTTTGCTCAGGAGGTAGGACTATTAATCTTACCAGGGAACAGATTCGTCAAAAGCTGGGCCTGGCAAGTCCGAGATTCCATGTAACTGTCAGAGACAGCGAAGGACAAGAGATAGCTGT
>JAAZEW010000309.1 GCA_012512055.1 Bacillota bacterium | reverse complement strand
AGCTTACTTCCGGCTTTACCGACTACCGATATAACCAAAGGCATTATGCTCAGGGTAACCAAAGAGAGCTTCCAGTCCAAGTAAAACATGAGCCCCAAGATGCCTACGCTCATCACCGCCTGGGAAAAGAGCTCAGCTAAGCCCGATGATACGCTCGCTTGCAAGACAGCCACATCATTGGTGACTCCTGATATCATCTCACCTGTATGCTTACTGTCATGGTACTCTATGGACATGCACTGCAAGTGGCCGTACACCTGCTCACGCAAATCAGTGACAACCCGATGCCCGACATAAGCCATGAAATAGACTTGTCCGTACGAGAATATGCCTTTTACGACGAATAGCACAATGACTCCTATAACCATGATATTGAGCATCCTGCCCATAGCGGCAATATCACCGCCGGTTAGAACCTTGTCTACCAGTTCCTTCACAACCCAGTATATGGCAAGGTTCAGGACGCTTGCCAAAGCTGTGGAAAGCAAACCTACAAGGAGCAGATGTGCGTATGGAGAAACATATCCTAAGAGTCTCTTAACGAGTCCTCTCTGCCGGCTCAAAGTACCGACCTCCAGTTGTAATCAGCGTGTCGAGCACTTCGGAAGCGACTCTCGCCGCTGCCCCGGGCAAACCCATCGCTTCCTTCAATTCTACAGAGATTCTATCGCGGGTTTTGGTATCCTGCAAGAGCTCCAGGACTTTTATGGCTACGTCCTCAGCAGTAAGAACCCCGCGGATTTCGGGTGTAATGAATCTCCTCTGCCTCTTATTGGGAATAGCGGTAAATTCTATCCGTTCAAGCGCTTTTCGCACTGCCATCCTTCTTATGGGCCTTCCTATCACAGGCAGCCTCCCGACAAACTCAAATATCCCGGTAAGCGGAATCTCCTCAGGCAAGTTAAGGGGGACAGTGACTATGGTAGGCACTCCGAGATAGCCTAACTCCGCAGTGACGGAACCCGGCATACATAGGGCAAGATCTGATGCAGCCATGACAGAATAACGTGACTTCGGAATCACGAGGACACGCGCCCCTTCTTCCGTCTCGATAACTGCTTCTGCCAAAGATGCCTCCTGACCGCTGCCTACTGATTCATGAAGCCTGCCTGATGCAGCTTCAAGCCCCTCCTTCGTCTTGCCGCCTTTTGATCCGCCTCTATGCTTGCCGGTGCGATCCTCTTGAGTAACCAGGGCGGAGCTTACCGAATCGATTCTGACAAAAGGCGACAGGGGCATGACAAACTCAGTGTTTCCACAGAATTTCTTCACTATCTCAGCGGCTCTGAGGAAGAAGGGCATCACGTATTGAATCTGCTGCTTTCTGCTGCCGGGCAAAAGGCATACCATTGGCGCGTCTTCAGGTACACCCAGGACACCTCTTATCCCTTCAGGATCCCCGCTTGTGCGGACACCGTCTATCATCAGATTACCGACGACTTCTATTTTCCCGTCAGGGACTCCTTTTTGCTTAAGCTTCCCGGCAACTCTGTCATCCTCCGCCAATACCTTAACAAATTGCCGCTGAAACTTAATTGTTCGATCGCTGTACGCGACAGCAGGAAACCTGAGCATCCTCGCTATGAGCAGAGAATGCAAATGATCCCCACCGAGGTGAAGGACTATCCCACGCCAGGTTTCCCTCTTCTTTCCCGAAGCGAGGCGCCGAACCCTCTCGGGAATGGACCCGAGCGTAATAAACTTCAGGTACTCCGAAGGAGTCACCACAGCGTCAACCCCTGGAATGAGTCCTGCCACCATAGCCTCATAGCCTGTGGAAAAGGGGCAGGGCGGCAACACAATAACGATAACCGGCTCCCCAAACTCGGAAGCGATTGTATGCTCGGAAGCACGCAAGCTTGATACAACAGGCAACGCCCATCCGGTGACTTCCCCGGGGCTGTTAGCTACAACAATAATCGCGGCACGACTCGCTTTCATGTGCAGGCCACCTCCAATACCAGCTCCGCGGTGCGCATGAGAGCACCGGGCGAACCAAGCTTGGTTCCTGCCTCAGCGAGATTCTTTCGGACTTCCGAATAAAGCGAAGGATTCTCCAGCATGAGAAGGACAAGGCGAGCGATGGCCCGAGGGTCTGCTTCATCCTGCAGAAGCTCAGGGACGATGCTTTTCTCCATAAGGATGTTGGGCCACGAGATGTAAGGTGTCTCCACAAGCAGCCTTGCCAGAAGGTAGGTGATAGTTGACGTCCTGTATATGACCACCATAGGAGTCCCTACTATCGTAGCCTCCATGGCTGCAGTGCCTGACGCCACAATCAGCACATCTGAAGCAGCCATACACCGGTGGGCGGCTCCTTCCACAATATACACGGGAAGCTGTGATCTTCGCGTGTACTCCGTGACCAGGTCCATAGATACAGTATGGGACAGGGGAAGCAACAGTCCGGCCCCGGGCTTTGCCTGTTTGATGAGGGCTGCTGCCTGCAGCATTATAGGGAGTAGCATCCTGATTTCTTGATCGCGGCTCCCCGGCAGGATCCCTATAACTTCTTCAGAATCCAATCCCAATTCTCTACGGGCGGATTCCCTCTCCTTGGGCCCTTGAACACCCACCAGATCCAAAAGAGGGTGCCCTACAAACCTCACGTCCGCCCCGGCTTTTCGGTATGTGTCAGCTTCCAGGGGAAACACTGAAGCAATCGTTGTTCCCAGCCTCGCAAGGGCCTTAGCGCGCCCCTTGCGCCATGCCCATGCAGTGGGAGGGAAAAGGTAAACTCCGGGGATGCCTTTCTTTGCTGCCCGTTTTGCAAGCCTCATGTTGAATTCCGGGAAATCGATGAGAACAAGACAAGCAGGGGAAACCCGATCCAGTTCCGAGGTAGCCCGGTCCAATACTTTGCGGTGGAAAGAGAGATTCCGAAAGACCTCAGTGAATCCAATAGCAGAAAGGGCAGTAGGGTCTTTCAGGATCTCTACGCCCTTTTCCCTCATCTTGGGGCCGCCTACTCCCGAAAGCCGAACCCCCGGGCTTAACTGAAGCAACTTCTCCGCCAAATATGCGCCGTATACATCACCTGACGCTTCTCCGGCGCTTATCATTATGTTCAAAGGTTTCCACCTCTCCCACTGCAACAACGGGAATCCGTGATTCGTCGGCAAAAGCCAGAGCATCTTCTCTTCGGACAATAATAGTCCTCCCGGCTTCAATGGCAAGGGCCCGGGCACCTGCGGCAACCATCACGTCTATTGTGTCAGGCCCGACAGTCGGGATGTCAAACCGCTTGTCTTGATCCTGCCACGCCACTTTGACCACGACACACCCTCGGGACAGGCGCCCTGCTCTCTGAATAGCTTCATCAGTGCCTTCAGCAGCCTCTACCGCCACCACAGAGAGGTTTTTCACTATTACTGTCTGACCTATACCTGCTTCGGAAATGGCCTTAGCTTTCTTGAAGCCGAATGAAATATCCTCCCATTCAGCGGGCGAAGGTTCGAGCTGCCCGAGAACCCCTGCTTCGGGCACTGCATCGCCAAGATAATCCAGTTGATTTGCTACACTTATCCCTTCCCGTGCCAGATTTCGTACGAAGGCGGTAAGAAGGGATACATCAGCCCGATCCGCCTCAGAGTGCGCAATTCTCTCAATCGCTTCCTCAACACATGGCCTGTATGTGTCTTTTCTCCAGACCTTCCCAATCATTGCGACTTCGCTTATACCTTCGTCTCTGAGAATCTCAACAACGCAAGCCATATCATCCAAATCAACCATGTGAATCCTGCTTGCTATATCGACAACTTCCGGGTCCATTTGCTCTGACACGGATATTACGACAACTTCCAGGCCTCTTTGAGACGCGTTGCGCGCCATGACAGCAGGAAGTTCACCTTCACCTGCTATGAGCCCAAGTTTTCTCAAAGGGACTTTCCTCCGATAATGCCTCTGGTCGTGCCCTTTAGAAAATCTATGAACACCTCAATTTCAGTTGACCCTGACAATTCGCTTTCAATTCTTCCGATGGCTCTTGCCAAAGTGAGACCGGAATCGTAAAGGATTCTATAAGCTCGTTTCATAGATTCGCGGACCTCCCGGGGTGTCCCGTGTCTTCGCATACCGACTACGTTAACTCCTATGACACGGGCGGGATTACCGTCTACCAACATGTATGGAGGCACATCCCGCGCCACCTTGGCCATTCCGCCGATCATTGCCATCTT
>JAAZEW010000308.1 GCA_012512055.1 Bacillota bacterium | reverse complement strand
ATGAGAGCGTCTCGAATCCCGTAACGAGCCTGAGCAAAGTGGCCCAGGCGCACGTTGTCCAAGACTGTCAAGTCGCGGAACAGACGTATTGTCTGGAAGGTCCGGGCTATTCCCATGCTAATGATCTGGCATGATTGCAGCCCTACAAGCTCTTGCCCTTCAAAACGAATCCGGCCTGCACTCGGCTTATAGACTCCGGTGATGAGGTTGAAGACTGTGGTCTTGCCTGCGCCGTTAGGACCGATGAGACCCACTACTTCTCCGCCGGAAAGTTCCAGGTTAAAATTGGATACCGCCTTCAGCCCGCCGAAGAAATGGGTTAATCCTTCAATTTGAAGCAGCGACAACGTCAGTCTCCTCCTTCTTCACGAGGACTCGCTCCTCGCGGGGAATCAGCCCAGTAAGCTCTTTGAGTCCCATTATTCCGGTGGGACGGCAAATCATAAGGATAACCAGCATGATTGGGCCCACGACCCAGCGCCAGACTCCAAGAGGCCTCAGAAGCTCAAGGAGAACCGTGTATACCGTAGCGCCGAGCACCGACCCGAATATGCTTCCGATACCTCCTAAGTACACCATGACGAGAATGTCCGTGGATTTTTGAATTGCGAAGCTCCTTGGGTTGATAAACTGCATTACATGTGCAAATAGAGCCCCTGCGACTCCTGCAAAGAATGCAGCTATAAGGAATACCATGATCTTCGTTTGCCTTGTGTTGACACTCACGAGGTTAGAAGCTACCTCGTCTTCGCGTATGGAAAGCACCGCCCTACCGAAATTGGAGTACACCAAATTCCTGACTACGAATATGGTGACAAGGCACCAACCATATACATTGGCCAGATTGGTCAGGCGGGCCATACCCATAAACCCTCTTGGTCCGCCCAGCGCGTCGATGTTTTCAAGGACGCTCTTGACTATCATGTTGAACGCTAGGGTCACAATGGCAAGGTAGTCGCCGCGCGTACGAAACGAGGGAAATGCCACCACGAAAGAGGTTGCGGCAGTGACTATTCCTGCGACTATTACTGCCAGAGGAAAGACGAGAGGGCCCATTTGATTATGGAATACCCGGACTGTAATGATGGACGAAACATAGGCGCCTATTGCCATGAATCCCGCATGCCCTACCGAGAACTCACCCATGTACCCATTAACCAGGTTTAAGCTGAGTGTCAGAATGATGTTTATTCCTACATACATAGCGATCTGTAAAATGTAGGCGCTGAGCAACCCGGCCCGTTCTATCAGAATACAAAGGACAAAGCCTAAGATGACCAACACCCACGTCATCCTGGAT
This sequence comes from Bacillota bacterium, assembly GCA_012512055.1. The sequence goes on along the minus strand of JAAZEW010000308.1, from coordinate 2,393 downwards.
TTTGGCCCCACAAAACGCACCTCATTTCTAGCACGGGCCCGGAGTCTTTGAGTCTACACCTTCTGGGCGGTAACGCGACCCATGAGCCCGGTCGGTCTGACTACCAAAACGATAAGGAGCACAGTAAATGCTACGAAGTCTCTGTAAGTTGAGGACGGCAACACCATTGGGGTAAATACCTCAACAAAAGCCAGTATGTACGCGCCTAGCATGGCGCCGCGGACATTTCCGATACCGCCGATGACTGCTGCGATGAACGCCCACCAACCGATCCTGATTCCCATGTAGGGGTTGATAATTGGGTATGCCAGGCTGTAGAGGACTCCGCCTGCGCCTGCCACGGCAGAGCCTATTGCAAAGGTTACGGAGATTATCCTGTCCACAGGCACGCCCATTACTGAGGCGGTCGGCTTGTCATAGGAGACTGCACGCATTGCCATGCCTGTCATGGTCTTCTGCACAACCCTGTCCAAGAGGACCATAAGGACAATGGATATGACGATAATGAGGATTTGCACACTGGACAGTGAAAGCGCCCCCAACCTGTAGTTGATGTTAGGCAAAAGCGCAGGCATCCCCCTGGGGGTCGGCCCTAATGTCGCCAGGGTGAAGTTTTCCAGAAACAGTCCGATTCCGAGGGCTGTGATCACTGCGGATACCTTCGGCGCGTACCGCAAGGGTTTATATGCCACTCGTTCTATTAATACCGCTACCAGCGCTGTAAGGAGCATGCTTACCATCATCGTGGCAATGAAAGTGAGCCAAGTAGGTATTCCATTGGAAAGAAAGGCGGTAGCTGCGAAAAAACCGAAATAGCATGAAATCATGAAGATGTCGCCGTGAGCGAAGTTAATGAGGCGAAGTATACCGTATACCATGGTGTAACCGAGAGCTATCAGCGCATATACGCTCCCGAGCTGTAATCCGTTGAGCGCTTGCTGCAGAAGTATGATAATCAAATCATCACCCCCGACGTCTTATGCGCATGGCCCCAACTTCCCCTGGGTCACATGGAAAGTTGGGGCCTTCCTATCTAAAGGATCACTCTTGGTTCTATGGCCCTACACTCGCGAAGTAAGTAAACTTACCATCTTTGATCTGGATAATCACGGCGCTCTTCACAGGGTCTCCAGTTCCTTCGAACCTCATTGTGCCTGTGACACCTTCATACTTGGTTATCTGGGCAAGAGCGTCGCGCAAGGCGTTTCTGTCAATTTTTCCTGCTGCTTTGATTGCCTGGAAGAGCATGCCGAAAGAGTCGTATGTCAGTGCAGCTACATCGTCGGGAAGCTCCTTATAGCGTTCTTCGTAGGACTTGATGAATTTCTGCGCTGTCGGGGTGGCGATATCAGGAGCATAGTGAGTGCTGAAGAACTGGCCTTCCATGTCAGATCCGCCCAGCTTGATTATTTCAGGTGAACCCCAGCCGTCGCTTCCGAGGAAATCACCGGCAAAGCCCAGTCTCCGGGCTTGCTGGATTTGCAGAGGCACTTCACTGTAGTAGTTTGGGAGGAAAAGGACTTTCGCTGATGCCTGGACAATTCTTGTAAGCTGTGAGGAGAAGTCCTGGTCTCCTGTGGTATAGGATTCGAAGGATACTACTTTGCCTCCTAATGCCTCAAACGACTTCTTGAACTCTTCAGCAATTCCCTTGTTGTACTCACTTGCTACATCATACAGCACCGCTGCTTTGTCAGCTTTCAGGTGATCTTTGGCGAATCTTGCGCAGACCAAGCCCTGGAAATCATCGATCATGCAAGCGCGGAATACGTACTTTTTGCCTTGAGTTGTCTTCACATTGGTGGACCATGGACTTATCATCGGGGTTTTCGCATCTTCACATATCTGGGAAGGTGGAATAGCATTACGGCTTGCGTTAGCTCCGATTATTGCAAGCACTTGGTTTTGGGATATCAATTTTTGGGCTACCGCTGCTGAGGACTCTGGTCTGTCTTCGTTATCCTCTACGATCAGCCGGATGGTGTACTTAGTTCCGGCTACCTCAAGACCACCTGCTTTATTCACTTCTTCGACAGCCATTTCAGCAGCATTCTTACACGATCGTCCTACAACCGGGATACCTCCGGTCAGTTCAGCATTTACGCCGATTACGATTTGAGTTGCGCCGGTACATAACGAACTCAGCAGAATGCACGTGAACACAATCAGAAGAGCCACACATGACATCCTTTTCAACTTGTTTCCCCCCTAAGCAGTTATTCAACCGAGAGACGGAAACCTTTGAAGTTGTACATCAGGTGGTGAGCAGAGCAGTGTCATCAGCTATTGTCCGGATACAGCGAGGGCGAGCACAATATAGGCAGAATTGCATAAATTATGAAACAATTATATACAAGTACCCAAGAGAAGTCAATCCGACGAATTGCCCCATT
>JAAZEW010000307.1 GCA_012512055.1 Bacillota bacterium | reverse complement strand
TTCCAGTTCAATCAACCTTTCCCGGTCTAGTAGGTATCCCCTAGGTATCTGATTATCTAGCCGGTGCAATTGAGAGCATACCAAATCCGAAGGATTTACCACTACCAATGCCAGTTGCGAGGGCGTCAATGAACTTGCATTTGTCGGTGACCTGTAATCGTCCTCGAAATGTGCAGCCACGGAAGGTCAGCTCCGCAAAGCTCTTCTCATCCCCAATCTGCTTGCGTCCGCGCACTATTCCTTGGCTATCTACTGTAGCATCAAGGACCTGACTACTGAACCCTGCTGCAAGTATTCGGAACCCATGCTGCTCTCCTTTTCGGGTAAGCCACTCCAGTTGTTCATCTTCGCGAGCCAGATAAACCCTCCTACCATTGGATTTGGGCGTGTCACTGAGCCGTTCCGTCTTCAATGTTGTTCCGATCTTTCGCGTAGGGTTTGCCTTCAGAGTGAATGCCAACATTTGTCCTTCGTAAATGGCCGAGTATGCGTGGTCTACATCTTTACAGGCAGGATTTTCGCGTCTTGCTGGATCGGTCGCGAGGTAGCCTTCGGGCAACAGCGTCCAGTCAGGCTTCTTGCGTGAATGGGCATAGATAATCGGTAACTGTGTACGCTTGTCAAATTCCACTCGAAACAGTAATCCATAATGAGCTCTTGGACTGACATGATGTCCTCTACTGTTAGGAAAGGACATCATTAATGTTCTGTGCATGCTGTGACAGTCAGCCAGATCCCGGCGGACGTCACGACTTCTTGGGTCTAGAATCAATCTTGAGAGGTACACGTGACATCCTCCTTTTGCTTAGGGAAATCAGTCCAAAACGTGCGAACTGATCTCCGCTGATACATCCTTGCGGGATTCACCCTAATTCGATCTGCGCGCGTAGCCCATCCTTCAGGGTCATCTACGGAACACCGCAATCGTGTGGGTAGCTTTCCAGAAAGCGAAGCCACTCCATCCCAACTCCACCGATGATTATTCAAGGCATCTTCGATAGACTCATATTCATCGGTTAGGCATTCAAACACGGGTCTTGTCGGGATACAAGACTTTCTGCCAAGATAGATTGGCCATTTGGGTGATTGCAGAGCCTGCGCACATTGTTCCAGTAGTCCATTTGGCCCGTCGAATACTACGAGAAATGCTGCGTCCTGCAGGTAGGTTCGAGGTGACACGATAGTACTTGGATCATCTTCACTTCCTTTATACCCGCCGGTTGCTGTAGCTATGACACCGGAGACAGTCTGAAAATCCAGCATTTGAGTGCCTGGATATTCTACTCGCACACCAAGGCTTAACAGGGAATCCAGTTCCTCAAGACGTGGGTCTTTGCTTGGATAGCCTAATGCACATCCAAGCAAGCCGAGTAACCCTGACTTGGTAGGCTCATCGCCTGAATCGCGGACGTGCCACCGTGACCGCAGACCCCACGCTTGAATAGGGCCTTCAACTCTCATGAGTAGGAGTACATGTCTTTTCATTGGGCTTCACCTCAGTCCAACAACGCTTTCCAGCTCCCGGATCATATCGTCGAAAGTATCGCACTGTTGTGTTGCAGGGATGTTTATCGGGCGAGTCGTAAACCATAAGCGCGATGCGGCTTTCAGTGAGTACTTGTGAGTAAGCAAATCTACATGGGAAGCAAACGCCTGCAAACTGGCGTCTACAAGATCCAGGTTGCGTTGGACTACCACTGGCTTAACAAAGGCATTGGCATAGCTGACTGGTATGTTGATAGGTCTCACCTCAATCAGGATTCCATCAGGCAATTGATGTGCTGCGAAGGTGTTCTGTTTTCCCGTGGGTGTTACGAGAGCCGCAGATCTCAGAAACGCGCAGCAGGTTTTTGCAGCAGTATGACAGGCTTCCGCTAGATCCGTTTCAGTAGGACTAGGTCCTGCCAAGTTGTTAACTAAAGAAGGGAAGTCAATACTGAAATACTTATAGTAACACGCAGAGTTGAATTCTACGTCACCTATCATGGCAGCTCCTGAGTCATCTTCGTCGTCTCTGGATTCAGCAAGGTCATCAACGGCTGTATAATAATCCCACTCCTGAACCATCTCGTGAGTGGATAGCGCATGAGCAACCTGAATAGACGCTTCTACATCCCTAAAGGCTCTAGACGTTATCATCCGTCCAAAGAGAGCAATATCGGTTGTTATTGGACGCCATCCTCGTAGTTGGGCTTTCTTCTGAAGATCTGCTGCGTTCACTTTCTCCAGTTCACTTGCGCTGCCGGCTGCCTGGGCGGCCTCAGCAAGGACATCTATTACTGCTTGAATATCATAAGACGAGAAAAACATCACTTGAGCGGTCTCAAGCTCTGGCTGCTCTTTACCGTCTTTTGTCCCGAAGCCCGTCGCCCGTTTGCCTGCTACAGAGGCTACATCTTCCGGAAACCCTTGGTTAAGTAGTGCTTTCCTGACGAGATCAGGCAATTGCCTCGTCCGTACACCTAGCTCAATTCCGTCAAGCTCTTCCCTGAACAGTTCAGACTTGCGAATGCTTCGCTTTATGCACTGGCTCGATATTCTCGATCTACGTACTCCGCCAAAAACGCAATCTTTGGGACTTCCGGTATCGTCCCTATTGAGGTTAGATGGTGCATGATTCTGAATCATGTGGATCTCGATAAGCATCAGCTATCTCCCCCTTAATGATTCTGTTAGCTATCAGCATCTTGGCTGGTTCGCAATTCTGCGTAATATGATCTAGCCCACCGTTTTCTCACACGCCTCTCGTGGTGAGACCACCATATGAGATCGTCCAGCAGAATCGCCCAGTCTACCCCGATGTTATTTGACGCAGCCAACTTGACACATTGCCTCAGTCTATACGCCATTTCCCCTCCGCCATAGCGAAACCTGTCTACAAGGTCAAACTCACTGTCCAGCAGAATCCCCATCCGACGATCTACAGCCTCGCTGCCGGCTCGTGCCTTCTTAACCGCTTTCATGGTCATGCCAAAGTTGCCTCTGAATTTGTGCTTGTTATGTGGCATAAGGGTAGCCACAAGGAAGTATATCTCCTCATTTGGCGAGTCGGCGATTGGTGGCGGCAAGATGCGATAAAATAGGCTCATCGCGTTTCTGGACTGCGCAATTGTCTGGCCGGCATTTCGCTTCAGTATAGCCAAATCTCCTCTTTCAAGCTTGTCCATCCTTTGAATAAACAATAGAACAGTGTCTGGAACAGTCCTCTCTTGGATTTGCGCCTTGCTGTCGGTCACTTCTTCTCACCTCCTTCAGCCTCAACTTGTTTATCATTTCTTAGACGCTTTAGGCGGGACGCCGAAGCCGCGCTCAAGTATCTACGTGCATTTACTACCCGCTTCATTGCCTCAGCGTCAGCATATAATGACTCCGTAGTGCGATCGAAAACGGCTTTTGCTTGTTGGACAAGTGATGATGCCCACTCATATCTCACACTCTCAATAAAATCTGGGTCCGTAACATCTCCTTGGGCAATTGCGCCCACAACGTCCTTTTCAAAAACAGGTCTCAGTAATGCCCAGTACTGCCTCTGAGCACGCCACTGCAGGGTTTCAAAGGCCTTCTTGTTCCCTTTGCCTTCCCTAGGATAAGCCATCTTGATTGCCCAGCCTAGCATGTATGCGATTAGTTCTGCCAAGTCCATGTTGCTTTGAATGGCTGCGGCAGCGGTAGGATCCTCTGCGACTCGAGGTGACAGGCTCAACTTCTCCTGTGCCCATTCAAATAGTTTCATTTTGCCATCAGTGCGGATCCCATAGACTTCTACAGAAAGAGCCGTATTTCGTGGAATCACTCGATCGCTTCGTAGCATAAGGAATTGATCTACAACGATGGGGCGTGAGAATCTGATTTTCCCCTTTTCGCTTTGATAGTCCCCCTTTCGGAGCAGCATTAGAGGACCGACGTCCCGCCATATCTCTCTATCTTCTCTAGCTCTGAGGGGACTTGATCCATTACTAGTGATCCTGTACGCGACCTGGGGGTCTATCCACTCGCCGCGAAACTTGAGACCGGGGCCGAAACCCATCTTCCGCACGAGTACCGGGCTGTCACGGCCCGTATATGTGCATATACCTCCATCAGATGGGATCAAGTGCACTCGCCTGGGCTGCCATGTGAGCCCTTCAAGAAGTGAATGACAGACAGCCTCAGCTCCAGGGGTAATTCGAGTTGAATTTCGCCAAGCGGGAGGCGAGTCGCCATCCATTCCAAGGATAGTCAAGCCACAGCAATTAAGGACGATTGTCTGGAACAGATTCTTCCCTCTAACGAGTACATACCATGGAGGGTTGCCATTTATGCTTGGGGAATAGCCCCTACCGCCAGCCGTCATAAAGGCAGGAATCGAGGCAAGTGCCCGTGCGCATGTTGCAGGACTCCATTCCTGTCCCTCTTCCGCTATGTGGTGGAAATGGGTGTCAAATGAGCCTGACGGTAGATGACGCATCAGGGCGGCAACCGACTGAACCTGAAGGTTTTCCGCTTCTTCCTTGTTTACTTGGTAGAAAGGTCTTTCAGAGTCGAACAGGTCGAATCTATTTCTCCCTGCTTCCTCTACATACCCACGCACTGTATTTGAATTGAAGACTTCCTCTTGTAGCAGGCATATAAGGTCATCAAGATTACTTACGCCATATGCATCCATGACAAATGCTGTGAGGAGCCGATACAGACCAAGTTCCACTATAGGTGAGGGATCCGATATCGAGAGAAGGTTGTGAGCATTCTCCAGGACTTCTAGAATACTTCCTTCCGTAATGAGGCCTGAGTTATGTAGTACCGGAATCCAAGGTTCAGTGAGTAGGTTAAATGATGCCAAGCAAATCACCTCCTTTGAGTATCTTTACGTAACAGGCCAAGTTCACTGTCGTTGACGATTGAGAATTCGTCTCCTTTCTGATTCACTCCCTTCCACTCACCTCCCTGTGTTCGCAGAATCTTCACTCCAGGTAGCCACTTCGGCGCTTCTTCATATTCCGAGTATCCGGAGGATGCACGTGACCCTTCAAACCACCATGCAGGAACGTTAACGCCATGTTCGAGTAGAGCTCTCATGATGTCCCGCTTCGGTGGCTTTTGGGATGACAATTCACTCTCAAAGGCGTTGCTTTCCAGCACCAATATACGATGCGAGTCGTCGTCCAGTCGTGTTCGTGCATGGAAATACTTCTGAGCTTCTCCGTCGTCAGTATCGAATGACGGCGTCGCAATCCTGGCAAGTTCGAACGCTTTTTGTGATGGAGGAGGGATGAGATAGCGTGCGGCCTTCTTGGCTTCATCTGCAAGTTGGTTGATCAGGTT
>JAAZEW010000306.1 GCA_012512055.1 Bacillota bacterium | reverse complement strand
TGGGCGGGGACGACATGGACGAGGCTATTGTCAAGTATGTTCGCAGGAACTACAACCTGATGATCGGTGAACGGACTGCTGAGAATATCAAGATTACAATAGGCTCTGTCTGGCCCCTTGATGAGGAGCTATCCACGGAAGTCCGAGGCAGAGACTATGTGACCGGGCTGCCTAAGGGAATAAGTCTTTCGTCAGTCGAAGTCAGAGACGCCCTGGCTGAGCCTATAGCCCAAGTTGCCGGATGTGTCAGGAGCACGCTGGAGGAGACCCCACCTGAGCTTATAGGCGATATCATCGATAGGGAAGTTGTGGTCACAGGCGGCGGCGCTTTGCTTCGTGGCATCGACAAGTATCTCGCGAAGGAAATGGGTATTCGCGTCAAATGCGTGGACAATCCTTTGCTCAGTGTTGTTACCGGCGCAGGCAGAGCCCTTGAGGAAATTGACCTCCTAGAGAAAGTAGCGACTGCCGGCAGGAAGGCGAAGTAGGGTTTATAAGCCGGAAATCCAAGCTTCATCAATATGACCAACCCCCTGGCTCCGATGTGGAGCAGGGGGTTGTCTTTGGAATGCTTTATAGTCTCTGTTTGCAGACTACTGCCTGTTGCAGACTACTGCTTGTTGCAGACGATTGCCTCTCTTATAGGCTGGAAGTGCAGTGTCCGCACCTGGTCGCGTTGATCGGGATCACTGACAGGCAGTAAGGGCACTCTTTTGTGGTGGGGTTTTCAGGCTCAGCCTCCGGTTTTGCCTCGGGAGCCGTGAATTGAGCCTTCAGTCCGCTCATCCATTTGACCATCAGGAATATGGCGAAAGCGATTATTACAAAGTCAACCACACTACCGATGAACATACCATAGTTGAGGGTTGCTGCTCCCGCTGCTTTAGCGTCTGCCAGCGTAGCATAGCTCCCTCCTGACAAGCTAATGAAAAGGTTCGAAAAGTCGACTTTACCCAAAAGCATTCCTACCAGCGGCATGATGACATCATTCACAAGTGAAGACACGATTTTTCCGAATGCCCCGCCTATGATGATACCTACAGCCATGTCCATCACATTTCCACGCATAGCGAACTCGCGAAATTCCCGTAACATAGGTTAAGAACCTCCTTCACATCGGGATGCGCCATAAGGTTGTACGCTCGGTAGTATAGAGTATTGGGACTATAGCTGTCAACTGGGAAGCGGGGTTATAAGTGGGCTTTCGCCACTTCTTTTTTGATAATGACATCGAGCTGTGTCCCTTTTTCTGAACTCACTTCGCCGCAGTAGTCCTATGCGCTTTCTGAGATTGGGTTGCCAATGATACGACAACAAATATCACGAGGGATATCAGAGCTGCATAGATTTCCACGGGTGCTCCGAAGATATTGGCTTTTGTGAGTATGCCCCAAAGGGCGACTATAGATCCGATTACGAGTGATGCCAGCGCGCCCTCTCTGGTAGCTGACTTCCACACAACCCCGCCTATTACAGGCACAAATACGCCTGCGCTGTACATGGTATACGAGTAGATAAGAGCATCGATTATTCCGGGCATGACAAGTGCGATAAGGAGGCCCAATATCCCCAGTATGACTGTGAAATTCCTTGATATCGCAAGCAGCCTCTTTTCGTCCCTGATCTCGTCCACCTGGAACGTCTCTATCCAGAAGTCCTTAACTATGTGGGATGTAGCTGCAGTGAGAAGAGAGTCTGCAGTTGACATAATAGCAGCCAGTATGGCAGCCAGGACTATTCCGCCTACTACAGGATTCATAAGGTTTTGCACGACCCACGGGAAAGCGGTGGCTCCGGCTTCCAAGTCTGAAAGCGCTCGGGCGCCCATGCCGATGATTGTCGGGAAGAACGCAACTACAACAAGGATAATACCGCCCAGGAGTGATGCAGTTCTGGCTACATTCTCGTCTTTTGAGGCGAATAGCCTTTGGTAGAAGTCCTGGCCTATGAGGGTATACATTACCGTTGGGAGTAGGAGCCACATAATGCTGGATGTTCCGAGGCCCCAGAAGCTGAAGTAGCCGGGTGTTACCCCTTTTGCCGTCAGCACTGTCGAAAGGGCGGCCATGCCGCCGACTTTTGAGACCACCAGAACAGCGGCCACTATCACACCCAGGGTTGCCAGTATCAACTGAACCGCATCAGTGATGGTGACTGCCCAGAGGCCACCTAACGTAGTGTAGACAATGAAGACTAATGTAGCGATAATGGCTCCCGTATTGCCTGTAATGCCCAGTATGCTCAAGGCGCCTCTTGCAGAAAGCACCATTGCTGCCAGTATCCCTACCAGCGCAACGAGGGAGAGGAGTGCTCCGAGTATTCTCACGGCCTTCCCGCCGTATCTTTGCTCCAGGTAGTCAGGCACAGTGTAAAGTGCCAGCTTTCTGAACTTGCCTGCAGTAGTAAAGGCTAAGAGGAGGATACCTATGCCACAGGACACGCCGTACCATGCTCCGGACCAACCATAAAGAAAGCCATACTCACTGCCGCCCATAACCATCCCGCCACCGAAATGGGTGGCGGCGAGGGTGGCTGCACACATTGGGACGCTGAGTCTTCTACCTGCTAACAAGAAGTCTGTCATGCCCTTGATGTAGTACTTGTTTGACCACCAACCTATTGCCAGCATTGCCAGCATGTAGACAGCCACTATGAAGAGAATCACGCCTAAACACCTCCGTTTTTCAGGATTGAGTTTCCGAAGATACGGGAACAGAAACACGCCAAACAGAGATGGATTTGCACCTCCTTTACTTTAGTGCTGATTGACCCCTCATTTCCAATTGTACTCTCAAGTCTGTAGCTTATGTTGCAGATAATAGCTCTTCTGCAATAATATGGAAAGATGCTGGTAGGATGGGCTTTCCGTCCGGTTGTGCTTTTGTGAGGTTGCTGTCTCCGGTTGTCATTTTCGGATTAATCTTAATATTCTACATTCGTCCTAATTTCCCTTCGCGGGATTCTCACTCAATAGTATTGCAGCCGTTTCTCGTGAGCATTGTGCCTATACTCGCTTGTCAATTGCCGAGAGCCACCCGGGACCGGATGTGGCCTGGACAAAGCC
>JAAZEW010000350.1 GCA_012512055.1 Bacillota bacterium | reverse complement strand
GGTTATGCAGACGCAGAGCAGTGCATAACTGACATCAGGGTTAATAGATATCCCAGCCACCAGTACCGGCATGGTCTTGCTTTTCATGGTTTGAGTGATTAAAAGGCCGAACAGGAATTCATTATAAGATGCCATGAAAGCGAATGCTCCGGCAGCGGTCATTCCTGGAGCCGCCAGCGGCACTAATACGTGACGGAGGACTAGTAGCCTTGTACAACCATCTACTAAGCCGGCTTCTTCCATGCTCACCGGGATGCTTCTGAAATATAGAGTCAAATACCATACGGTGAACGGCAGAGTAATCGCACTGTACACCAGTATCAAGCCTAGATGAGTATCAAGGCGTCCTACCCACTTGATCATGAGATAATATGGTATAGCCACTGCTACCGGTGGGAGAAGTCGGCTCATCAAAATGAACTGGAAGGTTTTGGCCGAACCGCGAAACTTCATCCGTGCAAAGACATAGGCGGCCGGGGTGCCGAAGAGAAGATTTATGAGGGTTACAAAGACTGCAACAATACTGCTGTTCTTTAGGGCGGGCAATATGAACCTTGCTTCCTGTGATATTCGACTCCTGATAAGTCCCTTTACCTGATAACTTGTGGGGATTTCGCCTGTGAAGATGTATCTGTAGTTGTCCAAGGTTGCGCTTCGGGCCACCCAAGCTACAGGCTTACTGAAAAGATCCGCTTCCCCCATGAAGCTGCTTCGAACGATCCAGTAGAACGGAAATGCGACAAAGATGATTACCACGAACGATAACAGGTATGCAGCAAAAACCCAGATCTGCTTGGCCTTCATCATCAGTGTGAGCGCCTCCTCTATGAGACGACGTTAAGTCTCCTCTGCCCGCAATGCTCTCACGTAGGCTATGATAAACAGTAGAATCACGCCTGCTATCGCAAATGACAGGGCTGTGCCGTGACCGAAATTGAGGAACCTAAAAGCTTCGATATACGCGTACCATGAGATTAGCGCAGTCGCGTTTCCCGGTCCTCCTCCAGTCATGACATAGACCAAGTCAAACGCCAAAATTGCGATCATCGTTTCATAGATTGATATCACCAACAATGTCGGTCTCAGGAAAGGCAGAATAACGTATCGAAAATAGGTCAGCGGCCCTCCGCCGTCGCAGTAAACAGCATCACGGAGTTCCTCAGGTATTGTCTGAAGTCCGGCAAGAATCAATACAGAGGCCAGGGAACCCTCTTTCCAGACATGGGCAATTGCAATACATATTCTGGCAGTGCTTGGGGCGCTGAGCCACGAGTAGTAGTCTTTCATGAAGCCTGTCTGTACTAGAAATGCGTTTAATGCACCGTAATCACTGTGGAGAATCCATTTCCACATGATACCTGCTACTGCCGCAGGAATAGCCCAAGGTACGAGTATCAATACTTGAAGTATGTGTGATGTCCTGAGTTTAGAGTGCATCAGCAATCCAACAGTGATGCCGTAGAGAAGGACGGTGATAACAGCGGTAAAAGCGAACCTGAGGGTGCTCGAAAGTGATGTTCCGAAATACTCACTGGAAATGACCTCTTTGAAATTGCGCAGGCCGACGAAAGAAGTATCCCAGGGCTGCGTAAGAACGAAGTTTCTAAGACTTAAGTTGAGAGAGTAAACAAGGGGAAATACAGTGAACGCCAAAATGAATACAAGGACAGGCAACACCAACAGAAAGGGTTTCTCGCGAGTATGTCCTGAGATTGCTAACCGAGAATCGCGCACTTCTTTGCTCCAAATCCTGGTGGGAATCATTCTATCGTACCCCCTTGAGCATCGAAGCCAAAAGGCAGGTTTCCCCAGGAAAACCTATCCCTCTGCTGTGATATTTGCAGTCATGGCCAGGGGATGGCGACAGGCAGCTCAGGGGACTGCATTCCT
>JAAZEW010000305.1 GCA_012512055.1 Bacillota bacterium | reverse complement strand
CTCTCAAGTAGCTGATACATAGAGGTGACCTCCTATCATTGTCTCTCCTTCACTCAAATAACCTCGCTGCATGCCCTTGTTGCATAGATATTCAAGTGATAGGCTGTTGGGGTCTATGATGGCAATATTTTTGATCATAGACCATGATATCATGTTTAAGGCTGAATTGTGCAGTTCTTTGAGGGATAAAAGGCGCGTTTTTCTCTCCTAACGTAGTTGCAGGAAAGAAGGAATCAGGGTGTTTTAGTCTAATATAGTAATGGGAATCTAGTAAGTGTCGGTTCCAACCGGTGTATTTATGAAGTCAGGCTTACCCCCGTACTCCGGGAATGCTTTGTGTTTTCCATGAGAATGCCGGTAAGAAGTGCTGACGAATATATCTGCTCAAGGACACAGTATTGAATAGGTTGCCGGATGAAGCCAGAGGGAGATGCCTTCACAGGATCAAGGGGTATCTAACGATCCGTAGAAGAAGGAGCCGTAGGAGCAAGATATCTTTCAAGCCGAAAGGTGTCCAAACTCTCAGGCAAAAGCACCTCCGGCTGACGGACCTCTGGAGAGGCGCATTCTACTTACGCAGGAGCGCCGCCGAAGGAGTAACCCGCCCGCTCTGCCGGCAGACGGGGAATCTCTCAGGCGACAGGACAGGGAAACGGGCAGCAAACTTTGCCCGTTTTTTTCTTAAGAATAATCAAGGAGGTGCTTGACATGACAGAAACCCACGGTGGTGAACCAATGAAAACTCCTCTATACGATGCTCATATTCGCGCCGGGGCAAGAATGATCGATTTTGGCGGCTGGATAATGCCGGTGTATTACCGAGGAATCGTAGAGGAGCACAAGAAAGTACGACAGGAAGTGGGTCTATTCGATCTCTGTCATATGGGAGAAGTTAGAATATCCGGTCCACGGGCTCTCGAATTCCTGCAGAAGGTTACCAGTAACGATGTGTCTACGTTAGTTGCAGGCCAGGCTCAGTACACGCTACTCTGTTATCCTGATGGCGGAATAGTCGATGATATCTTAGCCTGCAGGACAGAGGATGGATATTACCTTGTCCTAAATGCTTCCAACGCTGATAAGGACATAGACTGGCTCAGGTCTCATGCAGAAGACGGTGTAGAGATTAAGGACGAATCGCCTGAAACCGCTCTCCTGGCTATACAGGGGCCTGACTCAGCAGCGTTGCTTGCCCAATTGACCGAGACGGATCTGGACAAAGTCTACTACTACCAGTTCACTTCGGGGCGTGTGGCAGACGTTGACTGCTTGATATCTCGTACCGGATATACAGGCGAAGATGGATTTGAGCTATTCTTTGACCATACTCATGCCGAGAAGCTGTGGGATGCTTTGCTCCGTGCCGGTTCTAAGTTTAATATTGAACCTATCGGGCTCGGGGCCCGTGACACCTTGCGCCTTGAGATGGGCTACTCTCTCTACGGGAATGAGCTGGATTCAAAGACCAATCCTCTGGAGGTAGGGCTAGGCTGGATTGTGTCCAGGACGAAGGGGGATTTTGTGGGGAAGGATTCTATCGAGCGGGTCAGGAAGGAAGGTATTTCCAGACGACTTACAGGATTCAAGTTGCTCGAGCGTGGCGTACCCAGGACAGGGTTCCAGGTCGAGAAAGACGGTAAGGTAGTGGGGGCTGTAACAAGCGGTTCTCTGTCTCCGACGCTTGGTATAGGTATTGGTATGTGTTTTGGCCCTCCGGAGCTGGCCAAGCCAGGGAATCAGTTCCATATTGTCATTAGAGGGAAGAAAATCCTTGCAGAATCTGTGAGGCCCCCGTTCGTAGAGGCGAAGGTAAGAAAAGCTAAGTAAGAATAGGATTACCGTGTATTGTGGAACCGATGTTCCACGTGAAACAATGAATTGTCCCACTATTCTCGCGGTTAGCGCCGGCTTTGTAGGACAACGTCAAGGGTATCAGAAGGAGACAATCAATGGATCTAGGCTTTCAATAAGCCTTGAAGGTAAGGAGGAGAAGTAACGTGTATCCTAAAGATCTGAAGTACACCGAACAGCATGAATGGGTGCGTGTAGACGGAAACCAAGCAACTGTAGGCATTACCTATTTTGCCCAGGATCAACTTGGTGCAATTGTCGGACTAGGGTTGCCTGATGAAGGGGCGGATGTAGAGAAAGGTTCAGAGCTCGCAGATCTCGATTCGATGAAGACTGCGGATCAGATTTTTGCCCCCGTGAGCGGAAAGATCATAAAGGTCAACACAGCATTGGATACTCAGCCTGAACTGCTAAATGAAGATCCGTACGGCGAGGGATGGGTTGCTGTCATTGAGATGACTGACCCGAAGGAAGCCGAGGATCTGATGTCTCAAGAGGAATACGAAGCTCACGTTGCCAAGGAGGCTGGTGAGTAATGAACTACGTTCCCCATACAAGTGAGGACCGTAGTGAGATGCTGAAAACCATAGGTGTTTCCAGTGTTGATGAGCTGTTCTCGGACGTTCCTTCCCATGTCAAGCTTGATCGCAAACTAAACCTACCACCTGCGATGTCCGAATTCGAGCTCATGAAGTACATGTATGACCTTGCTGGAAAAAACACTACAACTGATCGTATGGTTTCATTCCTGGGTGCAGGTGTCTATGACCACTATGTACCTAGCGTTGTGAAGCATATCATCTCACGGTCCGAGTTTTACACGTCGTATACTCCGTACCAAGCGGAAGTAAGTCAGGGAATGCTCCAATCCATCTTTGAATACCAGACACTCATGTGCGAGCTTACTGCTATGGATATCAGCAATGCCTCGCTATATGACGGTGCGACTGCAATTGCTGAAGCTGCAATGATGGCGAGCAGGTTGACTCGCAAACAAGAAGTGATCATTTCGCGAGCAGTACATCCTGACTATCGTAGGACATTAAGAACATATGCACATAACCTGGAGCTGAATATAACAGAGGTTCCTCTCAAAGACGGTGCAACCGATATCGAAGCGGTACGAGATCTTGTTTCTGATAAGACGGCTTGTGTCATTCTGCAAAGCCCGAACTTTTTCGGGTGCATAGAAAACATGGCGCTTGCGGCGGAAGCGGCTCACGAGAAGAAGGCGCTCTTTGTCGCGTGTGTTGATCCGATCTCTCTAGGCATCATAGCTCCTCCGGGCGAATATGGAGCTGATATCGCGGTAGGTGAAGGCCAGGGTCTTGGAATTCCTATGGGCTTTGGCGGGCCGCATCTGGGTTTCCTGACCTGCCGTAAAGAACATATGAGACAGATGCCCGGTCGAGTTGCAGGCGAGACACATGACGATCAGGGACGCCGAGGATATCTCCTGACGCTTCAAGCCAGAGAGCAGCATATCAGGCGAGACAGGGCAACATCAAACATCTGCTCAAACCAAGCGCTTTGCGCTCTTGCTGCAACAGTATACCTATCATGGCTAGGGAAACAAGGGATAAAGGAAATTGCAGAGCAGTGTATTGAGAAAGCGCATTACGCGTGTGGGAAGCTTTGCGAGATTCCCGGGTTTGAGCAAAAGTACTCTGCACCCTTCTTCAAGGAATTCGTAGTAAGAACACCTGTCGAGCCGGAGAAGCTTTCCAAAGGCGTTCTCGAGGCCGACATTCTGGGTGGGCTGCCGCTTGGAAGGTTCTATTCCGGCCTGTCTGATTCCATGTTAGTTGCAGTGACGGAGAAGCGAACCAAAGAAGAGATTGATGCACTATGTCGGGCATTGGAGGGATTAGTATGAGTATGCCACTGATTTTCGAAAAGAGTAAGCCTGGCCGCAAAGCCTATTCCTTGCCCGAGCTCGATGTGCCAAAGAGTGAGAAGCGAGACTTGTTACCGGATTGGGCAATTCGAAATCAGCATGCTTCTTTGCCTGAAATAAGTGAGGTCGACCTGGTTCGTCACTATACCGCTTTGTCCCGGCGAAATTTCGGCGTAGATCAAGGATTCTACCCTCTCGGATCATGTACCATGAAGTATAATCCTAAGATAAATGAGGATGTTGCAGCTCTTTCAGGATTCAACAACATCCATCCGTATCAGCCTGAAGAACTGGCTCAGGGCGCGCTGCAACTGATGTACGAATTCGGACGCGATCTGTGTGAAATCAGCGGGATGCACGAAGCTTCGCTTCAACCTGCGGCAGGGGCTCATGGCGAACTCACAGGGCTCATGTTAATAAGGGCATATCATGAGAGCCGCGGAGAAGGCAAGAAGAGGACCAAGGTGATAGTGCCTGACTCGGCTCACGGAACTAACCCAGCCAGTGCTGCATTTTGTGGATACAGTGTGGTTGAGGTAAAGTCAGATGAACGAGGGGGAGTTGATCTTGATTCCCTGCGCGAAGCTGTATCTGACGATGTTGCAGCTCTCATGTTGACAAACCCCAATACATTGGGCCTCTTCGATGAAAACGTTACTGAAATCGCTAAAATCGTTCATGATGCCGGAGGACTTCTCTATTATGACGGCGCTAACATGAACGCAATAGTAGGTATAGTACGTCCGGGAGACATGGGTTTTGACGTCCTCCACTACAATGTGCATAAAACCTTCTCTACTCCGCACGGCGGCGGCGGCCCGGGCTGCGGAGCTATTGCAGTTAAAGAGATCCTGGCCCCGTTTCTCCCTGTGCCTGTTGTCGCGAAGCAGGGTGACAGATACATCCTAGACTACGGCAGGCCTCACTCCATTGGTACAGTGAAAGGGTTCTACGGCAATTTCAATGTCATGGTAAAGGGATTTGCATACATTAGGTCGCTTGGAGCTGAAGGATTGCGTAAAGTGGCTGAGACTGCAGTTCTTAATGCGAATTACATCATGAGAAGGCTTGAGAAATACTATCACTTACCTTATGATCGTCACTGCAAACATGAATTCGTGATTGACGCGTCTCGCCAGCTTCAATACGGAGTTCACACTAATGATATTGCTAAAGCCCTTCTTGATCTGGGATTCCACGCTCCGACGGTATACTTCCCCCTTATTGTCAGGGAAGCCATGATGATTGAGCCTACGGAGACGGAATCAAAAGAAACCCTCGATGCTTTCATCGAGGCGATGATCAAAATAGCGCAGCTTGCTGAAACCTCACCTGAGAAGCTACAGACAGCGCCACATGATACAGTTGTGGGTAGGCTGGATGATGTTACTGCTGCGAGGCGACCGGTATTGCGTTGGACTCCGCCGGAGGAGTAGATGATTCTTTAGGATCGTAGAAGTTCTACTTTAGCTACAAGAACAAACGCTTTGCTTTGATGTTGAGGGTTACCTGCGCTTTCATCTGCGGATCGCTTTGAGGTTAAGAGCGCAGGTAACCCTGCTAACTCAGGAAACACAGCAACTGCGGAAGCCGAATTCTTCCGTAACAACAGAAGCGGAATCCTTCCGTAACGGCAGAAGTGGAATTCTTCCGTAACGACGGAAGCCGAGTTCTTTCGTTATCCCCGGTATTCGTAGGGAGAACTGCTGATGAATATGGCAAACCCCCGTGTGGAATCAGAGATGAAGTCATTAGGGGCCCAGCCGCTGGAGAGTCTGATGAAAGCTGCATGGGATATCCGTGTCAGCAACTTTGGGTCAAGCATTAGCTGGGTAAACCCAATTCGTACTGGAGTTCTGAGCGTTACCGGAACCGCATGCTCCCTCAAGTGCGCTCATTGCGGGGGTAAGTATCTTAGGCATATGCTTCCCATTGAACGTAGAGGCGAGCTTGACCCGTCTCAGATTTCCAGTTGTCTTGTGAGCGGTGGATGCGATTCCTTCGGCAGGGTTCCGGTGGAACGGTATGTCCACGTGCTCCCTGAGCTTTCGTCAAAATGGCGGCTCAATATGCACCTTGGCCTGGCCTCTGAAGAGATGATAAAGAACGTCGCTCCTTTCTGCCAGGTGGTTTCATTCGATTTTCTGGTTGATGAGGACACTATCAGGGACGTCTACGGCTTTCCAGCCTCCGGAGAGGATTTTCTGAGGACATACTCCATGCTAAGACAGCATGTAAAAGTAATCCCTCATATCTGCATTGGCTTGCATGGCGGACAGATTTCAGGAGAGCTCGACGCGCTCTGTGCCCTAACCGAAATCGGGGCTGACGCTATTGTTTTTATCGTATTCATTCCTACATCGGGGACTCTCTATGAAAACTGCATGCCTCCGCCGATTGAAGGCGTGGCTCGTATAATTGCCACTGCAAGGTGCCTATTTCCTCAGACACCGATTTACCTTGGGTGCATGCGTCCTCATGGCAGGTACAGACATGTGCTGGATCCTATGTCAGTACGAGCAGGGGTGAACCGGATAGTAGTGCCATCACAGCAGGGTCGAGCGGAGGCTTCAAGGCTAGGGCTCAATGCATCATGGATAGAGGAGTGCTGTGCACTTTGAACGAGAACCGGACTATAAGGGTATCTGTGGGCACAGCGGCAGCCTTAGGGCTGGCAAATGTCCGTTGCGATATTCTTCCCAGCACAGCCTATTTGATGACTTGCGGGGGATGTGTATCGCGATGCGCATTTTGTGCTCAGGCGAGATCCAGCAACAGTTCTGAAGACCTCCTCTCCAGAGTGAGTTGGCCCCGTTATCCTACTCAGCAGGTTCTTGACGCTCTTGCCCAAGATAACCCATTCCTGCAGCGAGTGTGCGTCCAGGTGACTTCCACACCTGCCGCACGGAAAGCCACCGAAGAATTAGTCAGCGATATGGTAAAGGTTAGACAAGCGTACGGACCTAATTACCGGATATCGCTGTCATACCACCCTTCTTCTGTCTCTGATGTGGAGAGCCTATTCTCATTAGGAGTAGACAGGATAGGAATTGCGCTGGACGCTGCGACTCAGCGCGTACATGAAAGAACCAAAGCGGGATCAGGATCCTGGGCCGGAACTCTGAGGCTCCTTGAAGAGTCTTCCGCCCGTTTCCCGGGGAGAATCAGCACCCACCTGATAGTCGGCCTCGGAGAGACAGAGGAGGAACTGGTGAGCATAATGCAGTATATGAAAGACCTTGGGATAACGATAGGGCTTTTTGCGTTTACGCCTGTTAAGGGAACGCCAATGGAGTGTGTTCCTCAGCCGCAACGGGATACGTACCGCAGGGTGCAAATAGCCCGGCATCTTATTACCGGAGGGCATGTGACAGATGAGGATTTCGCCTATGTTGACGGACGCATTTTCGATATACGTTTGGATCTTGCAACTCTTAGAAGACTAATAAGTGACGGCTCTCCATTTGAGACCTCGGGCTGTCCGGATTGTAACAGGCCATATTATAATGAGCGTCCCGGAGGAGTCACGTTCAATTATCCTAGGCCATTGACAGAAGCGGAGACTGAGAGCTGTCTGCTGGAAGCAGGACTTAAGTGTGTGGAACGGCCCTAAGTGAACATGCCGGACTTGATTCAAGTGGAAGCAGGTCCGGATTGAGGCATAGGCAAGCAAGGTACAACCCGGCAGAAGTTAAGCCGGATGGAGGAAAAGCCGGGCGGAATAGGAGCCGCGCAGAAGGTGAACCGGATGGAAGAAGAGCCTGGCGGGCGGAAGGTGAGCCTAGCGGAAGGCGAGCCAGGTAGGAGTGAAGCCGGGTGGAGGCAGACCTTGGCAGAAGAAGAGCTGCGCGGAGGAAGACCCGGATGGAGGAAAAGCCGGGCGGAAGGTGAGCCAGGTGGGTGTAAAGCCGGATGGACGAAGAGCCTGGCAGAAGAAGAGCCGGGCGGAGGAAAGGTCGGGCCGGCCAAGACCCGGATGGAGGGAGACCGGGATGGAAGGCGGACCGGGCTGAAGGTGAGCTGCGCGGAAGATGAGTTAGGTGGACGCGGCGGATGGAAGAGGGGCTTGGCTGAAGGCGAGCCAGGTGGAAGTAAAGCCAGGTGGGAGAGGAAGAACAATGAAGTGGAGACTGCTTCGCACAGGACATAATTCCGGTGCCTGGAACATGGCTGTAGATGAAGCTATTATGATTCATGTGGCGAAGAAGGTAGTTCCCCCTACCTTCAGACTGTACGGCTGGGTGCCGCCTGCCCTGTCCCTTGGCCGGCTGCAATCTTATGAGAGGGATGTAGATCCTGACAGTTGCAGGAGCCTGGGAGTGGATGTAGTGCGGCGTCCGACAGGAGGAAGAGCTGTCCTTCATGATAATGAGGTTACCTATAGCTTCATAATCAGTGAAGACGATCCTCTGCTCCCTCCGGATCTTCGGGATTCCTTCTATTTGGCTACAGAGGGGATAGTGAAAGGACTTGCTATCTTTGGAATAGAAGCTGAAATTCAGGGCAGGCAAGGTGCGGGAAGCCTGGCTGACGCTTATCGGAAGGAATCACGAACCCGTCGCGCGCCGGATCAAGGCGTTCAGTCAGGGGCGTGTTTTGATTCGCCTTCATGGTACGAAGTAGTCGCAGGCAGCAAGAAGCTGGTGGGTAGTGCACAAGCTCGGCTAAAAGGAGTGTTCCTTCAGCACGGGTCTATCCTCGTCACACTTGACGCGGATAAAGTATGCCGGGTGTTGCGGTATGATGATCCTGATGCCAGGGATCAGGCCTCGACACAGCTTCTGGAAAAGGCTACCTCAATTGAAGCCATACTGGGACGTGCCGTAAGCTTTAAGGAAGTGGAAGAAGCTGTTATCTCAGGCATCAGGGGCCATATTAGTCCTGTAGAACTTGTTGAGGGCCAATTGCTTCCTGAGGAATTATTATTTGTAGAGGATCTAATCTCCGAGAAGTACGGGGCAGACACTTGGACGAAGCGACGATAGCCGGCGTACCCGGGAAAAAACTGCACCCGGGACAAAACGACACCCGGGAAAGAACCGAATCCAGGAAAGAGGGAAATACGAGTGCTTAGGAGGCGTCCTTATTGATGTCAGAACCGAAATCCGGCGGGAGTGGCTTGGAGCGGTTAAAGGCGGACTTGCGCCTAATCCTTGACAGTGCGCTGGGTGCAGTAGATCCTTACAAAGCTGTACATTCTCATGTTATCAGAGAAGGGCGCTTCCTCAAGGTAGATTCCCATAGATATGACCTTGAGGGAGTGGAGAGAGTAATCGTAGTCGGCGCCGGAAAAGGCAGCGCAAGGATGGCAGTGGCTATTGAAGAGATTCTGGGAGATTTGATTAGTGAGGGGCTAATCAATGTCAAGTACGGCCACGGAGAACCCTTGAGGAAGATAACGGTATGGGAGGCAGGCCACCCTGTGCCTGACCAATCCGGCATAGACGGTGCTCGTAGGCTGCTTACTCTCGTGAAGGACGCAACAGAGCGGGATCTGGTAATATGCCTCATCTCCGGAGGAGGCTCCAGCCTGTTGCCACAGCCCACTTCCGGGATAGACCTCATATCGAAACAAGAGACTACACGGGCTCTTCTTGAAAGCGGAGCGACGATTCACCAGGTCAACGCAGTACGAAAGCACATTTCCGATATTAAAGGCGGTAGACTTGCACAAGCTGCGACACCTGCCCGCGTAGTATCACTCCTTCTGTCAGATGTTATCGGAGACGATTTGGATGTAATCGCGTCCGGGCCTACCGTCCCTGACACAACAACGTTTGCTACTGCTCTCGATGTGCTGGCCAGGTACGATTTGACGCAGCGTGTTCCCGCCAATGTGCTTAGCCACTTACAAGCCGGCGCAAGAAATGAACACCCTGAGACTCCCAAGCCCGGCGACGCCGTTTTTCAGAATGTAGTCAACGTAATAATCGCGAATAACGCAGGCGCAATCAACGCTGCTGCGAAATGTGCCGGTTCTTTGGGATACAACCCGATGGTGCTATCTTCATTCGTCCAAGGAGAGGCAAGAGAGGTCGCGCGGGTCATGGCAGCAATCGCCCGTGAGATTGCCGTGAGCGGAAGGCCAATCCCAAGGCCTACCTGTGTGATAGCAGGCGGAGAAACCACGGTTACCCTGAAAGGCAAAGGTACCGGTGGACGTAACCAGGAGCTTGCCCTCCAAGCATCACTGGACATCGAGAACATTGACAACATCCTTATCCTGGCTGCAGGCACTGACGGAACCGACGGCCCGACTGATGCGGCAGGCGCCATAGCTTCAGGCAACACACTTGCAGCAGCAAGGGGACTGGGCTTATCCGCAAGGGACTATCTTGCCAATAACGACTCTTATCACTTCTTTGAAGCAATAGGAGATCTTGTCGTAACAGGGCCTACAGGCACAAATGTAATGGACATAATCCTTATACTGGCGGGGCGGTGACAACTTCGAAGTCTCATCCCTAAGTATGAGTTCATAAGACCGTTGTTCTCTTTTATATTATGTTAACACAGCCCGCCCGCATCGCAAAAACCGGCCGACGTTTTCGGCGAAACCGGCGGTTACTGGAGAAGTCCAACGGTCTCGTTCATTAGTTTTCGCCGGTTTTCCGATTGTCTTGGGTGGCCCCGCACGGTACGTGCGTTTTCTGAGGCCGGTGATTGCAACGAGGGTGTCAAAATCCGGCCACCGGCATACGGGCCGGATTTCGTCAAGGCAACCCGCTTGGGGAGCCGTCTCCTTAGTGCAACACCGGCAACCCCACATGGTACTTACATTTTCGAGAGCCGTCGATTACTTATGGCGATCTACTTAGAGCTATAGC
Source organism: Bacillota bacterium (assembly GCA_012512055.1). The sequence continues at coordinate 130 of JAAZEW010000305.1, read as the reverse complement.
ATGGTGCATATTGCGTCAATATCTGGTTACTCTATATTTAGTATCCAGCGAATTCTGACTGCAGGGGGTGAAAGCAGGTGGGTGACTGGCTTCGCCATATAGTAAGGTTTGTTGTGTCAGCTTTGGTGCT